>JADGHX010000205.1 GCA_019683695.1 Steroidobacteraceae bacterium
TCCGTGGGGCAGATCAAGGGGCGCCCCGCACACCATGTGAGCGCGGTGGGCACGGCGAGCCGATACAACCGTGTAAATGCGGGCGGAATCGGCAGCAGCGTCGCCGGCGTTTTGTTCAATGAGCCGCAGGCCCGGGCGCACGGCCGCGAGCGTCACACGCGCTCGCGGCCGCGTCCGGCTGCGCCTCAGCTCGCCTGGACTTCGATATGCCGCGGACGCAGCTCCGCGCGCTTCGGAATGCGCACTGTGAGCACGCCGTCCTTCAGGTGCGCGTCGATCTTGTCCGTCTCGAGCTCGTTGCTGAGCGCGAACGTGCGCCGGTATGTGGTGGAGCGCACGTCTGCGTGCAACGCCTGCATCTGATCCGCCAGCTCGAGTTGCGCCGTGCCCTCGAGCATGAGCATGTTGCCGGTCACCTGCAGACTCAGGCGATCCCGCGACACGCCGGGCATGTCGGCGCAGAGCGTGATGCCCTGATCGGTCTCGCAGATGTCCACGGGTGGGCGCAGAGCCGCTTCGCTGGCGCGGCTCGATCGATCGCGCCGCTCCTGCGTGGAGTCGCCGTTGCCCGCGCGCGGGGTGATGTCCTGCTGAGTGGCCATGGCTCGACCTCCCGTCAGTGGATTTCGATCTGCCGCGGCTGAGCCGCTGCGCGTCGCTGCACCGTGATCTGCACGACGCCATCCGTGTATTTCGCGTCGACGCGGTCCGGCTCCACGTCCTCGGGCAGGCTGATCACGCGACGGAACTCGCCGCTGAAGCGCTCCTTCCGGTAGTACGTGGCGTTCTGCTCGACCGGAACCTCGCGGCGACCGGAGATCGACAGCAGATTCTGTTGCAGCGTGATCTCGAGCGTCTTCGGATCGATGCCGGGCGCGAAGAGATACACGGCAACCTTGTCGGGCGTCGTGCCCACGTTCACCGCGGGGAATGTGCCTGGCGGCAGCGAACGGATGCCACCGCTCCACACGGTGCTGCCGAACATTTCGTCCAGCTCCTGCTCCAGTCGCCGCAATTCGGCAAACGGGCTGGCAAGGCCCGGGATGTCACCGAACATGTCTGAACCCTCCAAACGAACCGCTTTCCCGGACCGACGCAAAAAGTGCGCCCCGTCGGCATGCGGCGCGTGACCGGCGCGCGCTTTCGGGCTCAGTGCGGGCGAGGGTGCCAGGCGATGCGCTCGGAGAGCTCGTGCGGTTCGAGTCGGCGCACGACCACGGCATCCGACTGCACGATGGCGTTCTCCTGCGCCGAGACCGTGGTCTCCATGCGGACGAACTGCGCAACCGGCAGCGATTCGCGCAGCCCCGTGCCGTGCGTGCTGGGCAGGATTTTCACCCGGCCCTCGATCACGGTGAGATCCACTTCGTCCGCCGCGAGCAAACGCACGTTGAATACCGCGCCCATGGCCAGCAGCACGCGCTTGCCCGCATGCACGTAGAACGGCCGCAACTCGTCGCGCGCGACGCTGAAGCTCGCTTCGCCGCGCGCCAGGTAGACGTCCCGGGAGCGCGGGGAGTAGAGCACCGCGACCGCGGTGTTCGAGTTCATCGTCATCTGCGTGCCATCGCGAAGCGGAACGGTGCGGATCTCACCGGCGACCGTGCCGTAGCCCTGGTGCTCCATCGCCATGTGGGACGCATTGACGAGGTTCCAGGGCGCGCTGCCGGACACGAGCGCCGAGAGCAGCACCACGATGCAGACCGAGGAAAACGCCGCGGTGATCACGCTGAGGAAACTGCGGCGGGGCGGTCGGTCGGGGCCGTCATCGAGGGGAAACAGCTCCGGCAGCACGGCCATCATGTCCATGCCGCGCCAGAGACGGGCCATCTCGAGCATGGCGCGATGGTGGAGGGGCTCTCTCAGCCATTGCCGCATTTCCGTGCGCTCGGACGGGGACAATCCGCGATCCACGCGTGCAAGCCACAGCGAGGCGCCCTCGCGTGCCTTGCGATAATCCGGAAACGCGAGCAGCGTGCTCAACGCCGGTGCCCCGGTCGCGTCTTTCTGGGCTCGGACCCGCCAACGCCTGCAAGCGCCGCGGCGCCCACGGCTTCCATGTAATCCCGGCAGAGCAGCAGACCCGCGGCGATCTGCCGCTCGACCGCATCCGGCGTCAGGCCGAGCCGCTCGGCAATTTCGTTCTGTGAAAGGCCGTACACCTTTTTCAGCACGAAGGCCCGACGGCACTCCTCCGGCAGGCCGCCAATGGCGCGGCAGAAGAGCGCGAAACGCTGACTGGAGTCGAGCTGAGGCTCGGCAGGCAGCTGGGCGAAGATATCCGCGAGCGGGCTGTCGTCCGCCTCTGCGCGCGAGCTTGCGCGCGTGGGCTGAGCGGAAAATGGCGTGGCAGCACGAAGGATGAAGGCGCGCGGATGTCGTACGGCGGAGCGGCTCGCGGCGTAGGAGCGTGTGAAGGCCTCCTGCAGAACCTCGTCCACGTCGCGCCGCTTGATCACACGGCCGACGAGACGCCGCACTGTGGAGCGGCACGCCCGCAGCATCACGCGCAGGCCACGATCCTTCGGCACTGACGAAAAGGGTTCGCTCATGCGCCTCCCAGCGCCACGCATCCGCCGTCCCGCCGGAAATATAGACCCCGCTCTCGCGGACCGGCAAGGATGCGCGGCGGCGGTTCAACTCGCTACACACACGGGCCGCGGCGCTCGCAGCTGTGGTGCGTGCGCTTGCCGCCTGCGACCGCTTGCCGGTTTCACATCGGCACGCCCGCTCCGAAAATGAGGCACAGCTGCGGGCGTGACCGCAACACGGCCGGCCAGCGGATGAATGACAGCATCGTCTGCAGCACGACTTTCGGATGCGCGGGCGCGCGATCCGGTCGCACGTCTCATACGAACGGAGTACGCGCCCTGCTACTTGCCGGTCACCGGATGCGTGTAATGGAACGGCGCAACGAACGTCGCCGGATAGGGCTCGTAGCGCACCGTCGGCGGCCGGTCGGGCGGGAAGTCCGCCGCGGGCTTCGCAAGCGGGAGCGCCGTCTTGCCCCAGCCCTCCTCGTAAGGCGTGAAGAACCGGACGAAGCCGTGCAGTGAGCGGATCTTCCAGGTGCCGTTTTCTTTCACGTACTCGTTCTCGTAGATGCCGCCGCCCCACGTGGCCGACTTCTGGTCCTCGCCGAGCTCAGCGAGAAAGCGCCAGCGCCCCTGGGCCGTGAGGCCGTCCGGAGCCACGTGCACGATCGGCTGCAGCTGCAGATAGTTCATCAGTCTTCCGCGCGTGAGCCCTTCAGGTGCCTTGCGCGTCAGGTATTGCAGAATGCGGGCCTTGCCCGCGTAGACGCCTTCGCCCCCCATCTCGAGCGTCGCGTCCTCCGCGAAGAGATCGGCGGCTTCCTTCCACATGGCCTTGTCGATGTAGAAGCCGTACAGCCGCTGCAGGTTTTCGATGGCGTCCTCGTCCTCGAGGCGCTCGATCTTGCGCAACACGCGCTCGGCGTCTTCGCGCAGCGCTTCGGGCAGATCGGTGAGTGCCACCTCGGGCGTGCCCGCGCCGCCGTTCGCCGCAGGCATGGCGTGGAACGGCGGGACGTACACCTCCGGCAGGCTCTCGTACACCTCGGTGGGCGGCGCATCCGGCGGAATCTTCGGACTGGCCTTCGGCGTGGCGCGCGCACCGAAGCCCCAGCCCGGATCGTACGGCGCGAAGAAGGTGGTGTAGACGTGGTCCTTGCGGATCTTCCACACGCCGTTCTCCTTGATCGCCTCGTTTTCGTACACGCCATCGCCCCACACACCGATCGCGCCAAACGTGCCGAGCTGGCTCAGCGCGCGGCTGCGGATCCAGGCGTGCTGCCCATCCGGCGACACGTGGATGACGGGCTGCAGCTGGATGTGGTTGTGCAGGTGGTTGGGCAGGATGTTCTGCGGACCAAACAACTCGAGCGCCCGGCGCACGCCCTTCTTGCCGAAGTACACGCCTCGCTGCGAGATCTCCATTGAGGAGTCTTCGGCAAAGAGCTCCGTGAGCGCATCCCACTGCTGCTTGTCGAGGTAGTAGCCGTACATCGACACGAGCTTCTCGACCTCGTCCGTATCGCGCAGGCGCTGCGCGCGACGGGCGATTTGCTCGAGAGCCGAAGCGGCGGGTCCTGCGCCGGCAGGTGAAGCAGCAGGCATGCTTTCCCGGGCTGCAGGCGCACCGTAGTGGAAGGGAGGCACGTAAACGCCCGGCCACACGTCATATGTTTCGGTGGGCGGGCGGTCCGGCGGGAACTCCTTCGAGACGTAAACGCCGCCGGTGAGATCCTTGTTCTTCGCCCAGCCACCTTCGTACGGGACCAGGAACGTGTGGTACCAGTGCAGGCTGGCGATCTTCCAGACTCCATCCTGTTTCGCGTACTGCACCTCGTAGGGGCCTTCGCCCCACGCGGCGGACTTGCCGAGCTGTCCGGTCATGATCACGGCGCGCCAGCGCGCCCGCGCGGTCATGCCGTCTTCGGAAACGCTGATGACGGGCTGCACCTGCAGATGGTCGTTCAGCTCGCCCTGCGCGAGGCCGCGCCGGCCGTCACCGAGCCGGTAAAGATACTGGCGGATGCGGTCCCGCCCCACGTACACGCCATCGAGGCCGAGCTCGATGGTGCCGTTGGCGGTGAAGAGATCCGCGGCCTCGTCCCACAATCCCTGATCGATGTAATAGCCATACGCCCGCTGCAGGCGCTTGATGGCACTCGCATCCGCAACCCGGTCCACTTCGGCTTCGATCTGCGCGAGCCGGCTCCGCAGGGCGGCGACGTCCGCCGACGTGTCGCTCGAGCGGCTGCTGCCGCAAGCCACCAGGAGTCCCGCGATGGTGATGCCGAGTGCCGCGACACCGGCCGAAGGCCCTGCTGCCATGAAATCCCCCGATTCGATGATGCGCGGGAGTTTGCGGTCCGCGGCGTGGCCTGTCACCGCCCCTGTTCCCGATGACCTTCTGTCGGCTGCTGGTGTATCGTCGCGCGCATGAAGAGGGGGGAGCTGGTCGAGCCGACGGTGCAACAGAAGACGCTGCTCGATACCTTGTATCGCAAATATAACGGTGCGCTCATGCGCTTCCTCAAGCGGCAACGCATCGGCCGGGAGGATGCGCAGGAGATCGTGCAGGAAACCTACTGTCGTCTGCATCAGGTATCCGGTGTGGAGGCGATCGAGTTCCCGCAGGCCTATCTGTTCCGCACGGCGTTCAATCTCGCCCGCGACAGCGAGCGGCGCCTGCGGCGCTGGCGGGCGCCGGAGGAGCTCTCGAGCGCCGAGCAGGAAATTCCGAGCGAGGAGCCCACGCCGTACCGCGTGCTGAAAGGGGAACAGGAGCTCGCCATCGTGCGCGCGGCGCTGGGCGAGCTCACGCCCAAATGCCGCCGCGCGTTCGTGCTGAATCGTTTCCGTCAGGCGACGTACGCAGAGATCGCAACCGAAATGGGCGTGTCGGTGTCGATGGTCGAGAAGTACATCAGCCAGGCGCTCGCGCACCTGAAGAGTCGCCTCGATGAGGCCCGGCTGGAGACGAGCCCGCCGCGCACCGTGAAGCAGAACGTAGCCCCATGACGCACAGGACGTACGTCGACGAGCCCAGCCTTTCGGCACGCGCGGCAGATTGGTACGCGCGCGTGCGCGGCGGGCAGATGTCGGAAGTGGATGCCGCCCGCTTTCGCGCGTGGCTGGCCAACCCGGCCCACCGCCGCGAGTTCGAGGACCTGGATCAGCTCTGGGACGATCTGTCCGCAATCGAGGGGGATGCGGACGTGCATGCGGAGCTCGCCGCGTCGGCTCCGGCTTCCTCCAGCAGGCGCAGCGCGCTCGGATGGGCGCTCGCCGCAAGCATGCTTCTGGCGATCGGCGTAGCCGCGTTCTGGGTCCAGAGGCCCGCGGGTACGCACTACGTGACGGCTGTGGGGGAGCAGCGGACGGTCCCGCTCGAAGACGGCTCCGTGGTCACACTCAATACGGCGTCCGAGCTGCGTGTGAACTACACGGCCACGGCGCGCACCGTCGAGCTCGTGGGCGGGCAGGCGACCTTCGAAGTAGCGAAAGACCCGGCGCGCCCGTTCGTGGTGCAGGCGGGGCCCGGCCACGTGAAGGCGCTCGGCACCGTCTTCGACGTGTACAAGACCGGGGACAACGTGGTCGTCACGCTCATCGAGGGGAAGGTGGCCGTGGTGCCCGAGGTGCACGAACCGTTGTCTCGGGCGGAGCCGGGCGCATCCGGATCGGGCGTCGGGTCGGCCGACGTTGGCCCGGGTGCGCAGGTCGCCGGGCTGACCGAGGGCATTGTGCTCACGGCGGGTCAGCAGCTCACGTACACGCGCACCGCGGTCGGCGAGCCTGTTGCGGCAGACATCCGGCGTGTGTTGGCCTGGCGCGCGCGGAAGCTGGATTTTGCGGATACGCCGCTTTCCGCAGCCATCGTGGAAGCGAACCGCTATTCGCGAGTGAAGATTGCGCTGCGCGCGCCGGGGCTCGAGAACGTGCGCATCAGCGGCGTGTTCGAGGCGGGGCGGAACGACCTCTTCGCCGAAGGGCTGGAGAGCTTTCTGGGTCTCAAGGCGCAGCGAGTGGGCGACGACCTCATCGTGCTCACGCACGGAACGCACTGAGCGAACCGCCGAAGTCTGGTTCGGCGGCACCGCTCGCCCGCCGCGAGCGGCCGATTACCGGACGTGAGTCAAACCGGCCCGCGGACACGCTTTCCATCGCGCGGAGGTTTCCGGCGACGTTCCGGGAATGCCGCATTCCACGGCTGTACACTACCGCCCCCCGCCCGGGGAGGTGAGGAACGATCCGATGAACGTAGCACAAGTCTGTGCCGAGATTTTCAAGCGGGAAGGCGTCGAGTACCTGATGGCCTATCCGCTCAACCCGCTGACCGAGTCATGCGCCGCGGCGGGGATCCGCCCGATCATCGTCCGTCAGGAGCGAATCGCCGGTCACATGGCCGATGCGATGGCGCGCTTGAGCTCCGGAGACAAGGTCGGCGTCTTCTGCATGCAGTCCGGCCCCGGCGTGGAGAACGCGTTCGGCGCCGTCGCGCAGGCGTGGTCGGAAGGCGTGCCCATGGTGGTGATTCCGGCGGGCTCCTCGCGCGCCCAGGCGTGGGTGCGCCCGGGGTTCAACTCCACGTTGAACTTCCAGCACGTGACGAAAGCGGCGGAGCAGGTGAACACGCCGGCCGCCATCGTTCCGGCGCTGCGCCGCGCCTTCACGCTGGCGCGCAACGGCCGTCCGGGCCCCGTGCTGCTCGAGATCCCCTCGGACATCTGGAACGAGGACGTGCCGGGCAGCGATTCGCTCGACTACAAGCCGGCGCGTCGCATCCGGTACGCGCCGGATCCGGCGGATGTCGATCGTGCCGCAGCGACCCTCATCAAGGCGAAGCGGCCGCTCATCTATGCGGGCCAGGGCGTGCACTACGCGCGCGCGTGGCCGGAACTCAAGGAGCTCGTGGAGCTGCTCGAAGCGCCGATCACCACGAGTCTCGAAGGCAAGAGTGCGTTCCCCGAAACGCATGAGCTCTCACTGGGCTCGGGCGGCGTCTCCATGCCGGCCGCGGTGTTCCAGCACGTGCAGGATGCCGACGTGGTGTTCGGCGCCGGGGCCAGCTTCACCGCCACGGGCTTCGGCATCCGCTTCCCCACGGCCAACAAGACGTTCATCCACAACACGAACGAGCCGTACGACATCAACAAGAACATCCCGACCGAGCACCCGCTCATCGGGGACTCCAAGCTCACGCTCGCCATGCTCCTCGAGGCGGTGAAGGATCGCCTGAAGGGCAAGCCGCGCGGACTGAAAGCCGAGGTGACCGCGCGCATCCGGTCGCAGAACGATCCCTGGCTCCAGAAGTGGATGCCGCTGCTCACCAGCGAGTCGAAGCCGCTGTCGCCCTACCGCGTGATCTGGGACCTCATGCAGGTTGCGGACGTGCCGAACACCATCATCACGCACGACGCCGGCAGCCCGCGCGACGAGCTCTCGCCGTTCTGGCGCTCGGTGACCCCGTTGAGCTACATCGGCTGGGGCAAGTCCACGCAGCTCGGCTACGGGCTGGGGCTCGCCATGGGCGCGAAGCTCGCGCACCCGGAGAAGCTCTGCATCAACGTGTGGGGCGATGCCGCCATCGGCATGACGGGCATGGACTTCGAGACCTGCGTCCGCTGCCAGATTCCGGTGCTGTCGATCCTGTTCAACAACTTCTCCATGGCCATGGAGTTCCAGGCGATGGCCATCTCGCGCGAGAAGTATCATTCGACGGACATCTCCGGGAACTACTCGGAGTGGGCCAAGGCGCTCGGTGGCTACTCGCAGCGCGTTACGGAGCCCTCGCAGGTGGTGCATGCATTGCTGGAAGGCATTGCGGCCACCAAGGCGGGCAAGCCCGCGCTGCTCGAGTTCATCACCACGCAGGAGAAGGTGTACTCCACCTTCCGCGACACCTACCACAGCTGAGCCTCACCGGCGCCACTGCCCGCGCGGCAGTGGG
>JADGHX010000038.1 GCA_019683695.1 Steroidobacteraceae bacterium
GGCTTGGACGATCCCAGCAATCTCGGAGGCTATCTGTACCGTACCGCCTGCAAGCTGGCGACGGCGTACTGGCGCGGTGAGCTCTCGAGGCGCTACGACCACGATGGCGAGCTGCTCTCGAGCCTGCACGACGAGTCGCTCTCGCTCGAGGAAGCGCTCGATCACGATCTGCTCGCGAAATCCGTGCGCGAGCTGATGACGAAGCTCTCCGTGCCGCGCGATCGCGAGGTGCTCGAGCGCTTCTACCTGCGCGAGGAGCCTCGCAGCGCCATCCGTGAATCGATGAACCTCACGGAGCTGCAGTTCAATCAGGTTTTGTGGCGTGCTCGACAGCGTTTTGCCGAAATCTTGCGTAAACAGGGGTTCGCAGGGAATGGCTACGCAGCGCACTCAGAGGACGGGTGAAAGAACAATGGAACACATGCAGTTCAAATCGAATCAGACCGCCGCGGCCTACGTCGCGCACGAGTTGACGGAGCAGCAGCAGGAAGCGTTCGAGCTGCACATGATGGGGTGCTCCGAGTGCGTGAACGACGTCGAGGCCTGGCGCGTCATCAGGAGCCACATGCCGGACGCCACGGTCGTGCCGGCGGCGAAGCCCTTCCGCAAGCCCTGGTGGGCTGGCTGGGGCCTTGCGGCCTCGTTCGTCGGCGCCATGGGCATCAGCGGGCTCGCGGGGTGGTTCGGGCATTCCCTGCTCCGCCCCGATCTCGATACAACCGAAACCGCCATCTTCAACATGCCCGCTCTCACGCGCGGTGTGAGCGAGTGCCACACGCTGCCCATCGCGGCGAACGCGCGCGCGGTGGTGCTGCGTGTGCCGGGCATCGCGTCCGAACGCAGCCTCGTCGCCACGAACGAGTCGGGCCGGGAGCTTCCGGCTGCGCGGTACTCCACGCGCAAGCAGCGCGACGGCAGCTGGGTCTTGCGGTTCGATGCGGATTTTTTACAGAACGCACCCGCGTATCTCGTCACGCGCAACCCGGACGGGGCGGACGAATCGCTCGGCTGCGTCATCGCCGCAGTGGCCCCGCCTGCGGGCTGAAGCCTGATCACACACTCCCAAACGCATCGCTTCGAACGGCCGCCGCGTGAGGCGGCCGTGAGGCCGTGACTTTTCGTTCACGCCCGGGACGCCGCGCTTCGGCGGCCGCTGCCAGCGTTGCATGCCACTCGGGGCACTCATCGGGCTGCCATTCGCGCTGAACCCGGTTGCCCGGCCCTCGAGCCCATACGCATCCGTTGCCGCATAAGACTCGGAAGCCTCCCCCACGGGCGTTGAGACGGTGCGCAAGGCAATGGCGGAGAACGCCTTCCCGAACCCGGTTCCTGCGCAACGCGCCAGCGCTCGGACGGCGCGAGTGCCCGCGATCAGTGGGCCGGCGAAGGCAGCTGGGCCAGGCGCTCGGCCTGCTTGCGAAGGAAGGGCCCGAACCGCTGCACGTCGTAGAAGCGCGTGAGGGCGGAAAGATCCGGAGGCCTGCGGCGCAGACCGTCCGCAGTCACCTCGAGCGGCACGTTGCACATCACCGCAGTGAGCTGCCGCGCGAGGAACGCCGCTTCACGATGCTCGCGCAACCTGGCGCCCAGCGTGACGGCACCTCGCAGCTTGAGTGTGAGCACGCGATCGAGGTTCGCATAGAGCTCATCGAGTGAGCTGAACTCGGCCATCAGCGCCGCGGCCGTCTTCGGGCCAATGCCCGGGATCCCGGGAATGTTGTCGACGGCATCCCCCACGAGCGCGAGGTAATCCGCGAAGCGCTCGGGAGGCACGCCGAAGTAGCGCACCACGTCGTGGTAGCTGTACGGGTTGCGCCCGAAGTCCCAGTAGACATCGCCTTCGCGGATCACCTGAGCGAGATCCTTGTCCCGGGTGATCACTGTGGCACGCACGCCTTGCTCGCGCATGCGCGTGGCGAGCGTGCCTATGATGTCGTCGGCCTCGTACTCGTCGCTCGAGAGCGCTGTGACACCGAGGCATCTGCAGAGCTCCATGCAGCGTTCGAACTGCACTTCCAGATCCAGCGGCGGCGGGTCGCGATGCGCCTTGTATGGCGGATAGATGCGGTTGCGAAAGCACTTCGCGAGACTGCGGTCGAACGCCACGGCGATGTAACGCGGCCGTGCGCGCTCGAGCAGATCCCCCAGCATGCGTGCGAAGCCGAACACTGCATGCACCGGATAACCATCGCGATCCACCATTTCCGGCGGCAACGAGTGGTAGGCCCGGAAGACGTAGACGGACGCGTCAACGAGATAAATCAGAACACCTTCTCCCGGAAAGCCGGACCGCACGCGGAGCGCGCTACGCGCGCCTGACACATCGGCACGCATGGACGTGCGATGCCGCGCTGGGGCGGAGCCATCGCCCAAGAGGGATTCTCCCCGAACGGGCCGTCAGGCGTCGACAGGGTAAACGAAGCCGTGGCGCGCTCAGCTCAGCCAGCGCTGAATGCGGTCGTGCAACGGGCTCGAGCGCGGGAAGTGCGCGAGAAGGTATTCCATCTGGTCCGCCAGCACGCGGCGACCCTTCAGGAAGATGTACTCCGCGTACGTGGGCGTGAAGGGCACCGCGATGAGCTGCATTTTGGCCTGCTCCGGCGTGCGGGAGGCCTTGTGATTGTTGCAGCGTCTGCAGGCCGTGACGACGTTGGTCCACACGTCCGCTCCGCCCTGGCTGAACGGCCGGATGTGATCGCGTGAGAGTTCCCGCGAGGGAAACCGCAGGCCGCAGTACATGCAGAGGTACGCGTCCCGCCGGAACAGCGTCTGATTGTTCAGCGGAGGCACATAGTCGTGCCGCGTGTTCCCCGGGTTGCCCGTGTGCCCCAGCGTGGCGACGATGGAGTTCACCTCGAGCACCGTGCGTCGGCCCGTGATGGCGTTCGTGCCGCCGTACAGCTTGTAGAGGGGCGAACCGCAGGTGTAGGCCACCTGATCCTGGTGATACAGCCGCGCAGCCTCACGGTAGTCGATCCACTCGAGCGGCATGCCGGCCACATCGGTCCGGAGCACGAGCTGGGACAGGCCGCGGGCAACCGGGCTCGCCACGATACGCAGGTCATCGTGGGAACCGTGATCGGCCTTGTCCAGATCGATACCTAACATGGGCGCTGTAAGATACGGCAAGTTTGTGCAAGAATTCAACGAGACAACATCTTCATTTACCTTGAATTTTTGAGGCCCGTGGCCGCGCTCGCCACGAAACGCCCGGCCAAGAGACACGCATGCCCGTAACAATCGGTGCGCTCCGCGAGAGCGCGTCACACGAAAGCCGTGTGAGTGTGGTCCCCGAAGTGGCGCAGAAGCTCGCACAAACGGGCGCCCGTGTGGTCCTGGAGCGCGGCGCCGGCGGGCGCGCGAACTTCCCGGATGCCCTCTACCAGGGCGTCGAATGGGCCGACTCGCCCGGGGCGGTGCTCGCCGCCGCGGACGTGCTGCTCACCGTGCAGCCGCTCGGCGTCGAGCAGATCCAGCAGCTGAGGCCGGGCGCCGTGGTCATCGGCTTCCTGCAGCCCTACGCCCGCAAGAACGAGGTGCTTGCGCTCCGGGACCGCAGGATCACGAGCTTTGCGGTCGAGCTGATCCCGCGCATTTCCCGCGCGCAGTCGATGGACGCCCTGTCCTCGCAGGCGGCCATTGCCGGCTACAAGGCCGTGCTCATCGCCGCGAGCCATCTGCAGAAGTTCCTCCCGATGCTGACCACCGCCGCGGGCACCATCCGGCCCTCGCAGGTGCTGGTCATTGGCGCAGGCGTCGCAGGCCTTCAGGCCATTGCTACCGCCCGCCGGCTCGGCGCGGTCGTGGAGGCTTACGACGTGCGCAGCGCCACGCGCGAGCAGGTGAAGTCACTCGGCGCGAAATTCGTCGAGACCGGTGTGAGCGCCGAAGGCGCCGGCGGCTATGCCCGCGAGCTCACGGAGGAGGAAAAGCGCAAGCAGCAGGAAGTGCTGGATTCGCGCATCGCCGCGGCGGATGCCGTGGTCACCACCGCGGCGGTGCCCGGCCGGCCGGCGCCGAAGATCATCTCGCGCGCGGCGGTGGAACGCATGCGCCCCGGCTCCGTGATCGTGGACATCGCGGCCGAGCAAGGCGGCAACTGCGAGCTCACGCGCGCCGGCGAGGTGGTCACGCACAACGGCGTGAGCATCGTGGGCCCGGTGAACCTGCCGGCGCAGCTCGCCTACAACGCAAGCGAGATGTACGCGCGGAACCTGCTCAATTTCCTGAAGCCGGCCATTCACGATGCGCAGCTGAAGATCGACTGGAGTGACGAGGTGTTTGCCCAGTCGTGCCTCACGCACGAGGGCGCGATCCGGCACGAGCCGACACGCAAGGCGCTCGAATCCTGACGGCCTGCGGGCCCGGGGGGAGTCATCCATGACGGGAATCGTTGCACTCTACATTTTCATGCTGGCCGCGTTCACCGGGTATGAGGTGATCTCGCGGGTGCCGGTGATCCTGCACACGCCGCTCATGTCGGGGTCGAACTTCGTGCACGGCATCGTGCTCGTGGGCGCCATGGTGGCGCTGGGCAACGCGGACACCCCACTCGAGAAGACCATCGGCTTCATCGGCGTGCTGCTCGCGGCCGGCAACGCGGTCGGCGGCTATGTGGTGACGGAGCGCATGCTCGAGATGTTCAAGTCGAGCAATGCGAAGGCGAAGCCCGGTCCGGGAGCGCACTGATGCACGACGTGCTCACCCGGGATTTCCTCATCCAGGCCAGTTACTTCGTCACGGCCGTCCTGTTCATCTTCGGCCTGAAGCGCATGAGCTCGCCGGTCACGGCGCGCAGCGGCATCCTGTGGGCGGGCGCCGGCATGCTGGTGGCCACGCTGGTCACGTTCTTCTATCCGGGCATGACCAACTACCCGCTGATCGGCGCGGCCGTCATCGCGGGCACCGTGATTGCGTGGTGGAGCGGCAAGCGCGTCGCCATGACGGACATGCCGCAGATGATCGCGCTGTTCAACGGCATGGGCGGCGGCGCGGCGGCCGCAATTGCCGCCGTCGAGCTGTACAGGCTCTCCGGAGGTGCGTCATCGGGCGCGGGAGACGAAGCGCACACACTGGGCGTCACCACCACAACGCTCGCCGTCGTGGGCGGCATCATCGGGGCGGTTTCCTTCAGCGGCAGCGCCATCGCTTTCGGGAAGCTGCAAGGGCTCATCACCCGCTCCATACGGTTTTCGGGACAGCAGGTGCTCAACGTGCTGATCCTGCTCGCGGCGCTCGTTCTGGGCGGGCTCGTGGCCCTGCAGCTCAACGTGGACGCGCGCGTGGTGACGGCCTTCTTCGTGCTCGCGCTCGTGCTCGGCGTGACCATGACGCTGCCGATCGGCGGCGCGGACATGCCGGTCGTCATTTCGCTCTACAACGCGCTCACCGGGCTGGCGGTGGGCTTCGAAGGCTTCGTGCTCAACAATGCCGCGATGATCATCGCGGGCACCGTGGTCGGTTCCGCGGGCACGCTGCTCACGCAGCTCATGGCGAAAGCGATGAACCGCTCGCTCGGCAATGTGCTGTTCTCCGGGTTCGGCGATACGGGCGGAGCCGCCACGGGTGCCGTCACCGGCTCGCTGAAGCCCATCGAAGCGTCGGACGTCGGCGTCATGCTGGCCTTTGCGCAGAAGGTGATCGTCGTGCCCGGGTATGGCATGGCGGTGGCGCAGGCCCAGCACAAGATCTGGGAGCTCTGCCAGCTGCTCATCGATCGCGGCGTGACGGTGCGGTTCGCGATCCATCCCGTCGCCGGCCGCATGCCGGGTCACATGAACGTGCTGCTCGCCGAGGCCGGCGTGCCCTACGATCTCATCGCGGATCTGGATGAGATCAACGCCGAGTTCGAAACGGCGGATGTCGCGCTCATCATCGGCGCGAACGACGTGGTGAACCCCGTGGCCCGCACGGAAAAGTCGAGCCCCATCTACGGCATGCCGATCCTGAACGCGGACAAGGCGAAGAACGTCATCGTCATCAAGCGCGGTCAGGGCGCCGGCTTTTCCGGCATCGAGAACGCGCTCTTCTACCTCGACAACACGCGCATGCTCTACGGCGATGCGCAGAAGGTCGCGGCGGAGCTCATTCAGTCGGTGAAGGCGCTGGGCTGATCGCAACGGGCGCTGAAGCGACGTGGCATACGAGGTTCCCCTTCTTCGCAGCCTGATCGCCGTGGGCGCCGGGTTCTTCGCCACGGCCGTGCTGTCGTTGGGCGGGGACCTGACCTTCAGTCATCTCGCCCCCCATGCGTTCGATGGAAATGGCCGCCCGAGCACGGACGAAGCGTACGCAATCATCGCCGCCTACACCGCGTTATTCGGCTTTGCGGGTGGGTACATCGCAGCCCGCATCGCCTCGCGCCGGCATGTGGCTCACGCGGTGGCGAGCGGCCTTCTCACGCTCGCGATCAGCGGGGTCGTCGCGTTTTTCATGTGGGATGCCACACCCGCCTGGTACAACGTGACGAACCTGCTGCTCATCCTTCCCGTGGCATTTCTGGGCGGCAAGCTTCGCGAGCTGCAGCTCGCGCGCAACGCCTGAACCGGTCAGGCGCGGCCCACGACCCGTGCCACCGTGCTGACGAGTTGCCTCGGCTCCACGGGCTTCACGATGTGCAGATTGAAGCCTGCCGTGAGCGCACGATCGCGATCTTCCGGCCGACCGTAGGCGTTGAGCGCGATCGCGGGAATTTGCGCAACACGCGGTATCTTTCGCACGGCCTGCACAAGGTCGTACCCCGTGCCGTTCGGCATGGCAATGTCGCTGACGAGCGCATCCGGCCGATGCCGGTCGAGCAGCTCGAGGGCGCCACGGACGGAGCTCGCGGCCATCACGGTGGCACCGGCGTACCGCAGCGCTGTGCTGATGAGCTCGCGCGCGTCCGCGTCATCATCCACGACCAGCACGCTCAGGTTTGCGAGGAGTGCGCTGGCCGCTGCGCCGTCGATCCTGCCCGCAATCGATTCCGGTGACACGGCGACCGGTGAAACTGCGTCTGCGCTCAGCATGGGAATGCGCACCGTGAACGTGGAGCCGCGGTACTCCCCTTCGCTTTCCGCACTGGCCGTGCCTCCATGCACCTCCGCAAGATGGCGCACGAGCGCCAGACCGATACCGAGACCTCCATGCGCGCGCGAAGGAGATGAGGTGCCCTGACGGAAGCGCTCGAACACGTGAGGCAGCACCTCTTTCGAAATGCCGATGCCGGTATCGGCCACACGCAGCACCGCCTCCGCACCCTCCGCAATGAGCGAGACGTCGATGCGTCCACTCGCGGGGGTGAACTTCAGGGAATTCGTGAGCAGATTCCACGCGACCTGCTGCAGGCGGTCCGGGTCACCCGAAATGGTCCTGACTCGCGGGTCCACTTCGAGCGTGAGCGTGATCTGCTTCGCTTCGGCCGTCGGCCTCACGGACTCCACTGCCGTTTGCACCACCGAGGCGAAATCCACGCGCTGCATGTCGAGGCGCAGATTGCCGGTGACGACGCGCGACATGTCCAGCAGGTCTTCTATGAGCTGCGCCTGTGCGCGCGTGTTGCGCTCCACGACTTCGAGCGCGTGCTCGCGTTGTGCTTCATTGAGGCTCCCGCTGCGGAGCAGCCTCACCCAGCCGAATATGGCGTTCAGCGGACTGCGCAGCTCATGCGAGACGGTAGCGACGAATTCGTCCTTGCTGCGACTCACGGCCTCGGCCTCGCGGCGTGCTTCCTGCTCGTGCTGCAGAATCATCTGGCGCCGGCGCTCGGTTTCGCGTTGCTGAGAAGCGTCCCGGAACACGAGCACGATTCCGATGAGCGTGCCATCGGCCGCCCGAATGGGCGCCGCACTGTCCTCGATCGGGGTTTCCCGACCATCGCGGGCGATCAGCACGGCGTGATTGGCGAGCCCCACCACGCGCCCGTCGCGAAACACCCTGTCGACAGGGCTCGACGCGCGCTCGCGCGTTTCCTCCTGCACGATGTGGAACACCTGCTCGATCGGCTTGCCCACTGCGTCCGCTTCGCTCCAGCCAGTGAGCGTCTGAGCCACGGGATTGAGCAACGTGATGTGCCCGGCCGGATCCGTGGTAATCACCGCATCGCCAATGCTGTGCAACGTGACGGCGAGCCGGGCCTGATCCTTTTCGCTCGCCGATCGCGCCACCCGTTCGGCCAGCAGCGCCTGGTCGCGCTCGCGAATGCGGGCGTCGAGGATGGCGGCGGCCTCGAGCAGCCCCGTCGACATCTCGTCCGCCTCGACGATGCGCGATCGAATCGGCACCACGGGCTCTCCTCGGGCCAGTGCACGGGCGGCGGCGGCGCTGGCGGTGAGTGCGCGGACGATGAACGAGCTCAGGATCAGCGCGCAAATCACGCCCACGCCCAGCACGAATGCACCGGCGAGCCCGAGCGCCCACATCGAACGACGAATCGGCCCGTCAATGTCTGTGGCGGGCAGCCCGATGCCCACAGTCCAGCCCGTGATCGGGGAGCGACTGAGCGCCGCGTACGACGGAAGGCCATCGAGCATCTCGGAGCGCCAGCTTCCTTCGCGCACGCGAATGGCCATCCTCTGGAAGTCCTGCTTCGCGAGTGTGCCGACGTATTCGCGCTCGGAACGCGTGCGCGCCATGACGCGACCCGTGTTGTCGACCAGCGCGATCACCCCGTTCGTGGGCACACTCTGCCGCGTCAGAATTGCGCTGAGGCTCGAGGTGCGAATCTGCGCGGCGAGCGCGTAGCGCACCTCGCCTGATCGCACCACGGGTACGGCAACGATGAAGAAGCTGTCGCCGTCTGCATCCTGAAAGAGATTGGATACCGTGAAACGCTGCGTCTCGAATACCGTCCTCGCCCATTCCGCCGTTGTGAACGCGGGCGCTTCCTCGGGGCCGAGCGACGTGTCGGCAATCACGGCACCGGAAGGGTGTACCAGCAGGAGCGCGTACCAGCCCGGCTGGGAAGGCACGAGCCGTAGCGCGACCTCGTTGAAGGCAGCCCGATCAGGCTCGTTGAAGAGCTCTACCGCGGCAAAGGCGAGCAGTGTGCCGCGCACGCTCTCCACGTACTGATCCACAGCCACCGAAACGGCACGCGCCGTTTCGACATTGCGGCGCTCAATGATGGCGACTTGATCGTGGGACGAGCGAAAGATGAGCACGCCGGCGAAGACGCCCAGCGGCAGCGTGATGGTCAGTACCAGGAGCGCAAGTATTTCCCTCAGCCGCAGCTTGCCAAAGGCCACGCATGGCACCCCGATCGAGGACGCATTTTCCGCACGCTTCACTCGAGCGTCGCGGGCTGGCGACGAGTCTATCTGCCCCTCGGCTCATGTGCACGGTGGAACCGTGCGCAAGGGGGGTGTATCAGGGATGGTCGCTTGTGCGTGAACCTGAGCGTTGCCGCTGCTCGCGGATGCTTTCAACGAGCTTGCGGCGTTCTTCCGGTGTGGCCTCGTTCCAGCGCTCCCGCAGGGCCCGGCGTTGCTCGGGAGGCAGCTCCCTGAAACGCCGGAAGTTCTCGCGAACGGCTTTCTGCTCTTCCGGAGGCAGTGACTGAAACTTGAGCCAGCGATCGCGCAACATGCGACGCTGCTCTGGAGACAGATCGCGCCAGCGCTGCAGGCGCTTGGTTGCGACAGACCGTTCTTCCGGCGACATGGACAGCCAGCGCTTGCTCCCGCGTGCCAGACTTCGCTGACGCTCGTGCGGGAGCGTCTCCCAGTTGTCCTTGTAGCGATTCAACAAGCGTTGCTGGTCAGGCGAGAGGCTGGACCACTCCACTCCGGGTGTCGCCGCTTGCTTTGCGTCCTCCGCGAATGCAGGCATCGCTGCGAATAGCAGCAGCGCCATCAAAATTGAACCGAGGTGATTCATTGCGCGCGGCTCACCCGCTCGTTCCGTCAGTGGATTCACCCTGCGCGGCGGCCCACTCATAGAAACCGCCGTCCCAGTTCTCGATGAGATCGAGCGCTTCCGCGTCTGTGAGCAGATCGATGACCTCGAAGCCTGCAGCCCCATTCTCGACCACCGGCGCGCCGGGATCGGCGTGATGGCGTGAGGTGACCAGCAGCACGACCAGCACCGTCGCGGCAAGCGCACCCGCAGCCGGCATGAACCCCGGCCAACGACGAAACCATGGGCGGGCAGCGGCCTCCTCGATCGCTGCGTGACGCGCCTGATTCAGCCGCGAGCGCACGCGGGAGTTCACGCGCACGACGCTGTCTTCGAGCGCGCCGCGCAGGCGCTGCTCGAATTCGTCCGGTTGCTGCGTACCTTCCCTACTCATCACCAATAGTCCCCAAGCTGGGATCTCAGCGTCTGCAGGGCCCTGAAGTAATGTGTCTTCACGCTCCCCTCGGAGCAACCCATCGCTGCGGCCGTCTGCGCGACGTCCATCCCTTCGAGAGTCCGCAGGAGAAACGCTTGCCGCTGGCGTTTGGGCAGCGTCTGTATGGCCCGATCCAGCGCAGAGAGGGCTTCATCCATCTGCAGCTGATGCCCGGGCAAGGGATCCGGGCTGGCCGCGCGCTCGATCGGGTCCGGCAGCTCATCCTCATCGTCCTGTTGCCTGAACGGCAGCCAGGCGATCACGCGTCCGCGCACGAGGCGGCGGCGCTGCATGTCCCGGATGCGGTTTTCGAGGATGCGGTAAAAGAGCGGTTTCCATTCCTCTTCCGGCCTGGCGGCATAGGCACGCGCAAGCTGCAGCATTGCGTCCTGCACCACGTCCAGCGCGTCGTCCTCGTTGCGCAAGGTGAGCTGGGCGATGCGAAACGCCTTCAGTTCGACGCTGGCCAGGAACCGATTGAGCGCCCGGGCGCGATCTTCGGAAGCCGATGCGGGGAGGTCCACTTCGCCGGGCGGAACGGCTGACATGCTATAAACCGCCTGGAGCGTAGCAAAGGCAGACATGCCGCGACACAACGCCATCACCCGCAAGCCGTTGACGGCAGCGGGGTTCGACAACATAAGTCCCTGAGCGGGAAAGCTTTCGCGTTCTTTTGCCGGCTCCATCCATGAGCGCCGCCGTTCTGCGCATCGCCCTCGATACCCCGTTGCGGCGACTATTCGACTACCTGCCGCCGGCACGCATGCCCGCCATCGGGCAGCGCGTGCGCGTGCCGTTCGGGCGGCGACGGCTCATCGGGCTGGTGATGGAGCATGCGGACTCCTCCGACATGCCACCGGACCGGCTCAAGCACGTGCTGGAGGTGCTCGACGACCAACCCCTGCTGGACCGATCGGCGCTGGAGCTGTTGCGGTGGGCTGCAGATTATTACCACCACCCCATCGGCGAAGTCATTGCCGCAGCGATACCCAAGGCACTGCGGGATGGCGCGCCGCTGGTTGCCGTTCAGGAGCGTTGGGTCGCGACTGCGAAGGGCGCGGAAGCATTCGCTCGAGGCGAACCGAGGCGTGCTCCGAAGCAGCGGGCGTTGCTGTCTCGATTGATCGATCACGGTGGCGCCGTGGCCGCGGACCTGAGCGTTGCCCTGCCCGGCTGGCAGGACGCCGCACGGTCGCTGGCAAAGCGAGGGTGGATCGCATCGTGCGAAGAGCCCGAACCTCTGCCGCAGTCGCTGGACTCAGCCTCGACGACTGATCTCGCGTCAATCACTCGCCGGAACTCGCCGCCGCTTGCGCCGGAACAAGAGGCTGCGGTCCAGAGCGTAAGCGAAGCGCTTGGGCGATTCGCTGCCTTCGTGCTCTACGGCATCACCGGTAGCGGCAAAACGGAGGTGTACCTGCAGGTCGTCGAGCGAGTGCTGGCGCGTGGGCAGCGCGCGTTGGTGCTCGTGCCAGAAATCGGTCTCACACCTCAGCTCGTCGAGCGGTTCCAAGCGCGGTTCACAACACCGCTAGCGGTGCTGCATTCCGCGCTCACCGATCAGGAGCGTCTTCAGGCGTGGCGTGCCGCGTTCAGTGGCGCTGCACGCATCGTGCTCGGTACACGCTCAGCCGTATTCGCTCCGGTTCCAGACCTGGGCGTCATCGTTGTGGACGAGGAGCACGATGCTTCCTTCAAACAGCACGAGGGAGGTTTCCGGTATTCGGCGCGTGACCTGGCGGTAGTGCGCGCGCAGCAGAGCGGCGTGCCCATTGTGCTCGGCTCCGCTACACCGGCGCTCGAGACGCTTCAGAACGTGGAAAACGGTCGGTACATCCGCCTGTCGCTGCCGAGACGCGCAGCGCAAGCGGAACCGCCGCGCGTGGCACTCGTGGACCTTCGTACCAATGCGACGCAAGGCGGGCTCTCGACGCCGGCAGTGCAGGCGATGGAACGCCATCTCGCTGCGGACGGCCAGGTATTGGTGTTCCTGAACCGGCGAGGCTACGCGCCCACGCTGCTGTGCACTGCATGCGGATGGGTGGCACCGTGCCGGGACTGCGACGCGCGACTCACCGTGCACCGCTCTGCCAGCAGGCTCCGTTGCCACCACTGCGGAGCGGATGCGCCACTTCCCGAGCGTTGCCCTCAGTGCGGCTTTGCAGTGAAGCCGGTAGGGCAAGGTACGGAGCGTATCGAGGAAGTGCTCGCGCAACTCTTCCCGCAGGTTCCGCTCGTGCGGCTGGATCGCGACGTGGTGCGCAAGCAAGCGGACATGGAGCACGCCATGCGCCGGATGCACTCCGGTGAGGCACGCATTCTCGTGGGCACGCAGATGGTGACAAAGGGTCATCACTTCCCGAACGTCACGCTCGTGATCGTGCTCAACGCGGATCAGGGGCTGTTCAGCACGGATTTCCGCGCACCCGAGCGGCTTGCACAGACCATCGTGCAGGTGGCCGGGCGCGCGGGTCGTGGGGACAAGCCGGGCGAGGTGCTGATCCAGACAGAGTTTCCCGAGCATCCGCTGCTGCTCAATCTGCTGAATGAGGGCTATGACGGGTTCGCCCGGGCCGCGCTCGCGGAGCGCGCGAACACGGCATGGCCGCCGTTCAGCCGCCTGGCTGCCTTGAGGGATTCCGCGCGCACCGCCGACGATGCGCTCATCTTCCTGCGAGACGCGCGCGCATTGATGCCGCCGCCTCGGGGCATCCTCATGCGAGGGCCGGTGCCTGCAGCCATGGCCAAGCGCGCCGGTCGCTACCACGCACAGCTCTTGCTGGAGAGTAGCGATCGGGCGGCGCTTCATAGGTTCCTGTCCGCATGGCTTCCGCAGGTGGAGCAACTGAAAAGTGCGAGACGCGTGCGCTGGGCGCTCGATGTGGATCCGCTGGACGCGTTCTGACACTTGTTTGTGACACTGGTTTGAACGAATCGCCTTTCGGGCACGACGACGCTCGAAGGTGGGCTCGACGTCAATCGCGCCTCGCCGATCGCGCCGAGGGGCTTGCGCGCTGAATTGGATCACTCTGGCCGATGGCCACAGGCGCGAAATTTGCGCGGCGGTTTCGCGGGGTGTGTTGTCGAGGCGAGCGCCGGAACGGCTTCGTTCAGCTCAGGTTTGTTGCCTACGAAGCTCTTGTAGAGCCCGGTGCTTCGTGCTCTGATCCCCGGTCCCTTCCGTAGTCGAAGCGTTCAGGGAGTTCCGCTGATGGAAGCACGCGATCTGCTGCAAACGCGCACACGGCTCTTCGAACTTTCACTGCGCATCCGGCATCCGACGATGGATCCCGCCGTCATCACCCATGAGCTGCGGTTGCAACCGGAGCATTGCTTCAGGGCCGGGGAGCCTCGTCAGTCGAGCAGCGGGATCGCCGCCGCGGCCGTGCATTCCGAGAGTTACTGGATTGCCACGTTGAACCCCGCCGCGTGGCCGACTGCCTCGTCGGCATTCGACATGTCCTTTCCCGGCCGCCCGCGCCTCGCCGTCAGCAAGGACCGCCTGCGCGCCATGATGAGAGACTCGCTCGCGCTGGCCCTCACGCTGTCCGGCCAGTTCCTGCGCGCTCACACGGACTTCGTCCGCCGGATCCAGAACGAGGGCGGCGAAGTGAGCCTCATCGTCGAGATCTCCTGCGGATCGATGCAGGGCTTCACATTCACCCCGCAGGTGGCGCGGTTGCTGGCGGATCTGGGCGTCGGTATCGATTTCGAGTTCGTCAACGAATAGCGCGCCCCGGTGCGCCACCCCGGAGGGCGGCGCCCGAAAGCATTCGAGCCGCAGATTGACGGCTGCACCGATCACGCGCGACCGCCGTGGCGCGCGCAGGAACGCACGCGCTGCTCGCGCGATCACGAGCGTTGTCAGCTCGTGCTGAACGAGCGTTGGCGCGCTATGCGTCCGCGCGCCCAGCGGGCGAGCGCCGGCGCAACGACATGGTCGTAGAGCCCGACCATCACCGGCCTTATCATCGGAAAGCGCATGACGCGCGCGAGCCACCGGTACTGCGGCATGCAGGACCAGAGCCGGATCAGCGCGGGCAGGCCGCTAACGATGCGGCCCTTCGCGTCCTTCAGGTACACCCTTGTTTCGAGATGATCCGGCCGCAAGCCGCAGTGAGCCAGTGCGTGCGGGTGCCGGCTCGCATCGATGAAGCGCAGGGACTTCTGCGAATCCGCACAGAGCGCTGCATAGTGGCTCATCTCGGCGCTGCAGACCGGGCACTCGCCGTTGTAGTACATCTCGGTCAGCTCCACGTTCGCGTTCGCGCGCGAACCGACGAGCTGCTCCAGCGCGCTTCGCAAGTCGGGATATCGAAAGTCGAAACCCGCCGCGAGCGCGCGCCTGGGCACGACGCGCTGGCCGTCGACGAGCAGCTGGGCCATTTCGCCCAATAAAGCTCGTACGAAAAGCGCGGGCACGCGCATCCACATGGGCCGGCGAAGCGCACGCGCCAATGCGCGCTGAACCTGCAGATGCGTGGCCGGGTTCGGCGATACGGCATTCACGGCGCCGCGCAGCGTGGCCTTGTCGAGCGCAAACTCGACGAGGCGCACAACATCGTGGATGTGAATCCACGAGACCCACTGCTCGCCACTGCCCAGCACGGCGCCCAGGCCGAGCCGCACAGGCAGCGCGAGACTCGGCAGCGCGCCACCATCGCGCCCGAATACGAGGCCGAGACGCAATCGGACCACGCGCACGCCGAGCCCTTCGGCGGCAATGGCGGCCTCTTCCCATCGCTGGCACAGCTCGGACTGAAAGATCGGCTGTGGCGCACCCTGCTCGTCGATGCGCTCGTCGCCTCGAACGCCGTAGTAACCGATCGCGCTCGCGCTAAGGAACACGCGTGGGGGCTTCTCCAGACGGGAGCAAAGATTTGTGAGGGCGCGTGTCGTGCGGACTCGGCTCTCGACAAGCGTATGCCGTCGCGCACGCGTCCACGGCACGCCCAGAATGCGTGCACCCGCGAGGTTCACGACAGCATCGATGCGTGTGCCGGGGTCGATGGCATCCAGGTCCGTAACGATGCGAACGTGCGGACCAAACCGATCCAGCGCGCGGTCGGCATCCCGCGTGTACACCAGAACCGAGTCGCCGCGCGCGATGAGATGACGCACGAGATGCCCGCCGACGAAGCCGGTAGCACCGCTGATGAGCACGGTACGCGGCGTCGGCGACGAACCCGGCACGATGGGATTGCGCACCCATTCCGCAGGCCGACGCAACCGGAGCACGGCGAGCGCGTTCCGCACGGACCAAGCCGTAACGCCGACGCCGAATGCAGTGAACATCCACGACACGAGCCCATACTGAACAGGCACGATGCCCGCGGGCTGCCGCCACCAATCAACAAGCACAGGAGCGAGCACGGCGAGCGCAACGCCGTAGTTCATCGCGAGCACGGTGTGCAGCACACGCTCGAAAGCCGGCAATCGGCGTGTGCGATCCTCGACCACGAAATCCGCCATCGTGATGAGAACTTCGGCAACGAGCACGGCGGCAATGAGCACGACCCACGCACCACGCCACTCGTACCAGGCGAGCGCGAGAAGAATGAAGCCATACAGCAGCTCACGTGCGGCGTGCAGCTTCAGTTCCTGAGCCGCGCTACGCTTCCACGGCAGCCGCTCCTTGATCTCGTGATGCCACAGGTTGTCGAGCCCTCCGAGCAGCACCTGCACGGTCATGAGAGCAAAAAAGAGGCTCATGTCGGTCTCCTTGCCGCGCGAAAGCGGCCGGTCTGATAGAACATTTCGCCGAACCTCGGGTGGGTCACGGTCATCGTGAAGCGGAACCAGCCGTCCGCTTCATCGTGATGCTCGACGTGCGTCGTGCCGGGCGACAGCCACGCGGGGAGCGCGAAGCGCAGGCGGCGCCCGCCCGGCAGCCTGCCAAGGTCGAAGTAGTAGCCACGGCTCACGAAATGCAGAGCGCCGTCGCGCTCGAACACGTCCAGCGGCATGCATAGCCGTGCGGGGAGCTGCTCGATGAGCCGTCCCCCGCTATCGATCACCTTCGTTGAGCGCACGAGACAGGGCGTGCTTCCCGGCCAGCGGTACTCCCGGTGCCAGGCTACGCCCTCGGAGGTGGGGCCGACATGAACGACGGCCGGCACGTTCACACCCGTTCGCGGGACGACGGGCGTGCCGATCAGCCGGCAGACCCACGCGATGAGGCGACCCAGGCAGCTTGCGCGGACGACCTCAAATTCGCCGACGTAGTCCACGGCGACGACCGGCTCGCCGAACCGTGCTCGCACCGCCGCCGGCAGCCGATGCCAGGCACCCTCGCCGAGCACATGCCGCAACCCGCGATGCGCACTGCGCTCCGACGCGCCACCCGCCACACCGGGCACGCTCACCGAACCCGCGCTGAACATGGCCGAACCCCACTTCGTTACTCACCGATGACCTTCGCGATCTTCTGGCCGAGACGCATCATCTTGAGCAGCGTCTTGCGCGGCAGGCCCTTGATGGACTCGTACCAGCGCGTGAGCGTCTCGAGGAATTCGAGCTGGCCGGCGATGCGATCACGCACTTCCGCCGGCGTCTCGGTGTCGTTCTCCAGCTCCGCCACGCAATTGCGCAGGAACGCGAGCGTGGGATCGATCTCGCGCCGCTTGCGCCCCTCGACGATGACCCGGATGACCTCCCACGGGTCCTTCTGCGCGACGAAGAAATCCCGCCGGTCCCCGAGGGTGTGGGTGACCTGCACCAGCTCCCACGCGAGCAGCTCCTTGATGCCGACGCTGACGTTGGAACGCGCGATGCCAAGCGTTTCCGCTATCTCGTCGGCGTGCAGCGGCATCGGCGCGAGATAGAGCAGCGCGTGGATCTGGGCGACGGAGCGGTTGATGCCCCAGCGGCTGCCCATCTCTCCCCAGTGGACGATGTACCGGTGCATGACGGGCGTGAGCTTCATCGGGGTCTTCCGTAATTTCAGTATTTTCTGAAATTCTAGTTTTGACGGAAGGATAGTCAAGCGATTCCGGCGAGTTGACTTAATCTGAAGGCCAGGGTCGAGGTGAGACGTCGGGCTGTGGCGCGGCCCCGCGCGGCCTCAGGTGCTGCTGCCGACTGCGCAGCACGGAGGTGTCGCGTACGCCGAGCTCACGCGCGATCGCGCGACTTAGCCGCTCGTCGCCTTGAGAGCGATCGATGGGGCGCACGTTGCCGGGTCGCCGCAGGGCCGGGAATGTCGAGCTGGCTGCGACGGGCGCAGGCGAATGAAGCACAAGTGGATTGCGATGTGAGCAGCGCCGCCGCCGGAGCCAGCATGGCGCGAGCAGCAGGATGACCGCGACGCGCGAAGACATTCTTTCGCCCCTGCAGTGTGTGATTGGTGTGCTCGAGCGCCGGCAGAGCGCGCGGGCTCAGGGGCTGCTGGGCCGACTGTGCAGCACGCCGCCCATCATGGCGCGCCAGCAAGAGCGCCGCCCGCCCGGATCTATTTCGGCACGCTCTGCCGCGTGATCCAGCAACGCTGCTGGTGATCATCCACCAGCCCGACCGCCTGCATGTACGCGTAGCAAATGGTCGTGCCGACGAACCTGAAGCCGCGGCGCTTCAGGTCCTTGCTCATCGCGTCGCTTTCGCGCGTGGAGACCGGAAGCTCCTTCAACAGCTTCACGCGGCTGCGGCGAGGTGGCGGCGCGAACTGCCAGATGTATTTGTCGAACGTGCCGAACGCGGCGCGCGTTTCGAGGTAGGCACGCGCATTCTGCACGAACGCTTCCACCTTCAGCCGATTGCGCACGATGCCCGGGTCCGCGAGCAGTTGCTGCATCTTGCGCGGCGTGTAGCGCGCCATCTTCCGGGCATCGAAGCCATCGAACGCCCGACGATAGGCCTCCCGCTTGCGCAAGATGGTGCTCCAGCTGAGCCCGGCCTGCGCACCCTCGAGACACAACATCTCGAACAGGTGCGTGTCGTCGTGAGAGGGTACGCCCCACTCCGTGTCGTGATAGTGAACGTACAGTGGATCCGTGCCGCACCAGGCACAGCGCCATTTGCCATCGGCGTGTCGCACGACGGCGCCACTTGCGGGTTGCACGGCCTCGTTCATCGACGTGATGTCTGCCATTCGGCCGGCGGCGCTGTCAATGGGTTTCCTGCCCGCGCGGGCATTGTCACAATGCGCACCCGCATTGTCCCTTCACCGCATTCTTCAGGACGCATGGCTGACACCGACTCCCGGCTCGCTCAAAAGATTGCTCGTACCATCGCCGCGGAGATCGGCGCCCAACCGGAGCAGACGGCTGCAGCCATCGCGCTGCTGGATGAAGGAGCAACCGTGCCGTTCATCGCGCGCTATCGCAAGGAAGTCACCGGCGGGCTGGACGACGCGCAGCTGCGCACGCTCGAAACGCGCCTCACGTATCTGCGCGAGCTCGAGGAACGCCGCGCCGCCGTGCTCGCCAGCATCGAGCAGCAAGGCAAGCTCACGGACGAGCTGCGCAAGGACATCGAAGCCGCAGACAGCAAGGCGCGCCTCGAAGACCTGTATCTCCCCTACAAGCCGAAGCGCCGCACGCGCGCGCAGATCGCGCGCGAAGCCGGCCTCGAGCCGCTTGCGGATGGCCTGCTGAACGACCCCACACAGGTGCCCGAGGCGCTCGCCGCCACGTTCGTGAATGCCGAGAAAGGCGTTGCGGATGCCAAGGCCGCGCTGGAAGGCGCACGCGCCATCCTGATGGAGCGCTGGGGTGAGAACGCCACGCTCATCGGCGAGCTGCGCACATGGCTCGACGAGGTGGGGCTCATTCACGCGCGCGTTGCCGAAGGCAAGGAAACCGAAGGCGTCAAGTACCGGGACTACTTCAACCACGTGGAGCCGCTCGCGAAGATTCCATCGCATCGCCTGCTCGCGCTGTTCCGTGCGCAGCGGGAGCAGATCCTTACGCTGGAGCTCGAACCCGGAGCAGACGTCGAAGCCGGCCATGCGCAGGCGGAGGCGCGCGTGGCACGTCACGCCGGTGTTGCGGACCGCGGCCGCCCGGCGGATCGCTGGCTGCTGGATGCCTGCCGTCTCACATGGCGCGCCAAGCTGCACGTGCATCTGCAGCTCGATCTGTTCGCGCAGGCGCGCGAGCGCGCCGAGACCGAGGCCATCAAGGTGTTCGGCGAAAACCTGAAGGACCTGCTGCTCGCCGCGCCGGCCGGCCCGCGCGCCGTGCTGGGACTCGACCCCGGCCTGCGCACAGGCGTGAAAGTTGCGGTGGTCGATCGCACCGGCAAGCTGGTCGCCACCGACACGATCTATCCGCATGCGCCCAAGAATCAGTGGGAACAGTCACTGCACACACTGGGCGCGCTTTGCGTGAAGCATTCCGTGGAGCTCATCGCCATTGGCAACGGCACGGCCTCTCGCGAGACCGACAAGCTGGCCGGCGAGCTGGTGAAGCGCCTGCCCGAGCTGCGCATGCAGAAGGTCGTGGTCAGTGAGGCGGGAGCCTCCGTGTACTCCGCCTCGGAGCTCGCCGCGAAGGAATTCCCGACGCTGGACGTGAGTCTGCGCGGCGCCGTGTCGATCGCGCGCCGGCTGCAGGACCCGCTTGCGGAGCTTGTGAAGATCGAACCGAAGGCCATCGGCGTCGGCCAGTACCAGCACGATGTAAACCCCGTGCGGCTGGCGAAAGCGCTCGATGCGCAGGTGGAAGACTGTGTGAACGCCGTGGGCGTGCACGTGAACACGGCGTCCGCAGCGCTGCTGTCGCGCGTGGCCGGCCTCTCACCCAGCGTGGCGGAGAACATCATCCGCTATCGCGATGAGCATGGGCCGTTCCGCAACCGCAAGGCTCTTCTGGACGTGCCGCGGCTCGGGCCGAAGGTGTTCGAGCAATGCGCAGGCTTTTTGCGTATTGCGGATGGGGATGAGCCGCTCGACGCCTCCGCTGTGCATCCCGAGGCTTATCCGGTGGTGGAGCGCATCGTGAAAAGCTGTGGGCGCGAGGTGAAGCAGCTCATGGGCGATGGCAACTATCTGCGCTCCCTGAAGCCGGAGATGTTCACGGACGAGAAGTTCGGCGTGCCCACCGTGCGGGACATCCTGAAGGAGCTTGAGAAGCCCGGCCGCGACCCGCGCCCCGAATTCAAGGCCGCGCGGTTTGCCGAAGGCGTCGAGGACCTGAAGGACCTCAAGCCCGGCATGATCCTCGAAGGCGTGGTCACCAACGTGGCCGCATTCGGCGCGTTCGTGGACATCGGCGTGCATCAGGACGGGCTCGTGCACATCTCGGCGCTCGCCGACACGTTCGTGAAGGATCCGCGGGATGTCGTGAAGGCCGGAGACATCGTGAAGGTGCGCGTGCTGGAGGTGGATCTGCAGCGCAAGCGCATCGCGCTCTCGCGGCGCCTCGAGGACAAGCCGCCGCCGGCCCGGCCGGGAAACGATGGCACCCGGGGCAATCGGGATGCGAACCGCGGGGGTCGCGGGCCGGTGAACGGGAACACACGGTTCAGGCACGAGCCGCTGAACAACGCCATGGCGGAGGCCTTCGCGCGCGCACGGCGCGGGGGCTGAGCGCCGGAGCGGGAGCGCACGAGTGGCAGCGACGGTGGAACACAATGTCCTGTCACTCGCAAACGGCGTGCGCATGCCGCGCCTGCTGTACGGCACGGCGTGGAAGAAGGAACGCACGGAGCACCTGGTGCGGCAGGCTATCCGCATCGGTTTTCGTGGCATCGACACGGCCTGCCAGCCGAAGCACTACAACGAAGCCGGCGTGGGCGCGGCCGTCATGCACGCATTAGGGGACGGGCTGCACCGAAGCGAGCTGTTCCTGCAGACGAAATTCACGCCGCGGTCGGGGCACGATCCCAAGCGCATTCCGTACGACCCCGACGCGAGCATTGCCACTCAGGTGGAGCAATCGTTCGCGGTCTCCTTGCGGAATCTGCGCACGGCGTATGTGGATTCCCTGCTGCTGCACTCGCCCTACCCGCGCGAGGCGCACACGGTTGAAGCCTGGCGGGCGATGGAAGGCATCGTGGACCGTGGCGGCGCGAAGCAGATCGGCATCAGCAACTGCTACAGCCTGCGCACCTTGCGTGCCCTGTACGATGCGAGCCGCATCAAACCCGCTGTTCTGCAGAACCGGTTTTATGCAGAGACCGACTACGACGTTGCGCTCCGGGCGTTCTGCCGCGAACGCCGCATCGTGTACCAGAGCTTCTGGACGCTGACCGCCAATCCTCACCTTCTGGCAGACGAGACAGTGCGGCTGCTCGCCATGAAGCACGGGCGCACACCTGCGCAGGTGCTGTTTCGATATCTCACACAAGTGGATGTCGTGCCGCTCACGGGCACCACCTCCGAGGCGCACATGCGGGAGGATCTGGCGATCTTCGAATTCGAGCTGACGGAAACCGAGATCAAAGCGATTTCGGCGTTGCTCTGAGCACCGCCGCGAATCCTCGCACCTTCGTCCGGCGCGCCCCGGACCGACGGCTCTGCGCCGGCGGGCAAGCGGCCAGCGCCTGGCACCTGCATTGCTATGATCCCAACGACACACGTGTGGAGAGCGGCAATGCACGAGCCACAATGGCTGACGATCGCGCGCGAGCTGCAGGCCATCGCGCAGACGGGGCTGGCCTTCACGCAGGATCGATTCGACCGGCTGCGCTACGAGCGCGTGCGCGAGCTGGCGGCGCAGCTTCTCGCCATGGGGTCGGATGCGCCGGTCGAGAAGATTCTCGACCTGCTGAAGGGCGAAACCGGCTACGCCACGCCGAAAGTGGACGTGCGGGGCGCGGCGTTCGTGGACGGCAAGGTGCTGCTCGTGCGGGAGATCAGCGATGGCGGGTGGACACTGCCGGGCGGCTGGGCGGATGTGAACCAGTCCGCCGCCGAGTGCGTTGTGCGGGAGATCTTCGAAGAGTCCGGCTTCGAAGCGCGCGCCCTCAAGCTCGCCGCCGTCCACGATTACCAGAAGAGCAATCACCCGCGGCGCCCGCTGCATTCGTCTTACAAGATGTTCTTCATTTGCGAGATCACCGGCGGCTCGGCGCGCCCGAGCGACGAAACGAGCGATGTCGGGTTCTTCGCGCGCGATGCGCTGCCGCCGCTGTCGCTGGGCAGGACGACGCCCGCGCAGATCGAGCGCATGTTCGAGCACGCCGCCCACCCGGAGTGGCCCGCCGATTTCGATTGAGCGGCCTCTCGTGACGGGCGCCTGAAGCTCGCGCCACACTGAGCGGGGCGCCGTTGCGCGACGGGGTTCGGCGCACATGCGGCCGCTTACGGCGTGCCGCTTCCACATGACTCACCTGCCTGCCGGCCTTCTTCCGCCAATAGAACGCGCTTCCACGACCGCTGGCTTTCCAGGAGCACCTTCCGCCAATCCGCGTGCGAAAATGTGTGCCCTTCTGGACAGGGGTGCGATCAAGTGAAGGCGTTCACCATTTTTCACAACCCGAAGTGCAGCAAGAGCCGCGCGACCCTGGAGCTCCTGAAGGAGCGCGGCGTGCAACCGCAAGTCGTGGAGTATCTGAAGACGCCGCCGACCGCGGCTGAGCTGAAGGCCATCGTGGCGAAGCTCGGCATCCGGCCCGAAGACCTCGTGCGCAAGGGCGAGGCGGTCTACAAGGAAAATTACGCGGGCAAGACACTCACCGATGCGCAGTGGATCGAGGCGATGGTGCGGCACCCGATACTCATCGAGCGGCCCATCGTCATCCAGGGCGACAAGGCCGTGCTCGGGCGGCCGCCAGAGAACGTTCTCGCCTTGCTGTGACGGCTGGCGTTGCGCCAGTCAGCCTTGGGTCGTGCCCGCATTACGCTTGGGCACTGGGGAATTGCTGGCGATTTCTTTGAGCACGACGCGGGCTTGCGCGACCCCGAAGTGCGCTCGGAATTCACTTCGTCAATTTCAGAGCGGCCCCCGTCAATTTCAGAGCGGCCCCGCCCCGACTGCCATCGGAGCGGTGTCGCCGCTGCCGGTCATGGCAGGCCGATGCGATGAGCGAGTTCGTGCACCACGGCTCCCGATCCCACTTCAGTCCGCCAGTCGCGTCACCGCGCAGAAGGGCAGCTCCGCGCGCAGCCGAAACCCGAGTTTCTCGTACACGGCGATGGCGCGGCGGTTATCGCTGTAGACGTGCAGGAACGGCGTGAGCCCGCGCGCGAGGGCGGCGTTGCCAATTTCCGCCACCAGCCGCTGCGCGTAACCGCGCCCGGCATGATCGGGATGCGTGCACACGCCGCTGATCTCCTGAAATCCCGGCACACGCAATCGCTCTCCGGCCATCGCAACGAGTTGCCCGTCCGAGTAGATGCCGATGTACCGGCCCATCTCCAGGGTGCGCGGGCGAAAGAACCCGGGAAAGACGAGCCCCGTCAGCGCGAGCATGTCCGCGCGATGCGGCTCGCCCAGCTCGATCCACTCCGGGCCGTCCCTCACGGACATGGGTTTCTCACAGACCATCTGCGGAAGCAGGCAGCGATTCTTCACGGCCCACCCCAGGCCCAGGTCGGGCAGCAGCCCGAGCAAATAGAGCGATTCGCCAGGCGTCACGAGGCGCGCAAGCTGCTCCGTTGCCGTCGCTGTGAGATCACCCACGCCGGCAAACGGCGCGACCTCGGGCACATACCGGGCGGCAAGCTCGTCCCGCACACCCAGATGGGCCTGGTGGCTCGTGAGCGCTGCCCAGAAGGGGTTCTCCAGAGGCTGCGTGTTCATGGCTGCCTATCATGCGAGCGGGCTGCGCCCGATAGCAAAGCGGGCGCCGGCACACCAGTGGCTTTGCCAGCCTCCGCGGACCCAGTAGTCTTCGCCCCCCATGCACATTCTCGATGAACTCGACGCTCGCGGCCTGGTCGCGGACGTCACGGATCGCGCCGGCCTTGCGGAGCTGTTGTCCCGCGGCCCTGTCCCCTTTTATGCGGGCTACGACCCCACCTCGCCGAGCCTGCACGTCGGCAATCTGGTGCCGGTGATTCTGCAGGTGCGACTGCAGCGCGCCGGGCACAAGCCCATCGTGCTCGTGGGCGGTGCAACCGGCATGGTGGGCGATCCATCCGGCAAGAGCGCCGAGCGCAATCTGCTTTCCGACGAAGTGTTGAATGCGAATCTCGCCGGCATCCGCTCGCAGCTTTCGCGCTTTCTCGACTTCGGGAGCGGCCCGACGGGCGCGGTGATGGTGAACAACGCCGACTGGACCCGCAATGTCACCTACCTCGAGTTCCTGCGGGACATCGGCAAGCACCTCACCGTCAACTACATGATGGCGAAGGACTCGGTGCGTGCCCGTCTCGAAGGTGAGGCGGGCATCAGCTACACCGAGTTCTCTTACATGCTGCTGCAGGCCTTCGATTTCGTGCACCTGTCGAAGGCATACGGCTGCCGGCTGCAGGTCGGCGGGTCGGATCAGTATGGCAACATCACGGCCGGCTGCGAGCTCTCGCGCAAGATGGGCGGCCCGCAGCTCTATGGGCTCACGGCACCGCTGCTGCTGGATTCCAGCGGGCAGAAGATGGGCAAGACGTCCACGGGCGAGCGTGTGTGGCTCGATGCCGAGCGAACGTCGCCGTACGCGTTCTATCAGTACTGGCTGAACGTCACGGACGAAGACGTTCCCCGTCTGCTGCGTTTGTTCTCGCTGCGCACGCTGGACGAGATCGAGGACATCCTGCGTTCACATGATGCGGACCGCAGTCAGCGCATCGCGCAGCGCGAGCTCGCGCGTGGCATGACGAGCTGGGTCCACGGCGAGAGCGAGGTCGCGCGGGTGGAGGAAGCCAGCCGCGTGATGTTCGGCGGCAGCCTCGAAGGCGTGAAGGAAAGCACGCTCGCGTTGCTGGCCCAGGTGGTTCCCGTCGTTGACATTCCCCGCGCGGAGCTGGCGGCGGGCATCGGCATCGTCGATCTGCTCAGTCGCACGGTTGCGGATTCAAAAGGCGCCGCGCGTCGCCTCGTTCAGCAAGGTGGCGCGTATGTGAACAACCTGCGCATTGGAAATGTGGATCACAAGGTGACCACGGCGGATCTCGTCACCCCCACCATGCTGGTCGTGCGCGGCGGCCGCAAGGACTACCGGCTCGTCCGGGTGAAAGACTGAGCATTCCAGAGCGTGCGCTGAGCTGCGCAGTGGCACGTCAGCATTCATCCGCGCTACGTGCGCGGTGAGCGCGCGCTTTTCGAGGCACCAAAAAAGAAGGAAGGCCAGGGGCCTTCCTTCCGGGGATGCCGCCGGGAGGGCGGCGGGGCGAGTGATCTAGAGACCGGGGCCGCCGCGCATCATGCGCTTGCCCATCGGCGGGTGACCGGTCCTCAGCTCATCCGTGCTCAGCAGGCCGTCCTGGTTCGTGTCGAGCCGGTCGAAGTGCTCGGCCAGGCGCGGCATGCCGGCCTGTGCCTCGTCCTTCGAGAGCACGCCGTCGCCATTCGTGTCCGCCTGTTTGAAGCGCTCCTCGGCATGCTTTCGCATCTGCGCGCGACGCTCTGCCATCCGGGCCTCGTGCTCCTCGCGCCGCGCCTGCACCTCGTCCTGCGTGATGAGCCCGTCGTGGTTCGTATCGAAGGAGTCGAACAGCTGCGTGGTGCGTTGTTCCGCCGCCGCCTGGGCCTCGTCACGGCTGATCGCGCCGTCCTGATTCGTGTCGAGCCGCTTGAGCCAGTCACGGCCGTGCGGCCCTTCGTGGCCGGGAGCGGGAGCTTGGGCGAGCAGCACCGCCGGCGCGAGAGCCGCCATCGCTGCGAGCAGACAAAGGGGACGTTTCATCGGGGGTCTCCGGGAGTGATCTGATGGGGCGTCCTGAACGGAGATTCTGCACGCCCGTTGACGGTGAGTTCGTTACGAATCGTAAGCTGCTCGGGCACTTGCGCCGCCTGCGCGGCGCGTGGACCGCCGGCGCCACAGCTCACCGGCGGAAAGAGGCGCCGGATGCAGGCCGGGGCTCGCCCACACGCCGGCACGCTGGCGTGCGCAACGAGACTGCGTGCAGACCGGCTCCATCGATGCAGCCGCGCAGCGCCGCCTGTAGACTTGCGCGCCTTCCATGTCCGAAACCCCCGAGGTTCCAAGCCCTTGAAGCAGCAGCTCGAACAGCTTCTTCTCAGCGCCCTGCAGAAGCTTGCGGGCACGCTCCTGCCGAGCATGCCGGATGCGTCCCTGGTCAGCGTGGAGCGCACGCGCGACACGCAGCATGGCGACTTCGCGACGAACGTGGCCATGCGCCTTGCGAAGTCCGCACGCCGCAACCCGCGCGAGCTCGCTCAGGCAATCGTGGCTGCGCTGCCGGCGAGCCCGCTGGTGGCAAAGACCGAGGTGGCAGGCGCTGGCTTCATCAATTTCTTCCTGACCTCCGGCGCGTATGCGCAGGAGATCGGCCGCATTCACGAGCTGGGAGAGGCGTACGGGCGCAGCACGCTGGGCAAGGGCCAGCGCATCATCGTGGAGTTCGTTTCCGCAAACCCCACGGGCCCGCTGCACGTGGCGCACGGCCGGCACGCCGCTTACGGCGCAACGCTGGCGAATGTGCTCTCCGCGGCCGGGTTCAACGTGCACCGGGAGTACTACATCAACGACGCGGGCCGGCAGGTGGATATCCTCGCGTCGAGTGTGTGGCTGCGGTATCTCGAAACCTTCGGCGAGCAGGTCGTGATCCCCGCGAACGGCTATCCGGGCGAGTACCTGAAGCCGGTCGCCGCCCGGCTGCGCGAGCGGGTTGGCGATGCGCTTCGCCGTGATGCCGCTGCGGTTTACGCAGGCCTGCCGCCGGATGAGCCCGCCGGCGGTGACAAGGAGGTCTACATCGATGCCGTCATCGCGCGCGCCCGGGAGCTGATCGGCGCAGAGGGATTTCAGCGCGTGATCGAGGTGTCGCTCGAAGCCATGCTGGAGGACATCCGCAGCGACCTCGAAGAGTTCGGCGTGGTGTTCGACCGGTGGTATTCCGAGCGGTCGCTCGAAACGAGTGGGGCGATCGAACGCGCGCTCACCCGCCTGGAGCAGCAGGGCCGGCTTTACCGCAAGGACGGCGCCGTCTGGTTCCGCGCCACCGAGTTCGGGGACGAGAAGGACCGTGTGGTCGTGCGTGAGAACGGCCAGAAGACCTACTTCGCCTCCGACATCGCGTATCACCTGGACAAGCGCGAGCGCGGCTTCGAGCGGCTGATCGACGTGCTGGGCTCCGACCATCACGGATACGTGGCGCGGGTGCGCGCGGGACTTGCGGCGATGAACGAGCCGCCGGACTCTCTCGAGGTGGCGCTGATCCAGATCGTGACGCTGTATCGCGGGAACGAGCAGCTCAAGATGGGCAAGCGCTCCGGCCAGTTCGTCACCCTGCGCCAGTTGCGCGCCGAGGTCGGCAACGACGCTTGCCGCTTCTTCTACCTGCTGCGCAGCCACGAGCAGCACCTGGATTTCGACCTGGAGCTCGCCACGTCGCGCACGAACGAGAACCCCGTGTACTACATTCAGTACGCGCACGCGCGCGTGGCCAGCGTGCTGAAGCAGCTCGCGGCGCGCGGGCTGCAGTTCGACCGCGCCGGGGGCCTTGCGAACCTGGACAAGCTCGTCACGCCGCAAGAGCAGGCGCTCATTGCCACGCTGCTGCGGTATCCCGAAACGGTGGAGCAGGCGGCGCTCAATCGTGCACCCCACAGCATCGTTTACTATCTGCGTGACCTGGCGAACGCGTTCCATACGTACTACAACGCCGAGCAGTTCATCGTGGAGGATGCAGCCGTGCGTAACGCACGACTCGCGCTCGTTCTGGCCGCGGGCCAGGTGATCCGCAACGGCCTCACGCTGCTGGGTGTTTCCGCGCCGGAGAGCATGTGATGACGCGCGGCAGCGCAGGCCGACTCACCGCACGCGACTACAAGAGGCCGGTTCGGCGATCGCTCGATCTGAGCCGATTCCGTGAGTTCGGGGCGGGGGTGCTGACCGGGTTGGTGCTGGCGAGCGCCGTGTTCATCTACAAGAGCGGTGCTGAGCAGGCGCCGCCGGAAAGCCCGCGTCCGGAGCCGCAGCGCGCGCCGAAGCCCGATCCCGATCCGGAGGCGACGGCCGCGGCGAACGCCGGTGACCAGTACGATTTCTACGAGATGCTGCCGAACTTCGAGGTCGTGGTTCCCGAGCGCGACCGCGACGTCAAGCGCGACTTGCCCGCGGCGCGCATCGAACGGCCCGGCGTCTACGTGCTGCAGGCGGGGTCCTACCGGAACCTGCCGGATGCGGAGCGCGTGCGCGCACAACTTGCCCTGCAGGGCATCGAGTCCAAGGTGCAGCGCGTGGCCGTGGACAACGATGTGTGGCATCGCGTGCGCATCGGCCCCATCAGCGACCTCGCGGAGCTGAACCGGCTGCGGCGGCAGCTGCAGGCGGCCGAGATCGACGGGCTCGTGATCCGCGTCGGAGATTAGCGGTGTTGCGCCCACGGATGGCGTTGGTTCTTGCTGGAGCGCTGCTCGCGTCCTGCGGCGGTCAGCCGAAGCGGGATGCGCCAGCCGCTCACCTGCTGAAAGCGCCCGTCACGCTCCCTGCGCCGGCCGTGCCGCAGCCCGCGGTCACCGTGGCAGCCGTGGGCGACATCATGTTGGGCACGGACTATCCGGACAACATCCTTCCGGATGACGATGGCGTCGGGTTCCTCGCCGATGTGACGCCGGTGCTTTCCGCCGCGGACATCGCCTTCGGCAATCTCGAAGGCGTTCTCATGGATGGCGGCGAGCCCGTGAAGCGCTGCGGGTCGGCGCAGAACGCGCCAGCTGCGGCGACTGTGCCGGCCTCGAACCCCCGCGTCGCTGAGGTGCGCCGGTCGGGAGCCGCAGAGTCTCCTCCGCCATCGCAAGGCGAGGATGAAACGCTGGGGGAGGCGGAGGCGCTCACCGCGAGCTCCGCATCCCCCCCTTCGCCAAGCGAGCCCTCTCAGCAGGCAGAGCAGAGCGCGTCGGACCCGGCAGTGCAGGCGCCTGTCACGTCCGGAAGCTGTTACGTCTTCCGATCACCCACGCGCTACGCGAACTACCTGCGCGACGCGGGTTTCGACGTGATGAGTCTCGCCAACAATCACGCGCAGGATTTCGGCGACCTGGGCAGAGACTCGTCGATGCAAGCGCTGGACGCCGTCGGCATCCGCCACTCCGGGCGCGAGGGAGACGTCGCGGAATGGAACGTCCAGGGCCGCCGGGTCGCGCTCGTCGCGTTCGCACCGAACGTGGGCTCCCATCAGCTCAACGATCTGGTGCGCGCGCAGAAGATTGTCACGGCACTCGCCGGTCGCAACGATATCGTCATCGTGTCGTTTCATGGCGGCGCCGAGGGTGAAGGCGCCTCCATCCTGCCCTTTGCGCGCGAGACGTTTCATGGCGAGGATCGGGGCAACGTCGTGGAATTCGCGCGCACGGTCGTCGACGCGGGTGCGGATCTGGTGCTCGGGCACGGGCCGCATGTCCTGCGCCCGCTGGAGCTGTATCGAGATCGGCTCATCGCCTACAGCCTCGGCAACTTCGCCACTTACTACGGCATCAGCGTGAACGGCATCCGCGGGCTTGCGGGTGTGCTCGTGGCGCGCCTCGCCGACGACGGGCGTTTTCTTGACGGGCGGTTCGAATCGACCATTCAGATTCGCCCGGCAGGCCCGACGCTCGATCCGGCCGCGCGCGGGGCCGCACTCCTGCGCGAGCTCACCGCCGTGGCGTTCCCCCAGGGCGCGTTGCGCATCGAACCGGACGGACGAATCCTGAGAAATCCCTGACGCGAGTGCCGGAACGCGGGTTGGCCCGCAACCGGCAGAGCTTCAGCGGGAATGCGCGACTGCCAGCGCCCGCTGGCGCGCGAGCAGCGCTTCGAGCTGCTGCACGGGCAGGGGCCGCGAGTGCAGATAGCCCTGGGATTGATCGCAGCGAAGCTCCTTGAGGAGCTCCAGTTGCTCCTGCGTTTCCACACCTTCGGCAATGGAGATGAGATCGAACGCCGACGCGAGCCCGATGATGCTGGAGACGAGCGTGACGCTCGCGCGATCCGTGGGCAGACCGCTGATGAACGCGCGATCGATCTTCAGCAGATCCACCGGCAGCTTCGACAGCAATCCGAGCGACGAATAGCCCGTGCCGAAATCGTCGATGGCAATGCGCAGCCCGGCATTGCGCAGCTCGCGCAGCTTCCGGCTCGTGCCTTCGAGGTCCTGCAGCAGGCCGGTTTCCGTGATCTCGATGTCGACGCCGTAGCCTTCACGCGGCCAGCCTGTTGCGGCCTTCAGGACGGTGTCCACGAACGTGCGCCGGCGCACCTGATGCGCCGACACGTTCACCGCAACCCGCACCGGCCCCAGGCCGAGCCGCTGCCAGCGCCGGCAGTCCTCCGTGGCCTTGCGCAGCACCCAATCGCCAACGGGAACGATCATGCCCGATGACTCGAGCACGGGCAGAAAGCGCGCGGGTGGCACGAGCCCTTCCTGAGGGTCGTTCCACCGCAGCAGGGCCTCGACGCCGTCGATGCGCCCCGTGGCCACATTCACCTGAGGCTGGTAGTAGAGGACGAACTGCTGCTCATCCAGCGCCGCGCGCAAGCGGTGCTCCAGCGAGAGCCGCTCGGCCAGCTCGCTGTGCATCTGCAATTGATAGTGCAGGTACTGTTCGCCGGACGTCTTCGCCTGTTTCAGCGCGGCCTCGGCACGCTGAACGAGCGTGTTGCCGTCTTCTCCGGACCCCGCGTAGCGCGCGATGCCGGACTTGAACGACACGCGCAGCCGATGCCCGTCAATTTCGAAGGCCTCGCGGAAAACCGTGCTCTCGAGCAGCGCCGTAGCGTTCTCTTCCGTGTTCTCCGGCAGCAGCATCGCAAGCGCGAACGTGCCGCCACCCAGGTATCCGAGCCGTTCGCCATCGTCCAGATGATGCTTCACGCGCTCGGCCACCTTCTGCAGCAGCAGGTCCCCGACGTGCCGCCCGAAACTGTCGTTCACGTGGCTGAGCCGATCGACGTCGAAGGCCACCACAACCGGCTGAGCGGTAGGTCCCACGCCCTGGCGGATCAGCTCGTCCACGCGTTCGCAGAACACGGCGCGCTTCGCAAGGCCCGTGAGCGGATCGAAGTACGCGAGCAGCTCGAACGCGTCTTCCTTCTGCCGATACTGCAGGGCGAACGAGACGTTTGCGGCGATTTCCTGCAGGAGCCGCAGCTCCTCCTCCTGCACCAGATCGCCTTCGCGTGAGCACAACGTGAGCGCCCCAACGCGCGCGCCGTCCACGATGAACGGCAACGCCGCCATCGAACGATAGCCCGCCTTCAACAGCTCGAGCCGATTGGCCACCGGCGGCTCGGACTGCGTGAGGTCGTTTGCAATGGTGATCTCGCCCGTGCGCAGCGCGCGGCTCAGCAGGCTGGTGTCCGGCTCGGTGCCGTTGCTGATGGGAAACTCGACGGGGCTCAGACGGCTCATGTCGCCGCCCGCCCAGTACCACGGCACGGCGTGCTTTCCGTCTGGCGTGACCATCGAGACGACCGAGTGATCGTATCCGCCCACCTGCATGGCGAGCCGGCACGTCTCGCGCAGCAACGCATCCCGGTCGCGTATGCGCACGACCGCGGCATTGATGCCGCTCTGCATCTGCAGCACGCGCGTGAGCCGCGCGATGCGCTCTTGCTGCTGCTTTCGTTCGGTGATGTCGCGATGAGTGCCGCGAAAGCCTGTGACGCGGCCATCGGCACCGATGAGCGCCAGCAGGTTGCCTTCGAGCCAGCGGTACTCACCGTCCTTGTGCCGCCATCGCGCCACCACGCCACTGACCGTGCGCCGATGCGTGTCCAGACGCGCGAGCGTGTCCGCAAACGCCGGGCTGTCTTCCTCGTGAATGTAGTCGGTGAAATGCGTGCCGTTCAGCTCATCCGGCGAGAGCCCGAGCATGCGGCGAACGGACTCGCTGCTGAAAACATACCGCCCACCCGCACCCAGCTCCCAGATCCAGTCCTGCGAGGTGTCGATGATGTCTCGCAGGCGCTGCTCGCTTTCCCGGATGCGCAGCTCCGCGAAGC
>JADGHX010000206.1 GCA_019683695.1 Steroidobacteraceae bacterium
GGGCTACGGGGGGCAGGACATTCACACGATCACCGAAGGGTCTCTGACGATCGACCTCGTGGACCGCCGTCGTAACGAGCTCGTGTGGAGCGGCACCGCCGAAGGCCGTCTCACGAAGAAGGCCATGCGCGATCCGCAACCCGCCATCGAGCAGGCCGTCGCGGCCATTTTTGCGAAGTATCCGAAGGCGCCTCTCGTGGCGAACGTCGAAGCGAGCACGCATTGATGCTGAAGTCCGCAGCACTTGCGCTGATTGCCGCAGTCCTGTGCGTGGCATGCGGCCCGGGCCGGCTGCGGCCGGAAACGCCCGCGGGAGTCAATCTCGCGGGCACCTGGACGCTGAAGCGCGAAGCGAGCGATGACCCGGTGGCGATGCTCGACCAGATCCGGCGCGATCTCATGAGGAAGCGCGGCTGGCTTGATGAATCCGGAGAGCGGTCTGGGGGCACCGTCACCACTCAACGCGTGCCCGGCGCAGGCGAGCCGCAGGCAGGCGCCACATCACGCGTGCAGTCCGTTGGCGCAGGCAGGCGATTCACATCTCGCCTCAGCTATGCGCGCGCGCTCGAATGGCAGCTGAGCGCGAATGCGCTCACGATCGAGCAGACACCCACGCGCCTGGTCTTCATCCGGGACGGCAGCCGGCGCACGTTCACGCCGGGCGGGGAGAGCGTCGTCTCGGTCGAGAACGGCGTCGCGGATCAGCGCTCGGGCTGGTCCGGCCGGCAATATGTGATCGATGTGCGGCCACTCGTCGGACCGCGCGTCATCGAGCGCTACGGCCTCTCTGCGGACGGCGAGCTCGTCGAGGATGTCACGCTCACGGAGGAAGGGTTGCCCACGCTCAGGTTCACACGGGTGTATGCGCGCGGGGCCGCACGGCCCGCGCCCCTGCCGACGAGCAACTGAGCCAGCCTTCCGTGCACCTCGGTGAGGCGCACGTGCACCTCGAAACGCCGCCCTTTGCCGGCTCTGCGGCGAGTCTCTATCCTTTGCCGCACTCTTCGCTCGTTTTCCCGGAAAGTGTGAGACACCCGCCGTGGACCGGCTCGTCACTCCGCCGCTGCTGACGGGGCCCCTTCAGGACACTCAATCCGAACGCACGCCGCTGCGTCCGATCGAGCTGCTGTTCATCCTGGGGTTCTGGACCTTCATCGCGCTGCTCACGTCCGTGAACACGCTGGTGGACCCGGGCGGGCGCAATTTCCCCGTGATGCCCGCCGCCCCCATGGCGGTCGCATTCATCGAGTCCTACGTGTGGGCCATCGTCACGCCCTTCGTATTCGCGCTGGCGAGCCACCTGCCGCTCGAACGGGGTCATCTGCTCCCGCGCATCACGCTGTTCTTCGTGGTGGGGATGACCGTGGCCGTGATGGTGGACGTGATCACGGGGTTCATGCGCTTTGACGTATTCCATCTCGCCCGCGGACGCTTCGCCGATCTCGGCCCGCTCGGGCGGCTGCGCCACCTGTGGTTCATGAATGAGTTCCTGGTGTTCATCGCCATCCTCGCCGGCGGCGTGGCCCGGGATTACTTCATGCGCTACCGCTCGCGCCGCGAGCAGGCCGTGCGCCTGCAGGCGCAGGCCGCGCAGTTGCAGGCGCAGCTCGCGGATGCGCGCCTGGCCGCGCTGCGCACGCAGCTCAATCCCCATTTTCTGTTCAATACGCTGCATGCCGTGTCCGCTCTCGTGGAGCGCGACCCGCGCGGCGTCCGCCGGATGATCGCAAGGCTCAGCGAGCTGCTGCGCACGACGCTCGAAGGGGCGGACGAGCAGGAAGTGCCGCTCTCGCAGGAGCTCACGTTCACCCACCGCTATCTCGAGATCATGCAGATCCGCTTCCAGGGCCGGCTCTCGATCGAATCGAAGATCGAGCCGGACGTGATGGATGCGCTGGTGCCGAACCTCATCCTCCAGCCGCTGGTCGAGAACGCCATCAAGCACGGCGTGAGCAAGATCGACGAATCCGGCCGCATCGAAATCAGTGCCCACCGGGACGGCGAGCGGCTCGTGCTCAGCGTACGCGACAACGGCCCGCCGGTGGGCGACACGGCGCTGCGGGCCGGAGAAGGTGTGGGCCTGCGCAATACGCGCGAGCGGCTATCCGAGCTTTACGGCACCGAGCAGAGTCTGACGTTGCGCGCCGCCCCGGATGAGGGTGTGATAGCCGAAGTGACCATCCCATATCACAAGGGCTCGGATTTGCGGACGATCGGTATCGCCGCGAACGGCTGAGGGCGCACACGTGGTGGCTCGGGGCAAACCGTTGCGCGTTCTGTTGGTGGACGATGAGGCGCTCGCCCGGCAGCGCCTGGAAGATCTCCTGAAGGCGCAGGACAACGTCGAGATCGTCGGCACGGCCGACAACGGCGAAGCCGCCGTCACAGCCATCCGCACGCTCAAGCCCGATCTCGTGTTCCTGGATGTGCAGATGCCGGGCAAGACGGGCCTGGATGTCATCCGCACCATCGGCGCAGAGCACATGCCGGCCACGGTGTTCGTCACCGCCTACGATCAGTATGCGCTGAAGGCATTCGACGTCGCCGCCATCGACTATCTCGTGAAGCCGTTCGATGACGAGCGCTTCGAGCAGGCGTTCGCGCGAGCGCGGCGGCTCGTGGAGCTGGAGGAAGTCGATCGGCTCTCCGAGCAGCTCCGCGCCGTGCTTCAGGGCAGCGGCCCCGCGGCCGCGCCCGCAGCCAAACCGGAATATCTCGAACGCATCGCGGTGGAAACCCGCGGTCAGGTTCGCGTCGTGCCCGTGAGCGAGATCGAATACATCACCGCGAGCGGGCCGTACGCCGAGCTGCACGCGGGCGGGCGGGCGCACGTGATTCGCGAGCGCATGCAGACGCTCGAAGAGCGGCTCGATCCGGCGAAATTCTTCCGCATCCACCGCTCGGCAATCGTGCGGCTGGATCAGATCGAGACCCTGCTGCGCGACCCGGGTGGCGACTACGGCGTGAAGCTCCGCAGCGGCGTGCAATTGAGCGTGAGCCGCAACCGCGTCGAGCAGCTCGAGCGCTGGATGGGCCTCACGCCCTAAAGCCCCGGCCACCCGCAGCACCTGCAGGCTCTGCCGGCGCTCGATGCGCGATCTCCTCGCACGAGAGCCCCATGAAGTACGCGAGCTCCAGCACCAGCCGCTGCTCGGGACTCAGGCAATCGAGCGCAGCGCCCACCCAGTCGTGCATCTCGGCCCCGTTCACGGGGGCATCGAGCGTCACGTGTCCGGCTGTCGGGTCCTGCGTGACTCCGATCGGCTGAGCGACACCCCTCACCCTCTGAAGGGGCGAAAGCTCGACGGCAAAAGACTGTGGCGCGCCCGGCACAAATGCGAACCATTCCCATTTGTGAACGAGTCGCCTTATACTCCCAGCCCGTTCGGTCTTGCGCACAGGTGTGCATCCGGTGGTCTCAGGTGTTCTGACTCGGCTGTCCGGGCGCGGCGGCATCGGGCTCGCCATCGTGGCCGTGCACGCGGGGCTCGCGTACCTGTTGTGCCAGGCGACTCCGATCGTCGCCTCCATCGAGCAGACGCCCATCGTTGCGAGCATCGTGGAAGTGGCAGAGCCGGTACCGGCCGCGCCTCCCGTCCCTCAGCCGCAGCTGGTGCAGGTGGAAGCGCCGACACTCGAACCGCCGCTGGTGCGTACCGCGGAAGAGCCCGCGCCTAACGCCATCACTGTCACGCGCACGCAGACTGCGCCACCGCCGCCGCCCGCACGCACACCGGCGGCCACTCCGCCGGTCGTGACGAACGTGGCCTACCTCGAGCCGCCCGCGCCGAAATATCCCCCCGAATCGCGCCGCTCGGGCGAAGAAGGGTTGGTCATCCTGCGCGTGCTGATCAATGAGCAGGGTCGTGCGGCGCGCGTGGAGATCCAGCAATCGAGCGGCTACGCGCGCCTCGATGCAGCGGCCCGCGCGGCGGTGGAGCGGGCGCGCTTCCGGCCTTATCTGGAAAATGGCGTGCCGCGCATGGCCATGGCCGTCATCCCTGTGGAGTTCACCTGGAAATCACGCTCGGCCGGGCGGCACGGCCGCAGCTGACCTCCTCCGTCGCCGCGTCGGGCGCTCCAGTGTTTGCAACGGTTGTTCGTGCTCCCCGCCGATTCACAGAGACGATGACGAGGCACGGAAGTACCTTGAGTCCGTCCGCTGGCCCGATGGTCCGGCCTGCCCTCATTCGGCTCCGTAGGCGATCAGTACCGGCTTGAGGAGAGGCCCAGCGCAAGTGTCAGGACTGTCGTAAACAGTTCTCCGTGACCGGGGAACCGTTTTCGAGCGGTCCAAGATCCCCCTGTCCAAGTGGCTGCGGCGGCCTACTGCTGCGCCAGATCACGCGGCAGGTGCTGCTGGAGCTGAAGCAGCTGTCTCAGGCCAGCGGCGAAGAAAAAGGACTGAAAAAGGACTAAGGGAAGCATTGACCCATGTCCATTTTTTCCTCCACAATTGAGGGAAAAGAAATGGACATTTGGAGCTGTTGGTGCCGGCCAAGATTCACAAAGAGCAGTGGGAGGTCGTTGACCGCCTTGCCGCCATGGACCTTTACCCGGATGACCTTATGGAGGTCGTCCGATACTGCGCCGCTGCTTACGGTGGCTGCACGCCAAACGACCCGCCCGCGGCACGTGGCTGGGAGACATGGAGAGCTGGCGTACGAGGACTTCGCGACGTGCTGCTGCCCAAGGGGAAATGGGAGAAAAGCGACTTCAACGGGTTCTCCACAGTCGTGAACCATGCTAAGCGGCTCCAGATCGCGGTGGCGGGAACCAATGAGATTACCGGCCTCATTCGAGGCGACCTCGCGCCTGAAAATCGCGTGCCGAAGGGGATCACGTCCGAGCGGGCGATGGCGGTCAATCAGATTATTGAACAGTTGCCACTGTTCCCGTACCTGAACACTGACTCGGATGATGAGTCTGAAGGTCGCACCGAAGGCGAGTATCAGACTTGGCATCTTTGTATCTACATCAACGAGGACATCGTGAGAGCGGAACTGGCGAGATACAACCGCTACCGCGACGGATACCTCACCGATTGTCGCGAGCGGATTTTCATCGTGGGCGAGGGCGAATGGAGTGCGCCTGACATCGGTACCGACGAGGATCACGGTCCAGAGTTCGACTTTGAGATCGTCCGCAGGCAATAGGTCATGTTCAATCCGAAGCGCCTCACCTTGGCGCGTCAGCGGCGGAAGCTCACGAAGAAGGGGCTTGCCGAGGCGTGCGGGTGCGATCAAAAGACGATTATTCGTTATGAGGATGGCGAGATAGAGCCACCGCCAGATAGTCTGGCGACACTCGTGCGCGTACTCGATTTTCCGGAAGGATTTTTCTTCGGCCCTGATCCAGATGAAGTTCCCGTCGAAGCGGTGAGCTTTCGGTCGCTGAAGGCCATGCTCGCACGCGACCGGGATGCGGCTTTATCTGCAGCGTCATTCGCTTTCATGCTGAATGACTGGGTTGCAGAGCGGTTCACGCTGCCGGAGCCGGATCTGCTCGCGTTCAAGGAAGACACCGATCCGGAAATGGCCGCGCAGATGCTTCGGCAGAAGTGGGGGCTTGGCGAGCGTCGCGTAAGCAACATGGTGCATTTGCTGGAATCGAAGGGCGTGCGAGTCTTCTCATTGGTGGAAGACACCCGTTCTCTCGATGCCTTTTCCATGTGGCGCAAGAACACGCCGTTCGTCTTTCTCAATACCAACACGACAGCCGAGCGCAGTCGGTTTGATGCTGCGCACGAATTGGGGCATTTGGTTCTTCATCATCACGGCGGCCCCAACGGGCGGGTGGCAGAGGATCAAGCCAATCAATTCGCCTCGGCCTTCCTGATGCCCAAGGCAGACGTGCGAGCGCGTCTGGCGCGCGTCCGGTTCCTGGATGAGATCATTCGTGCCAAGAGACATTGGGGCGTGTCGGTCGCCGCGCTGAATCATCGTCTGCATCGGCTGGGAATCACGACAGACTGGCAGTACCGAACCTTCTGCATTCAGATAAGCGAACAGTTCGGGCGAACCGAACCGCTCGGCATGGACCGGGAGCGGTCGATGCTCTGGCAGAAGGTGTTTACGGCCCTGCGCGCGGAGCGGATCACGAAGACAAAGATCGCCAACGCGCTGAACTTGCCTCCAGCGGAGCTCGAAAATCTGGTGTTCCAGCTCACGACCATGCTGCCGATCGACGGGCACGGAAGTGGGTCGGGGAAGTCCCGCGCCAACCTGCGACTTGTGAGGTGAGCATGAGTAGGAGGGTTCAGACCCTCTCCGCTCACGGTCACCGGTAGCGGGGGTCGCTGCACAAACGAGAAGGCCCGCATAACGCGCTCACTTGCCAGCGGGAGCGTTATGCGGGCTGTGGTGGCCAGATGAGAAGACAGGCCATCGGCATTACGGACTAGACAAGGTCGGCAAACTCGTCCGTGTTGCTGATGTAAAGGACTTGAATTTCGCCCTCGCGCAGAGTCGCCTTACCACGAACCCGAATCCGCCGCTGTGAGACGAAAGCCCGTACGTAGACATTCTCCCGCACGGAGAACGCAGGGTCCGTGATAACGGCCCGGAAACGGCCTCCTTCCCACTCAGCGTCGTCTTCGAACCTGATCTTTGCGGTACAACCCTCAATGTCCAACTCGGTAATGCGAATGTCCCAAGTGCGTTCTTCAGTAACCTCGTCGGGAGCGACATCGCGGATCGACGCGGCCGTCGCTTCATCGATAACAACGCCAGTATCCCCGCCGATCTTGATGTGCGTACAGGTCTTGCCTATCGGCGCCACGGCAGAACGTACCGACGGGCGCAGGGATTCAGCCATGCGTTCCACCGTACTCAGAAGCCTAGGGACCAGCTGACTGTTCTGCCCGGCGAGATGTTCGATGGCCTTGTCAAGGGAATCTTTGAGGGCCTTCATTTCAGCTCTGTTGTTGCTCGCTCGGGCAAAAATCCATCCCAGCAACGGCCCCAATATTACACCGGCGAAGCCAGACAGAAGCTGCTGCTGCTTCGCGAACTCGATAGCGGCATCGACGGTGAAGCAATTCGCTTTCGGTTCAGAGACATAGACCTTAACGTCCAGAGCTTGTATTTGTTTCGCGTATTGCCCGGTTGCGATGAAGTGTCCGGAAACTGCCAGAATCCTAGCGACCCCCGCAAGCGACTCCCCAAGCAAGTGCAACTCAATCTGGTGCCGTTCCGCATCCAAGCCGTCGTAACGGATCGGAACGACGGCAAGATTGCCGTCCATGAGACCCCCTTATCAGTTTGTTTGTGCGCAGACTACCTCAGGTCAAAGACGCGCAAACTTACGGTATGCGCAAACGCAGCACCAGAAACCACATCACCACTATCGCCCCGCCCATCGCGACTTCACCCCACCGAAGACCCTCATCGCGGCGCTCCCAGGCGGGCCGCCACCTCTCTCAGGCGCTCGATCTGCTCGCCGAGTGGGCTCAGGGCGCAGTGCGCAGGCACCATGCATAGGTCGGATTCTGCTCAATCTCGGTCAGCTGGAGAGCGTCAGCGACGGTGACGATGACCGCGTAGACGGTCTGCAGTTTCAGGGCGATCTGCTCAAACGCTATAGGATGCTGGCGCCACGGTTGGCCGCCGCGCGGCTGTTCCCTTTCATCTGTTCGGCGAGTCTCAGATGCGAATGCGCTTCCACGCCCCGGAGCGCCATCGCATGTAGAGCGTGAGCCCGAGCAGCGAGATGTAGATCACCAGCGCCGTCCAGCCGCCGATCGCACCCCACCCGGCCTGCGGAAGAAAGTCGAACCACCCCTGGCCAGGTCTGAATGTCAGCGCATGGGCGAGCGGCAGGAACACGAACCACGACAGCCCGATCACGAGCACCGAGGGCACGAACGCATCTCCCGCGCCTCGCAGGCACAACCCACTCCCGAGATTCATGCCATCGAAGAACTGATACAGCGCCGCCAGCCACAGGATGTGTATTCCCAGCGAAACCATTGCGGGCGCGTTCGCATCCTGAGCGGACGTGAATAGCGGCAGTACCCACGGGCCCGCCGCAGCGAGCAGCAGGCCTGCGCCGCCCATGTATATGGCCACGAGCCACGTGACGCGGGTTCCCACACGCATCGCCCAGTCGCGATCGCCGGCACCGATCGACTGGCCCACGAGCGTGGTGCCCGCCAGCGCGATGCCGAAGCCGGGCGTGTACGCCACCGACGTGATCATCATCACCACCTGCGTGGCCGCACCGTCCACGGTGCCCAGGCGCACCTGCATCATCTGGAAAAGCGAGATGCCGATGAGATCCGCCGCGTACAGCAGGCCCATGGGAAAGCCGAGCCGGAACTGACGCCACAACCGCTTCGCGTGAGGCCGCCACGTGAGATGAAACGCGTACTCGCGGCGATAAGGCGCGCGCAATATGAGGCTGATGCCGAACACGAGCGCGAGCGCCTGCGCACACGTCGTTGCCCACCCCGCGCCCGCAACGCCCCCCCCG
>JADGHX010000207.1 GCA_019683695.1 Steroidobacteraceae bacterium
ATGTGCGTTACACCGTCGAGTCGCGGGTCGGGAAGTGCATGATCCAGGTCGTAGGGGATACCGGAACGAAGTTCGACTTCGTTCAGCTGTAAGCACCTGACGCTCAACCGAGGCCCGGTTGGCTTGCCCATGGAAAATCGATGCAAGCAAACGGCGAGAAATCCTGGCCCGAGATCGCAGCGCTCCTGAAGATCCGCTGATCGCGACCCATCGCCGTGTTGGCGACTGACCGGCAGTGCGAACGGTTACATCAATTCCGATTTGCGGAAAGAGTGCAGGGGTGGCCATCGTCGTACCGCACGGCGGCTGGACGCATGTCGACACTGAACGGCTGGAAGAATTCATCGACAACAGGCGGGGGTGAGTCAGAGCTGTGATACCTTGCGCTCGCTCCTCGACTCTGAGCAGAGAATACGAAATCGGGAGAGAGGCAGAATAGATCCGTCCCGGGCAGAGATTTTGATCGGAAGCGCATGGCCAAAATCGACTACAAGAAGGAGCTCAAGGAGCTCTACGCCGCGTCTGCAAAGCAGCCTGCCCTCGTGGAGGTGCCAACGCTCAACTACCTGAGAGTTGACGGCATCGGCGATCCGAATACATCGAATGCGTACCGGGAGGCCGTGGAATCGCTGTTCAGTCTTTCCTACACCATCAAGTTCACAATCAAGAAGAGCTCAGCGGGAATCGACTATGGCGTGATGCCACTGGAAGGCCTGTGGTGGATGGATGACATGAGCCAGTTCAGCGTCGCACGCAAGGATGAGTGGAAGTGGACCATGATGATCATGCAGCCACCGGTCGTGACGCAGCCCATTGTCGAGGCGTGCAGATCAGAGCTTGCTCGAAAGAAGAACCTGCCGGCGCTGCCCCAAGTGGAATTCACCGCCTTCACGGAAGGCAACGCCGCGCAGATCCTGCATGTTGGCCCCTTCACCGAAGAGGGGCCGACGATCGAAAAGCTCCACACCTTTATCCACGCCCGGGGATTGAAACTTTCCGGCAAGCATCACGAGATCTACCTGAGCGACATACGCAGGGGCGCGCCGGCGAAATGGAAAACCATCATTCGGCAGCCGGTCGAACAGGATCGGGCACCGGGCTGACACTCGTCAGCGAGCGGGAATCACGTTGGCGTGGCGCACAAACAGGCGCCAGGTTTCCATTCTCGTTCTTTGCGGCTCACCCGTAGCCGAGCACGACTCCCCGCCAACGATGTGCTCCACCCGCCCGGCGCTTCGATGAGCGAGTCGCGTCCCGATTCCAGGCGCCGAGTGCACACGGCAACGTGGGCCGAGCATGGCTTCACGTCGGGGGCAGCATGTGATGTGCTCATCCAGCAGGGAGCGTGTGGTCGGCCTGCTTCTCGCAGCGCGGGAGGGCATCGCGAGCAGGCGTACGTGGGGGCAGCGATTGGACCGGAAGACTCCCCAGCAGGGTTTCGACATTCCATCCGCCTGCGAGTGCCAGTAAGCTGAGCAGGCGCCAAGGTGCAGTCTGTGCCTAAGAACACGATTCTCAATTGGGACGATCTGCGCATCATTCTTGCCATCGCCGAGCAGGGAACGCTTTCGGGCGCGGCCGCGCATCTGCGGGTCAGTCATCCAACGCTCTCGCGACGACTCAGGCGCATCGAGCATCGCCTGGGCACGCGACTGTTCGAGCGAACGCCGGGAAGCCTTCGCCTCACAGTTCCGGGCGAGGAGATCAAAGCGCTCGCCTTACGCATGCGCGAGGAGATCTGCGCTCTCGAGCAGCGGATTGGGCGTCTCGATACGAACCCCGACGGTGCGATACGTCTCACTGCTCCCGACGCCCTCTCGGAATACGTGTTGCCCGACATCCTCGCGGAGCTCTGCAGTGAGAATCCCGGTTTGACCGTAGACCTGGTGGTCTCGAATCAGGTGCTCCCGCTCGCGCAGCGTGCGGCGGATATCGCTCTGCGCATTACCAGCAGCCCGACAGAAACGCTGCGGGGCAGACGCGTCGGCACGATCGCGATGGCGATCTATGCAGCCCGAGGCTTGCCCGTTCCAGAGAGTCTCGGGAATCTGGCCGGCGTCCCGTGGGTTGGCTTCGATGCCTCGCTCGCTTGCAGCGGCCCAGGGACTTGGGTGGCGCGCAACATTGCGGAAAGCGATATCCGATTCCGCGCGAATACCTTGTTGGGTGCGGCGCAAGCGGTGCGCGCTGGAATCGGTTGCGGAGTGCTTCCGTGCTTTGTGAGCGGATCGATCACGGATCTGGTCCGCATCGGCGCGCCCCTTCCGGAACTCTCTCTGCCGCTGTGGCTGCTGATTCATCCCGAGATGGCGCGGCTGCCGCGCATTCGCCGGGCGTCCGACGCGCTGGCGGAAAAACTGAAGCGCGCGGCGCCGCTTCTGACCGGCACGTCCTAACTGATCGCCGACTGCTGCTGCATGATGCGTGAAAGGTGCGAGCCGCGGTCCAGCAGGTAGCGCTGAAAAAGCGCTCCATAGTCCGACACCACGGCGCGCTGCACGCTCGCGCGTTCGGCCAACGCGGCCCGGTAGGCGGGCACTCGCGCCAGTCCTTTGAAAACGCCGAAGTTCCCGATGCGATCGAACGTGTCGAACAATCGAAACACCGGCGCGAACGCTGCATCGACGAGCTGGAACTGCCGGCCGGCAAAGTACGGGCCCTCGCCGAGATGGCGCTCGAGCCAGCGAAACTTCGCAGACAGGTCCCCACATTTCCGTTCGAAGCCTGTCCCATCCGCAGCCATGTAGAAGGCAAAGACATCCGCAATGATCGCCGATGCAAACTCCGCCCAGCTACGGTGGCGAGCGCGATCCAGCGGATCGCGAGGTAGCATTGGCGTCGCGACCGGTTGCACTTCCTCAATGTACTCACAGATGACGGCGGTCTCGAAAACCACACCTTCGCGCACGCGCAGGATCGGCACCTTTCCCAGAGGCGATATCTGCAGGAACCAGGCAGGCTTGTCGGCAAGATCGATATATGTGCGCTCGTAAGCGAGCCCCTTTTCCGCGAGCTGAATCGCGGCACGCTGCGTGTAGGGGCAAAGGTGGTTGCTGATCAGCTCGAATGGCATCATGGGCTAGCTCCACAGTGGATGAACGCCGGCTCGTGCCGACGCGTCCACGTTAGCCCGTGGTCACGCAGCGGAGAACCAAAAGTCTTTTCAAGCCGCTGTGCAAGAATGTTCAGCAGGGCATCCGAAGCCGTTCAGCAGCGCATCCGAAGCCCCCGAAATCGCCTCCGCAACGGCTCTATTCAATCCACTGCCGACTGCGAATGTTCTGCAGCTGCCACGGATTGTCCACATCAAGTCGCTCCGTGAAGAGCTCGCCTCGTCCCTGAAGTGGCGTCCAGTCGGTGAACTTGCCGGTGAGCTTTCCGAGATACGGTTCTGCAACGGCGAGGCATTCCTCGTGGTCCAGCTGATCCGGCTCGACGAGCCCTTTGCGCGGATGACGAATGGCCCAGACGCTTGCCGCCAGCGCTCCCGCAACGACTTGCACGACAGTGGCGTTTGCGAAATCCACGTGATGTCGCGCCTCGTCGATGGAGAGCTGGGAGCCGAACCAGTAGGCGTTCCTCGCGTGCCCGGCGAGCAACACGCCCAACTCGTCCATGCCATCGACGATCTCGTGGGTGAGTCGTCGTGCCGAGGACTGCATCTTCCAGCCGCGCCCCTCGAGCTCGAGCGCTGAGAGCATCGCGTCGTCGCACGGGTGGTAAACGAACATCACCGTGGGCCGATAGCTGAACCGGTCGCCTTCTCGCAGGGAAAAGTAGTCTGCGATGGAGAGCACTTCATCGTGCGTGACGAGCATCCCTTGATAGCCTCCCACCGACGGCGTCCAGCTGCGTGCGAATGTGCTGCCACCGGGGCGGGGCAGGTACAGCGTGCCGGAGCCCGGCCGATGTTGCCGCGCGCGCCGCGGCAGATTTTGCTCGTGCACGCCGATGGAGAGCTCCGCCGGCTGCATCAACTCGTCGACGAATCCCTCAATCGACCAGGTGTTCACGAACTCGCCAGGGCGCTTCGCGTCGTTGCTGACCTGCGTATCGCGCTCGGCGATCTGAATGACGGAGATCCGGAGGTCTCGTGCGAGTGCGGCCCACTCTTCGCGAGAGGCAGGTCGGGTGTTCCCGCTTCGCAGGATGCGATCGAGGTTGAGGAGGGCACGCTTCACGAAATGTGAGACGAGCCCCGGGTTCGCGCCGTGATCGACCACGGCCGTCGGGGAATTCGGCCCCAGCTCCGCGGCGAGCTGCAGGGCCTTCTGGCGAATGGCGAAGTTCGTGCGCTGATGCAGTTCCAGCATCGGGTTCGCGTAGACGCCCGACCACGGCTCGATGGAGGTATCGACGTAGAGGATGCCCTCGTCCGCGCAGAACCGGATGAGGTCGAGGCTCGACACATTGACCGAAAGGTTGAGAACGAGATCGCCCGCCTTCACGTGCCGGCGCATGATGCGCCGGTGATTTGCCGGCGTGAGATGGGCGTGCTCGAAGTGTGCGCCGTGCGCCTCGGCCAGCCCGCGCCCCTGCTCGTCGGCGGAAAGCACGATGAGCCGCCCCGGGCCCTCGAGCGGGATGTGCCGCCGGATGAGGGGCAGAATGCCCTGCCCGATGCTGCCGCAACCGATGATGAGAACCCGACCTCCGAAATCGACCTGCGGGCGAGTGGTGTTTGGAGCCATTGCGCAGTAACCCGGGGCAGTGGACGACAGGGGGATTCTCGCTCATGTGGCGCCTTTGACAATGCAGCAGGTGCATAGCGAGATGCCCGCCCTCAGGCGAGGTACCTTGCGGGCCGATGCGTCCGATCGAGGCCTTCACCGCCCATGACCACGAGGCGGCAGCTCGACCGCTCGCGGCGCGGGGGATGACCCAGTCGCTGGGCACACTTGTGAGATCGCAACGATGTCCGAACCCACCATGCTGTCCCCTCACACAACTTCAGCGTCGAAGGCCTTGCCGCGCAGGCTCGGCCTCATCTTTCCGCCCGCCGGGCGCGGCGTGCCGGAGGAAGGCCTCGCGATGTACGGCGACCGGATCGAGTATCTGATCGAAACACTCGGGCTGGAGACGATGACGCCCGATGGCTATGACGCGGTGATCGACCGCATCGGGCCCGCGGCGAAGCAGCTGGCCGAGCGCGGTGCCGAGGCCATCGTGCTGATGGGCACGTCGCTGAGTTTCTACCGGGGCGAAGAGTTCAATCGGGTGCTCACGAACAGGCTGCAGGAGGCATCTCGCGTGGCGTGTACCACAATGAGCACCGCCATCACCGATGGATTGAAAGCCGTAGGCGCCCGCAAAGTCGTGGTTGCAACGGCCTACAACGAGACCGTCAATGAGCGAGTGCGCGCGTTCCTGGCGGAGCATGGTTTCACCGTGCTCGCGGTGAAGGGGCTGGGTATCGAAGCCGTCGAGGACATCTCCTCTGTGACGCAACCGCAGCTCATTGAGTTTGGCGCCAGCGTGGTGTCCTCGGCCCCGCAGGCGGACGCACTCCTGATTTCCTGCGGCGGGCTCCGTACGCTCGAGATTCTCGCTCCCCTCGAAGCTCGCACGAAGATTCCCGCTGTCTCGAGCACGCCGCATGCGCTTCGCGCCGGCGCGAGGCTCGTCGGGCTCGATGGGAAGGTGGCTGGGTACGGGGCTCTGTTGTCTCGCTGACCAACGCGTTCCCGGAAGTCGGTCACTCATGCAAGACGAAATGGAAGTAGAGAAATCGGCGGTCCGGCGCGGCAGCTGACAGCTCTAGGCGCAGTTGTCTGGCCGTGTCGGTGAACCCGCAGAGCCCGAATCGGCCGGCGCCGCGCTTCATTAGCCATTTCGGGTTCATTCCTGTGATGGCACGTTTCGCGCAGGGGTTCGATGTTCGTTCACGGGCGAGTAGCGGAAACGGCTTCCTCGCACGTTTTCAATGTGTGCCCACTCGCTTTTGAGGCCCATATGCATCAACGGGCAAGGGGGCAACACTCTAGATCGTATGGGCGGACTCCCCCTGTTCAGGCGAAGTTGTGTCAGTACGGACTGCAGAAGAGGCGGTTGCGGCGCGTGATCCGGCAGGTGTGGATGCGGAACAATGCCGGAAAGACCTTCATCGCTATCTGGTTCGCCGCTTACACAACAACGAGATCGCGAACGACCTCGCCCAGGAAGCCTTCTTGCGCTACCTGCAGCTGCCAGACGCCGGGGTTGTGCGCAAGCCGGACGCCTATTTGTTCCGGATCGCGGTGAATCTCATCTACGAATGGAGGATGCGGAAAGACAGAGCCATCGTCACGTACAGCTCCGATCTTGTCGAAAGGTTTGCCGCCACTTTGGCGTGTTCCGGCACCGACGACTACGAGCGGCTCACGAGCCGCGAGCACCTGCAAAAGGTGCTGGATTCCATGCCGGCGCGGCCGCGCCAGGTGCTCTGGATGAATAAGGTCGAGGGCAAGAATTACGACGTGATCGCGAAAGAGCTGGGACTGAAGCCCCGGACGGTCCTCAATGCCTTGGCGCGCGCCATCGCCCATGCGCGACGCGTGCAGTACGACTAGGCACGGATGGCGAGATGAAGCACACAGAGGACGACCTCATCCGCGTATCGCACGAAGCGGCGATGTGGTTGCTTCGTCTCGAGGAGGACGAGTCGGTCCAGACACGCGCGGAATTTGATCGTTGGATCCGACAAGGCCCCGTCTATCTCGAGGAGTTCTATTTCGCACAGATGATGTTCGCGGAGCTCGACCGCCTGGATTCCAGCTTTCGTCTCGGCTTGGTGCACAGTCTGGATTCGGTCGTTGAGTTTCCCAGCGGTTCGACCAATTCGGTGTGGCCGCAGTGTCCCGGCTTCGATGAGCAACAGAAACCCTTCGGTCTTAAAACCCGAGCAACGCACGCCAAGCCGAGTTGGATGCAACCCGGCTGGCTCTGGGGACTGGCAGCCAGCATCGTGATCGCCGTCGCGCTGTTGAGTGCAGTTGTCCCGTCGCGCTCAGTGTACGCAACGGAGACCGGAAGTCAGGAATCCATCAAACTCGAAGACGGCTCGGTGATTCACTTGAACACCAACTCGAAAGCGACAGTGCGATTCTCGAATGCAGTACGAGAGGTGCGGCTCCTGCGGGGTGAAGCACTGTTCGACGTTGCCCACGACGCCACGCGGCCTTTCATTGTCGTCTCTGGCGACGTGCGACTGCGCGCAGTCGGAACCCGCTTTAACGTATACCAAAGGGGAGCAGATCAGACTCGCGTGTCTGTTCTCGACGGAATTGTGCAAGTGAGCGTGCCCGCTGAGTGTTCGGAACTGACGTTGCCGTGCTCTGAGGAAGATCTCGTCCCAGCGCCTTCGCCCGTTGGGACCAGCGTTTCACGGAAGGACAGCCGCGGGGTCATTCGGCTTGCCGCGGGCGACGAGGCCGCGATTGTGGGATCAAAGATCGTGAAAGAGATGAAACCGGATGTAGCGCGCGCAGTGGCGTGGCGCGCGCGTCGCCTGGTGTTCCCTGGCGATTCAATCGCGGAGATCGCGAACGAATTCAATCGCTATAGCAAGCGACAGATTCGGGTTGAAGGCCAGCTGATCCGAGAGCGCAGAATGACTGGCGTATTCGACGCGGACGATCCTTCGCCGCTTATTGACTTTTTGTCCAGCGATCCGGCAGTGGAAGTTATCCGCGGCCAACGGGAGATACTGATCCGTCCTCGCGAGAGACCGGAAAGCTGAGGGCCCGAGAAGTCGGTCTCAGGGACGGAGCGGACTCTGAGTGGATCGCGCGTCGGGATCACGCACCGGAACCTATCACAACGGAAGGGAATTCGAATGAAGTCGCACGAGGAGGGAACTGACTGGGGCGTCGCGGAAGAAGCTGCGTTATGGGTCGTACGGCTCAATGGGACAGAGGTCGAACGATATCAACGAGACTTTGAGCGTTGGTACGCCGAATCCGAGCAGCATCGATACGAGTTTCTGCTGGCACGGGCGACGGACCGTCAGCTCGACGCTTTGAAGAACCTCATTCCGCGCATCGGCCAATCCTTGGCTGCTTACCAACGATCGTCGAAGGTGCAGGTGGTGCCGATCAAGAAAGCCGCAATCCCGCGAAGCGGATCGCGAGACGCCGTGGGTCCAGTCGAAAGGCAGTGCAAGTAGGTACGGATTCCTTGTCGCATGAATCGCGAACGCGGTGGGTCTCGATCAGGCAGCGGGTCGCGTAAGCACGTTCGACTACGCTCAGAGCAGTTCATCATTTCAAACCAGGCGCGCCGGCCGAGATTCTCAGTCACGTCAGGAAACGGAGCGTCGAGCGCCGCTGTTTGATGTGCACGGATGCATCAATGTGGCCGCACAGAACACTCTTACTCCTCAGAGGCGGACTCATAAATGTCATCTTCTCGGGCCGGTGAGTCGCCTGTCAGATGCATTCCTTCTTAGGAGAACAAC
>JADGHX010000208.1 GCA_019683695.1 Steroidobacteraceae bacterium
CGCCTCGAGAGCTCACCGCGCCAGTACGCCGTCGCCAGCTTGCAGGCGGTACGGTACAGATAGCCTCCGAGATTGCTGGGATCGTCCAAGCCTTCCGTCCGGATTTTCTTGAGCGCCTGCAGAAACGTTCGTTGCAGCAGATCCTGCGCAGCATCGCGATCGATGCGTCGCTGGAGGAATACCTGCATCAAGGGGCGCCGATATCTCACATAAATTTCATCTCGCAGCTCGGCCGCGTCTGCCGAACGCGTGGCGAGGAGCGAATCCGGGGCGTCCCGCGCGGCGGCGGGATCGGCAAGGGGTTCGGTATAGGTCATTTCGACGGCCCCCGTGGCTGTCCTGGCTCGAGGCATACGCGTGCTGTTTTTTCCCTGGTGGCCAGTGTACACGCGTCCGCCAGCGGAACCCCCTCCGGAAAATGTCCACTCAGGTCCGGGGGCGACTGGCGGCGGGTGCGAAGCATCCTGTCCCGCACGACCTGCTCCGTGAACGCCTCGGCGCTCAACCCGGCGAACCGGGGACTTGACCATAATCCGGCCAGCAGGCCGGCCAGGATCGCCGCGGAATTGGAGCTGCCCTGATCGATGCGATAGCCCGCCCGGCTCGCCGAGGCGCCCAGCACACAGGCGCTGGGGGCGCCGAGGTTCAATCCCGGGGGTGCCCGGCTGGTGCCCGGTGAGATCATGTCGTCATTCCCGATCGGCACGGCGCGCACGATCCGGCGGAACGTGTACGCGGCCGGATAGCCCGCGACAGGCTCGCCCTTGCTCGGCACGCTCGCGACGACGATCGCCGCCTCGTCCGAGGAACTGTCTGCAATGCGTGCGAAGGTGGCATCGAGCTCCGGTGTGGTGGACGGCCAGTGTGCACTGAAGCTCAGGATCTTCGCGCCCATGCGTGTCGCATAGTTGAGCGCCCGGATCATCCGATCCGGATCCGCACGGTCCTTCGCGCGGCCGCCACAGCCTGCAATACGTAACATCATGATCCGCGCGCCGTCGGAGCCGGCGGCGGCGATCCCCGCTCCGTTGTTGCGCTCGGCCGCGACGAGGCTCGCCATCAGGGTGCCGTGGCTGGACCGGCCCACACACACGCCTTCGGGAGAGACGTTCGGGTCGTCGTCCACGAAATCCCAGCCGTGCACGTCGTCCACGTAGCCGTTGCCATCGTCGTCGACGCCCGGCACGCCCTCGGCCTCGCGGCGGTTGGTCCAGAGCTGATTGCGCAATTCCTCGTGCGCGAGATCCGCACCATCGTCGAACAGCGCAACCGTCACGCGGTGCTGTCGTGGCGACGAGTCCCAGGCGAGCGAGCCGGCCACGTAATCGAGCCACCACTGGTTGCGATTGCGGTAACCGCAATCGTTGGTGGATGAATCGTCGGTCGAGGAATCCGGAATGAGCGAGGAGCACGCGAGCGGACGGCACGCGTAGCTCACCTCGGGGGGTGCGCTCTCGGCTGCGTGCGAGGCTGCGGAGGCCAGCAGCAGAATGCACGCCGATGTGATTCGCCGAACCATTGCGGCATGTTAATTCACGGCCGCCCGCGTGGTTCGGAAATCCGGCGAAGCGGGACGCGGGCTGCCGCAGTCCACGGCAGCCCCCGTCCCGATGCCCGAATCATCGGCCGGCGTCCCGACAGACGCCGGCGGTCTGATCGACGATCAGTTCTCCACGATGATCGTGCCGTCGGTATCGAGCTGGAGATTGCCGCTCGCGTCCGCGTCGATCAGCACGATGGCCGCGCTCGACGGGCCCTTGGTGTTGCGCGGGAAGATGAGCAGGTGGTGCTTCTGCCCGTGCAGCGTCACCGTGCCGTACCAGTGCTCGTACGGGTAGTACGGCTCGCCGCTCACTGCGAAACCGGACTGGCCGAGAAACGGCGAGCTCGCTTCCTCGCCGGGAATGCATTCGAAGTCTGCGGGGAGCGTGGTCATGCGCGCCCCGGCACGGTACTCGAGCTTCACGGTCTTCCAGCCGGCGCTCCAGCGCATGCCGGGCTTGTCCACGGTTTCGAGTCCGTACGTGATGCCGCCATCACTGGACGAGCGTGTAATCCGGAACTGCTGGCCGGGAATCGTGTGGCCGCGAGCGCCGGCGTGCGCCTCGGTGCAGTCGCGATTCACGGTCCAGGTGCTGAAGAAATAGTCTGGAATTCCCGAAGCCGTGTGCGCTTCCGTTCGCGGCTGGACGGCGGACATGATGCACAGGGCGGTCGAGAACAGGACGACGGGCGCAATGCGGGACATGGAAATCTCCTCGGGAGTCAGATGGAGCAAATCGCCCAAGTAACTGCACCGAGGAGCCCGCTTATCTCAGCCGTACGGCGTGGGTTCAGCGCCGCGCGTCAGAGGGTCGTGTCCGGCACGCCATACAACGTAAAGGCTGCCCAGTCATAGGATGTTCCGGCGCGCGCATGGTCGAGCTGAGCCTGACGCAGCGCTGCCGCGGCGGTAAAGCCTTCGACCAGCAGGTAACGGTAAAACGCTTCCATGAAAGGCGCGGTGGCCTCATCCGGAATGCGCCAGTAGCTCGCCACCACGGAATCCGCGCCCGCCTGCAGAAACGCCTGCGCCGGACCGAGCACACCCTCGCCAGGAAGAAGGCGGCCACGCGAGGTTTCGCACGCGCTCAGCACGACGAGACGGGAGTCCACGTCCATGTTGAGGATATCCAGCAAGCCGAAAGTCGCAGGTCCCGTGCTCGTCGGTGCTTCCGGGGTGAGCGCGAGCGCGGACAGTCGCGGGCGATACGCGTCCACGTGGCCGTGAGTCGCGATGTGCAGGAGCGCCGGGTGATTGGCGGCCGCCGCGCGCAGGGCCGCGGGAGTCGCATCACATCCCAGCCGCTCATGAATCTCCGCTGCTCGCGACGACTTGCGCGCCAATGTGGCGATCGCCGCGATCTCCTTGCGGCTCCCCGGAAGCCGGGGCAGCGCATCCTGCCAGGCGCGTGTCGCGGCTCGAGAGCCGGTGAGCCTCGCAAGGCGCGGTGACGCCTTGTGCCCGAGACATTCCTGACGCCAGTCGGCCATGCGAAACACCGGATCGCCGATCAACTCGAAACGCGCGGCACGCGGGCGCGTGTGCTCGTTCCCCATGCGAGTGACGAACAGCGTGGATGGGATGACGGACAGCTCCACGCGCTCGACGACGAGCGCTGCATCGTCGGATGCATTCCAGGGGAGGACCGCAAACGGAACCGTATGAAGCGCATCGTCCGGAACGAAGATCACGCGTCGCGTACCGACGTATTGGGTGAGCGGCCATAGTGCGAGCTCCGCCACGCGCCGCGCGGCACGCTGCACGTCCGCGCGTGCGGATTCCGGGTTGCGCAGAAGCCCGTACAGCACGGCGGCGGCATCTGAAATGTCCTGACGGCTCGCGAGCGGCACCATGTGGATGCGGGAACCGTCGATCACGAAGGCCAGCATGTTGTCACGCGCCGTGGCGTACTCCACGATCGTGGCGTTCAGCTCCCGTATCCGCTTCTGGAGCGCTTCCGGATTTGAGACGTTCTCCCCGGTGTGGTGGGCTCTGGCGAGCTCGCCGAGCGCGTCCAGTGAGATGTCGCCGTGGCTTGTGGAGTTGGCCTTCTCGGCGAGCGCAGCGATGTGCCGCATCAGCTGCTGGTAACGCACCGACGCCTGTTCGGTCGAGCTCGTGGAGCGTACATCCGTAGCCTGATTCAGAGCGTATCGGATGCTGCGCGCCCGCCCGCGTTCGGAAACATTGAATGCTGTCCATGCATGCGCTTCATCGTTACCCGCGCGTGCAGCGAAGCGCGCGGTGAGTTCCGCAAACACGGTGTGCTGCGTGGCGAGCCAGGTTGCGCGTTGTTCCGCGTCCAGATCGTCGATCGGAACCTGCTCGATCAGGCCGGCCGCCGTGCGCAGGATGCCGATCGCGATGTCGTTCCCGCTCTCGTCCCCGAAACTGCGCGCCATGAGCTGCAGGGATTCCACCACCTGGCTCACGTCCGCCCGGGCGCTGCCGAGTGCGAGCGAACGACGCGCGTACTGGCGCACCTTCTCAGGCTTGCCGGCGAGCAACGCGGCGCGCGCGAGGCCCACGTAGGCGAGCGAGCGATTCTCATGGTTCTGTGGCAGGCGCGCGCTATCCGCGAGCCCCAAGCCACGTTGGAAACTCTCCGCCGCCTCTTCAACCTTTCCCTGCTGCAGAAACGACGCGCCTTCGGCATTCGCAAGCCGCAAGCGCGTGCGCGCCGTGCTCGCATACGCACGTGCTGCGATCAAGCACTCCTGCGCGCGAATAGGCTCGTTTTCCAGCTCGAAGGCGTCACGCATGCCGAGCAGCGCGTGAAAAACCGCGAGCCGGCCCAGCTCGCTCAGCGACTCCGGCTCGGGCATGCCCACGCAGGGCGGACCGCTCTGCGCATTGGATGGCGACAGGACGGGCGAGGAGGTCTTGCTCGGGCCCGCGTCGCTGGCACGACCCGATTCAGCCGCTGCTTCGCGCCTGGCGCTTGCGATCAATGCGCGACAGTCGAGGGACGCCGCTCGCGCCAGATAGGCATGACCGTCACCGATGCTGCCTACCTGCACGAGCAGCGTGCCAAGTCGTGCCACGCTGATGCGTGTGCCGTCGCAGTTCGCAATCTCCGCGTGCAGCCGCATCGAAATGCGATGTGAGCGTTCGCTTTCACGGAACAAGCCGGCGGTCCCCTGCAGCCGGCCGTAGTTGCCCCAGATGTCTGCGGTGAGTTTCGGATTCAGCTCCGGAGGCAGGCTCTGCAGCGCGTCGTGGTACGCCTGCAGTGCCACGGTGAAGTCGCGCGCCTCTTCGGCGAGAGAGGCAATGTTCTGGCGCGCGCGAGCCGCACATTCCCAATCCTTCAGGGCCTCGCACGCCTTCGCGGCCTGAGTGAAATGCCTCACGGCGAGCGGCGAGTTCCCCGTCCGGTATTCCATGAATCCGCGGAGAATGTCGAATCGCGGCGATTCGCGCGCTGCGTAAGGCGTGCGCGCGAACAGGCTTTCCGCGGCACGCAGCGTTTCGAGCACACGCGCGCGGCGGACGGCCGGTGGAAAGCGCTGCGATTCCAGCAGCGCGCGCGCCTGAAGCGTGACGAGTGCGCCGCGCTCACCCGGAAAGGCCGCGTGCCCCAGATCGGCCAGTGCCCAGCCCGCGAGGACGAACGCCGCCTGGTCACGCCGCAGATGCGAGTACGCGATCTCGGCCATGGCGTGCCGCGCCTCGGCCGTGCGTTTGCGGTCGATGCCGTCGAAGGCGCGCGCAGCATCGCGATATCGCTCGAACGCCTCCGTGGGGCTGTCCGCGTTCATGGCCGCGCCCGCGGCCGCAAAAGCGCGCTCCGCAAGCTGCCGCCGCGCGCTCGTGCCCGAGAGCGCTTCTGCCGAGATGCAGACTGCGCCTGCAATGTCGGGAGCGTCCCGGGATTGCACGTGAACGGTAACGCGGCCGTCTTGTGACACGTGCGGGGCAAAGGAGATGACCCCGAATCGGTCGATCGGGGTGACGGCTGCGGCGCGTGCTTCGCTCGTCAGCGTCGCAAGAACCGAGATGCCCCGTTGCTCCACGGCCACGCGGAGCAGGCCGGCCTCGGGCGCCCTGATCTCCAGGCTGACCGGCCGGGACGCGTCGATCGCGCGACACGTTTCGGCGAGCACGACGCGCGGAGGCTGCGCCGAGCCGCAACCCGTCAACGCGGCAGCGATGCAAGGCAGAATGTACGCTGGAGCGCGTCGGCAGGCAGTCGCGTGGGGCATGCCGGATTTCTACGCCTCGCCGCACCGCGCGCCAAGACCTCGGTCCCGCAGGTCATGTGCATCGTGTGCACGTGTGGCCGCACGATGAGCGTATTCGCGGCGATTGCAGCTACGGTATGCTCCGCGGCCCACGCCAAGAACGTCCGGGGGAGTCCATGGCACAGCCGAGCATCGAGTCCGTCCTCCTCGAAGAACGCACGTTCCCACCCTCATCGGAGTTCGTCGCGCGGGCGCGCATCCAGCCCGAAGCGCTCGAAGCGCTGCACCGGCAGGCCGCCGCGGACCCCACCGGATTCTGGGCGGAGCTGGCCAGGCGCGAGCTGCACTGGCACCAGCCTTTCACCATCACGCTCGATGACTCGCAGGCACCCAACTACCGCTGGTTCACGGATGGGCGGCTCAACGTCGCGTACAACTGCCTCGATGTGCATCTCGAGGAACGCGGCCACAAGACTGCGCTCATCTTCGAAGGAGAGCCCGGCGACACGCGGCGCATGAGCTATCGCGAGCTGCATGCGGAAGTGTGCCGGTTCGCGAACGTGCTCAAGTCGCGTGGCGTGAAGTGCGGCGACCGCGTCGTCATCTACATGCCGCTCGTGCCGGAGATCATCATCGCCATGCTCGCCTGCGCGCGCATCGGCGCCATCCATTCGGTGGTGTTCGGCGGGTTTTCCGCGCCATCGCTCAAGGATCGCATCGAGGACGCGGGCGCGGTCCTGCTCATCACCGCCGATGGCGGCCATCGCGGCGGCCACGTCATCGAGCTGAAGGCCGCGGCGGACAAGGCGCTCGCGGCGGGCTGCCCCACGATTCGCGAGGTCATTGTCTACCGCCGCACCGGCAAGCCCGTGAACATGCAACCCGGGCGCGACGTGTGGTGGCACGACGTGATCGAGGGCCAGTCACCCGTCTGCCCGCCCGAATGGGTGGAGGCGGAGCATCCGCTCTATCTGCTCTACACCTCCGGATCGACCGGCAAGCCGAAGGGCATTCAGCACTCGAGCGCCGGCTATCTGCTCGGCGTGAAGACGACGACGAAGTGGGTCTTCGATCTGCGCGAGGACGACGTCTTCTGGTGTACCGCGGACGTCGGCTGGGTCACCGGTCACAGCTATGTGGCGTATGGCCCGCTCTCGAACGGGGCGACCGTCGTGCTGTACGAAGGCGGGCCCATGTATCCCGACGGCGGACGGTTCTGGAAGATCTGCGAGACCCACGGCGTCACGGTCTTCTACACCGCGCCGACTGCCATCCGCGCGCTCATGAAGCTGGGCGACGCGCTGCCGGCCCGATACAACCTGTCGAAGCTGCGCCTGCTGGGCAGCGTGGGCGAGCCCATCAATCCCGAAGCGTGGATGTGGTACCAGCGCGTGATCGGCGGCGGGCGCTGCCCGATCGTGGATACGTGGTGGCAGACGGAAACCGGCGCCATCATGATTTCGCCGGTCCCCGGCGTCACGCCCACCAAGCCGGGTTCCTGCACGCTGCCGCTGCCGGGCATCGATGCCGACATCGTGGACGAGTCCGGCCATCCCGTGACGCGCCCGGATACGGGCGGCTATCTCGTCATTCGCCGGCCGTGGCCCGCCATGCTCCGCACGATCTGGGGCGACAACGCACGCTATCTGCGCACCTACTGGGAAAGATTCCAGAACCGCTTCTACGTTGCGGGCGACAGTGCGCACCGGGACAAGGACGGATACTTCTGGATCATGGGGCGCATCGACGACGTGCTGAACGTGGCCGGTCACCGCCTCGGCACGATGGAGATCGAGTCCGCGCTGGTCTCGCATCCGCGCGTGGCGGAAGCCGCGGTCGTGGGGCGCCCGCACGACGTGAAAGGCGAGTCCGTGTTCGCGTTCGTCGTGTGCCGCGGCTCCCGGCCCACAGGCGACACCTCGGCGCTCGTGCAGGAGCTGCGCGACTGGGTGGCGCAGGAGCTCGGCGCCATCGCCCGCCCGGACGACATCCGCTTCGCCGACAACCTGCCGAAGACGCGTTCGGGCAAGATCATGCGGCGTCTGCTGCGCGCGATTGCGCGAGGCGAGGAGATTTCGCAGGACGTCTCCACGCTCGAGAACCCTGCGATCCTCGACCAGCTTCGGGGCATGGAGACGCCGTCCGCGGCGCCGTCGGAGAAGCGCGCGACCGCTGCGGGGAAGAAGCCGAAAGCGGGCGCGGGTTCGAAACCCAAATCGAAACCGAAAGAGAAGACCGCCGCAGGCGGGCGTGCCGAGCGCACAAAGCCCGCGACATCTGCGCGACGGGCGAAGGTCCAGGCCACTTCGCGCACAGGGGCGAAGCCTGCGGCGAAGCGCGCTGCCGGCGGCAAGCGCACGAGCGCTGCGGCGTCGAAGCCGAAGCGTGCGATCAAGCGAAAGAGTGCCGCCAGGTCGGCGGCGAGCACCGCCCGCCGCAGCGTTGCGGCCTCTCGGCGCACGCAGAGCGGGGCCGCCCGGGCGAGCGCCCGTTCCGCGCGCAAGCCCGCGAAATCTGCCGCACGCCGCACGAAGAGTCGTTCCGCTACCCGACGTGCTGCTGCCCGCAAATCCGGGCGCGCGGCGGCCCGGCGGCCGCGTCGCTAGAGGCGGCTTCCGCGGCCCCCGCGCGCGCCTGCGCGCCCGGCCCCCCGCGGCGGGGAAAAAAAACGGGCCGTAAGCCG
>JADGHX010000209.1 GCA_019683695.1 Steroidobacteraceae bacterium
AGCCCACCACGCTCTCATTGTTCGGCCTTGCCCTCGCAGGGCTCGGGCTGGTGCATCGACGTCGTCTGACGGCGTGACGTGAGTTCGTGATGAATGGCTGAAACGAGCGCCGCCTTCGGGCGGCGCTCTCGTTTTGGGGCTCGGGTATCGCTGGTTCCGCGCCGTCCACCTCGACGGCCCCGAGGTCGCCGAAATCCCCACGCCCACCACCCTGGGGCTACTCCGTGGGCCGCTTCGAGGGCGACACCCTCGTGATCCGCACGGTGGGGCTCATCGATACGACGGTGATGGATGCTCGTGGCCTGCCGCATTCCGACCAGCTCGTGATCACCGAGCGGCTGCGCGTGCTGCCCGACGGACGCCTCGAGAACCGCATGACCTTCGAGGATCCGGAGACCTTCACCCGGCCCTGGGAGACGGTGCTGACCTTCCATCGTGATCCCTCGGCGCGGGTGACGACGACGTGTGCCCGGATCGGCTGGCCGCCGGCGAACCGGCCGAGCGCGTGCCGCACGAGGGCACCACCGCCGCAGCGTCACCGGCTTCCGCCAGCACGCCCGCCGCGGCGGCGTCGTCGCCCTCGGAGGGCGCTGCGCCCACCACGCCGCGCCTGGCTGGCCTGTGGGAGCCGAAGTTCTTGGGCATGATGGTGCCCGAAGCGACGTTCTCCCCGCTCGGTCAGCAGATCGTCGATCGCAACGCGAAGGAGATGGCCAGTGGCCGCATCATGCACACGGCGTGGACGTCGTGGCGTCCCGGCGCCATCTCAACGATGACCATGCCCCACGAGCGCATCCTGGTGATGGAGTCCCCGGAGGAAACTCTACGAGATGCCAAGCATGGTCCGTCGCATCCGGATGAACGCCGAGCATCCCCAGAACCTCGAGCCCAGCTACGTGGGCGACTCAGTGGGTCGCTGGGAAGGCGACACGCTCGTGGTCGACACCATCGGCTTCAACGGCTACGGCGAGCTGGGCGCGCGCGGCCAGCCCACAAGCCCGCAGCTCCACACCGTCGAGCGCTTCACGCGCGCGGCCGATGGCACGCTGGACATCGAGGTGATCATCACAGATCCCGAGTACTACTCCGAGCCCGTGCGCATCAACCGCGACTGGAAGCCTAGCCCCGCCTCCCGCAGGAGTACGACTGCATGGAGAACCCGCGCGAGGAGGACTTCAAGAACGCCTACTACATGCGTGACCGCTACAGGCCCGTGTGCGCCCGCGTGGCCGGCAAGGGCATGGAACTCTCGCCGATGGTCTGCGGAAAGAGGGAGTGAGCGACCCGGTGGCTGGCGGGCGGGACTGCCGCGAGCGACCCGTCATCGCGCGAGGGATCGCGGTGGCCGGCGGGCTACGGGCCGGCTCCGGTGCGTCGGATCACACTCATTTCGCTCGAGCCTGAGGATGTGCCTGACTGTCGCAGGCGTAATCAGGCACACGCTGCGCTGACTCGCGACGCCATTCCTGCAGCTGCTGTGGCTCGTGAGGTGACGAGAGCCCGCCTGCCTTGCTGTCCGCAAGCTCAGGCAACCAACCTGTCCGATCAGCGGTACGTCTTTTCAAACGTAGCAGCTACAACGTACTGGACGCGAGTACCGCGGGGGCTGACGAGGCGCACTGTCGGCATGTTTTACAGCTGTTGCAACCCGCGTACGTTATATCGTCGTCGCTACGAGACTTTTCCGAAATGGCAAGACTTTTGATCACGGTGCGAGCGCACAATCTCACCGAGCTTCCCGAGCCCGCCCGCCACGCTGTGCATTGTTCGGCCTTGCCCTTGCAGGGCTTGGGCTGGTGCGTCGACGTCGTCTGACGGCGTGACGTGAGTTCGTGATGAATGGCTGAAACGAGCGCCGCCTTCGGGCGGCGCTTTCGTTTTGGGGCTCGTGTCCCGGGAGCAATCCTTTGCTGTACGACGAAAACATTTCCTGATGTCACTACGAAGCCGCGGCTCCTCCATTTGACTGAGACGCGGGTCGGCTGACATGAAACATCAGCCCGGCATGTCGTGAAGTCCCGGCCCGGTATGCGCGAATGCGCACTCTATTGAGGAACGACTACGAACATCGTCACTGGTGAGCGGTGCATAGTTGGCTTCGCACTTCCGCCGAATACCGTCACATTGCCAAGAATATGAGCGCTTCAATGACCGCGGTCCCCAATGAGAGCTGGACCACGGATCCTTTGCCGAGTATGGGCGGGCCGGGACGGCTGGGCCGTGCTCGCGTTAGTCGTGGATCACGAGCGCAGTAGTGGCAGCTGCCGGATCCAATTGGGAAGACTGGCAAGCAGCTTTGTAAACGTCTTGGCCATTTCGCGCGTCGCGCTCATTGAGGCACAAGCAGCCGCCGAATGTCATCGGTCCATGCCGATCCGTCTACGACAACTTTGTGTGACAGCTTGCCTATGCACTTCTCGTGCGGCGGAAGCGCTGACGTGCTCACGAACCGAAACTCCCATCGCTCGGTCACGGGATGTAAGCAGGCAGCGAGCACATCGAACGCGTTGCGATCGTAGTAACGGGAGCAGTGATTGCCTTTCGCGGCTCTCGTCTTCTGGAAGTCGATTATGGGTTTTCCATCAAAGCGTCGGCTACGAAGGACGTTCTTGCACTCGAGCAAGTACGTCCTTCTGTTGAACGTGATCTCGAAGTCGGGCTTCCCGTCCTCGTCGATCTCGTGGACTCTCGTAATCTCAGGGAGCGACCTCAAGTAGCTCCCGAGGTGGTACTCCGCAATGCCGCCGCGAACGGCAACGTTGAGCCGGAAGCGGCCCCAGATCACGTCCAAGATCTCGCGAGCAGAGAGACCGAACTGAAGCTCGAGGGGATGCGGCGCGCCTTCTTGCGCTTCGTGCTTGGCGATCCTCTCAGCCAGGAGCAACCGCTCTCCCGCGTCGAGGCCGGTAGCAAGACGCTCGAAGTGGATGAAGCGCAGTAGATGCTCGGCCGTGAATGCAACGAGCGTCTCTGTCTGATAGTTCTCCGCATCTTTGCCGGCGCGACGCCTTGCAGACGACCGTTCGCGCTCCCAAGCTGTCCAGCCGGTTCTCTTTGCGCATTCGATATCCGCCGTCTTGAACTCGACCGAAGAGGAGAACCAAGCGGGAGTGTGCATCGTCGGGTCAGCAGCGACGAAGATTCGCTCTTCGACATGCACGCCCATGAACAGCGTAATGACCTCGCGGCTGGGATCGATGTAGATCTCGTGGGGACGGTCGAACTCGCTGCCGTACTTCACTTGGAAGCGATGCTCATCCTCCGGACGGCCCTGCTGCCTGTACTTGTTCGCCAAGAACGCGTAGCACACGAGCTCAATGCGCTCCCCGCTTGGCAGTTTCAACGTGTATTCGAAGGGCGCTGAATGCACATCCGGGTAGCGCAGTATCTGCACGCCGCATGCCTCCAGCGCGTTGGTGATCATGGCGACCACCTCACGTTTACCCGTTACGCGGTACCTCTCGAACACAAAAGCATCTCACCCAATCGAACGCGCCGATCCTACCCTCGGCCGGCGGCATGTTGAGCTTCGTTTCTCTCGAAGTGTGGAATCGATCGTGCTCGTAGCCGAGCGGGGCGAGGCGAGAGGACATGAAGCACGCTTCAGGTGGCAAGGCGGGCCACGAGGTTGGGCGGGAGGTCTGCAAGGTCGCGGGGCTGAAAGGACCTACCCAAGGCACGCCGATTCGGATTCGGACCGCGCCGACAAGAATCTTGTACACTCGCCCCGGGGTTGCGACTTCCAGCTGACCAATGCCAACGACGATCAGCCTGTTCACCGGGGCCGGTGGACTAGATCTCGGTCTACACACCGCGGGCTTTGAGGCACGCATTGCGATCGAGTGCGACCGCATTGCGGTCGAGACCCTTCGTCACCCGAAGAACGCGAAGTGGTGGGAGGACTGCGCGATCGTCGATAAGCCGATCGAGGCACTCACCTCGAAGGAGATTCTGAAGAAGGCGCGGCTGCGCAAATGTGAGGCCGATCTGCTCGTCGGCGGACCGCCATGTCAGCCGTTCTCCAAGTCGGGCTACTGGCACACGGGCGACGCGAGGAGACTGCAGGACCCCCGGGCGCAGACCTTGAGGGAGTACCTTCGTGTCCTCGAGGAGACGCTCCCCAAGGTGTTCCTGCTGGAGAACGTGCCTGGGCTCGCGTTCAGCCAGAAGGACGAAGGCCTCGAGTATTTACGCCGATCCCTCGAGGAGGTGAATCGTAGATCGGGCGCCAACTACCAGATCAGCGCCGCGCAGCTCAACGCTGTCGAGTACGGCGTGCCGCAGCTCCGCGAGCGGGTGATCGTCATAGGGCATCGGGAGGGGAAGACGTTCAAGTTTCCGGCCCCGACCCACATGAAGCCGCCGCACGTCGACATGGCGAACGGCAGCGCCGAGCTGCCGGGACTTCCGTTCGATTTTGTGCTCCAGCCCTTCACAACGGCGTGGGATGCGCTTGCGGAGTTCATCAGACAGGACGATGAGGAGCTGAAGCCGCGCGGGAAGTGGGCCGACTTGCTGCCGACCATCCCCGAGGGGCACAACTACCTGTATCACACGAATCGAGGGGGCGGCGCCCAGATTTTCGGGTGGCGCAGGCGGTACTGGTCGATGCTGCTGAAGCTCGCAAAGAATCGGCCTTCTTGGACACTCACGGCGCAACCCGGGCCGGCCATCGGTCCCTTCCATTGGGAGAACCGACGACTGAGCGCCGCGGAGTTATGTGCCTTGCAGACGTTCCCGCGCGGCTACCACATCGTGGGGAACGTGATGCAGGCTCACAAGCAGGTGGGCAACGCCGTGCCGAGCGCGCTTGCCGAGGTGCTCGGACTGGAGATCCGCAGGCAGCTTCTAGGGGAACGCAGGGTCCCCCGCAAGGTCACGCTGATTCCAGCCAAGCGGGACGACATGCCGCCACCGGAGCCCGTTGCTCCGCTACCGGAGAAGTACTTCGACCTAGTCGACGATCACGCCGATCATCCCGGCGAGGGTAAGGGGCCCGGAGCGATGCGCCGCGCCCGACGCGAAGCGGGAGATGCCGCGTTTCAATGAGCTAGACGCCGAAGGTCGCAGTGCGTTAATGGCGACCATTCGGAAGACGAACACGAAGCCCGAGCTGATTGTGCGCAAGCTCGTGCACCGGATGGGGCATCGCTTTCGGTTGCACCGAAGGGATCTCCCCGGCACACCGGATCTGGTGTTCCCGGGGCGCAAGAAGGTGATCTTCGTTCACGGCTGCTTTTGGCATCGGCACAACTGCAAGGCGGGTCGGAAGAAACCGAGCAAGAACGTCGAGTACTGGCTCCCGAAGCTGAAGCGCAATGTCGAGCGAGATGCAAAGTGCGTCAAGGAATTGAGGAGCGCCGGGTGGCAGGTGTTGGTGCTGTGGGAGTGCAAAGTGAGGGATTCGGAACGCTTCGCTGCGGTCTTGCTCGACTTCCTCGGGCGAAGAGATTCTAAGTAGGGCGGAGAGCGTCCAAAGGCCCACATTGTGCCAGCAGGGAAACCGTGCGGGGCGTGTCCGAATTTCTGTGTTCGAGGCGGGTTGGTATTAGTTCTTCGGATTGGTGAACCGCTCCCCGTATAACAGGGCGAACTGGAGGACCGCAGGGCGCCGGCGCGAAAGCGCGCGAGGTCGTTGAGCGCCTGAAGTCGCTGAAGCTCAAAGCGGCCGCGGAGCTGGTGGAGCAGAAGGTCGGCGAGACGCTGACCTACTACGCGTACCCCTCCACGCACTGGCGACAGATCCGCACGAATAATCCGCTCGAGCGGATCATTCGTGAAATACGAAGAAGGACGCGAGTGGTCGGAGCCTTCCCGGACGGACACTCCGCTCTGATGCTGGTCGCGGCACGGCTCAGACACATTGCCTCGACCAGATGGGGTAAGCGGCGCTACCTGGTGATGGATGCACTGCTGAACCCGGCAAAGCAGGAAGCACAGGAGGCAGCTGCCTGAAGGTCAGATCGAGCCACTGCCAAGAAAAAGCGAAAGATTCGTTGCACTACCCGCTCCTCATATCCATCACTTCGCGATAGACGGGGAGGTCGGCGCCAAACAGGATCCGATACGCGGTTTCTCCGAATGCCCTGGTCGCCTCAAGGGCTTTGATACCCAGACTCGCCGCCAGTGAGGCCTTGCCCGGATCGAGACAGGTGCACGTTCCAGAGCCGCTACCTTCTCCGCACTGTCGAGCCGGATTGATGCGCTCGCCTAATAGACGGTGACAGACTCCATTTCCCGCGAGACCTTTTCCTTCATTTCCTGCGAGACCATTCCATCCATCCACTGTTCGAAGCGCGTGCGCCAGTTGGGGTCCGCTTCGTACAATGCATGCTTGCCCTCCCTCAACATATCGAGCATCACCTTCGCGACATCATCGGCGAGGCGCTGAGCGCTCGAACGGTCCGGCACATTGCGTAGCGAGGGCATAACGACGTCCAGTGCCTTGAGACAGGCATCGGCCCCGACGGCGCGCGCCGCGTATGGATCGCACAGCTTCTTCAGAAGTTGAGTGGTGCGCTCAGGCGCCAGGGCGGAACCCTGTGACAGCTCGTTCAGCATCGCCTGCGCGCCGAACTCCGCCCGGAGCTCCTGCCTGAGCTGACGAGCACGATCATGCGATCCCGCTTCCTCGTAGAGGGCGATGGCTCTACCGGCGAGACGCCATTTGCTCGGCGCGGGTTGAGCCGCCGCGGCTCGATCTATCACGGTCGCGGCTTCCAGCAGGTTTGCGGCACCGCCCAGACGCTGAAGCTCGTCCGCGAGCGACTCGGCGGCGATGAATCCCGCCGGCTTCAGCTTCACGACTTGCCGAAGGCGCTCGAGCCGTTCCGCCGGATCAGGGGTGAATGCTGCGACAGCCAGTGCCGCTTCCGCGTCCGAAGGGTCGGAGGCGACGAGTTGCCTGAAGATTGCGATTCCTGTTGTACGACTGCGCGCCTGCTCATCGGCATCCGCGCCCAGGTGATTGGCAATTGCCATGTAGGCATGGCCTTGCATCAGCTGCGCGGCTCGATCGTTCTGTTTCGCGCGGGCTTCGAGAGAGCCGATCCATGCGCGGCAGCCCTGGATCGTGGAGTCGCGCTGAGCGCAAGCGTCTTCATATTGCCGTTGGTAGCAGAACGCATCGCCCACCTGGCAGCTCTCGGCCTGGGCACGCAGCCCGGCACTCACCACGAGCAGCGATGCTCCGATCAGGGTGAATCGAATGCCGTTCATGGGTAGATCTTCACGTTCGAGTTGAGCCACCCGACGTTGGATGCGCTCGAGTACTGGCTGAACCCAAGTTCGTAGAGCATCCCGACGACTTCGGCATAGTACTCGAGATGAGATACTCATCCGTAGCGTGGGTACTGCGCTGAGAGCTTTGTCTTACGTCGCTTCGTGCTCACCTCGACTTCAAACGCGCGTGTACTCGTCGATCAGCGTCAGCCACTATCTGATTACATATAAGCCCGAAGACGGGCAACGGGCCAAGTCGGCTTTTTTGCCGCGGAAACAGGAATGCCGCTCATCATCCAATAAGAGCAGGTCGGTCGTTCCTGCTGGACAGAGGGTACGGGAGTTACTCGAGCAGCAGCTTCGAGCGGAGGCAACGATGCGAACGTAAGAGACGGTGGCGATTAGGGTAGCGTCACATCTTGGAGAAGAACCGCAAGGCTGCCGACTGCGCCGATGGGATCGGCCGAGCTGGCGGATTCTGTCTGGCGCACTTAGAACCTGAAATGCGCGCGGATCGCTCGAGCGTGCGCACGCACCAGTTCCGAGTCCGAGCGGCTCCAAGTATCTAAAAGGGCAGAATAAGAGAGTGCGCAAAACTCGACTTCACAACCTACTACCGCTGATGCGAACTGGTCGACTTCCATTCGATGACGGGTTCGGAGGTTCCGATCAATCAAACGACCGTCGGGCCAGGTGAGCGGCTCCGAGTACAGGTACACAAGAACAGGTCGCTTCCCCTGGTATTCCCTTCCATGCTGTACGGCACTGCGCAGGCCAAGAGCGTGCTTTACGAGCTGTGCAGCATCCAAGTGAGAGAACATGCCCGGACTGCTGCGGAGCAAATCACGGATTGTCTGGTAACCTGCCATTGCCTCTCCCTGTTAGCGCCGACGTAAAACTGACCCACCCCGCCGAAGTAAAACTGACCCACCTGGGCGAGGATGGCGGCTTTTTGAGCCGCCGAGATGTTGACCCAGG
>JADGHX010000210.1 GCA_019683695.1 Steroidobacteraceae bacterium
CCCGCACCCAGCTCCCAGATCCAGTCCTGCGAGGTGTCGATGATGTCTCGCAGGCGCTGCTCGCTTTCCCGGATGCGCAGCTCCGCGAAGCGACGCCGCCGGCGCTCCGCCACTTCCCGGAGCGCGCGCCGCACGGCCGGCGCAAGCCGCGCCGGATTGCTCTTCAGCACGTAGTCGACCGCGCCCCGGCGCAGCGCCTCGATCGCACGCTCTTCGCCGATCGTGCCCGAGAGAAAGATGAACGGTACATCCGGGGCCGATTGCGCGGCGATGTCGAGCGCCGCAAGACCATCGAAGGATGGAACGGTGAAATCCGACAGGATGATATGCGGGCGGAACTCGGTGAGCGCCTTGCGGAAGTCGGGTTCCGTGTCGACGCGGTGATGGACGCAGCCGATCCCACTGCGTTCGAGCTGGCGGATGGCCAGCTCGGCCTCAGCCGCGATGTCCTCGACGATCAGTACACGCAGGTCGAGTGGCACCTGGTTCTCCGGAGTCGCTCACCACACCGCTTCCGCACGCGGGGATATCAGGCTTCATGCCCGAACAGGTGCCGTCGGCGCTCGTGCGGCCTCCGTGGCTAAACACGCGGGTCGGACAACGCTTCAAGGGTTCCTTTCACGAAACAGGGCGGGCAGGTCCGGCGCACGCCCATCCCGGGTCGACGCATATTCGATCCCTTACTGAGGGCAGAGGCGGAAATATTTCACGAGGCGCCGAAAAAATTTCGGCAAGCGTGACGCAGCTCGCGCTTCAGTCCTCGCTCACGTTCCGGAAGTCCACGCCGAGCGAACGGAGCTTGCGATAAAGATGTGTGCGCTCCATGCCAACCCGCTTTGCGAGCTGACCGACCTTGCCGTTGCACAAGAGGAGCTGCTGCTGGAGGTAGGCCCGTTCGAACTGCTCACGGGCCTCGCGCAGGGGGAGCGCAAGCAGGTCCTGCTTGACGAGCGGCTCGCCTTGCGGGGCCTGCACGGCGAGTTCGCGCTCGATCTCCTCCAGCCGGATCTCTTCCGGACCGCCCTGAATGAGCAGGCGATGGACCAGGGTCTTGAGCTCGCGCACGTTGTCCGGCCAGGGATAGTTCCGGAGGCGGTTCTGCGCGGCGACGCTGAACCGGCGGAACGGCAGACCCTCCGTATCCACTGCGCGGTCGACGTAGTGGCGCAGGAGCTCCGGAACGTCCTCCGCGTACTCCCGCAGAGGCGGCACGCGAACGACGAGGGTGTTGAGGTGCGCAAGCAGGTCCCGCCGGAAACCATCCTGCGCGACGCGCGCCTCGATACCCGGCAGGGCCGCGGAGACTACGCGCGCCGAAAACGGCACCGGCTCGTGTCCGCCCACTCGCGTGAACCGGCCGGACTCGAGCACGCCCACGAGCATGCGCTGCACGCCGGGCGGCAGATCCTCGATCTGATTGATGAACAGCGTGCCACTGCCGGCCTGTTCGAGGAGACCGAGCTGCGCTCCCTCGCTCCCTTCGCGGCCGAGCAACTGCATTTCGGCGTCGGACTCGCGCAGCGCGCTCGCGACCACGGGGACGAACGGCTGGCTCGCGCGCGGGCTTTGCTCATGCAGGTAGCGCGCGAAGGCTTCGCGGCCCGTGCCGGGCTCGCCCACGAGCAGCACCGACGAGGGGTTCGAGGCGATCTGCTGCAGCTCTGCGCGCAGCTGCTGCATCAACTTGCTCTTGCCGACCGGCACCATGAGGGGCGGCACCATCAGCTTGCCGGACTGGCGGCGGCGCTTGCCGGCATCCAGCGCACGCTCCACCGTGCGAAGGAGCTTCGCGAGCGACAGCGGTTTCTCGACGAAATCGAACGCCCCCAGACGCGTCGCCTCCACGGCGGTCTCGACGGTGCCATGGCCGGACATCATCACGACCGGGCATCCATCCGCGGCGCTGGTGGACCACTCGCGCAGCAGGGTGATGCCATCCACGTCCGGCATCCAGATGTCGAGCAGCACGAGATCGGGCGTCTGTCGGGCTCGCGAGGCACGCGCCTGCATGGCGTTCGCCGCGACATCCACGTCGTAACCCTCTTCCGACAGGATTTCCTTGAGCAGGGTGCGGATATCCGCTTCGTCATCGACCACGAGGATGTGTGCCGTGCTCATGCTCGCTCCCTACGCAGCTCGCCGCGTCGTTCACGTGTACTGGAGGCCGATCGCGTGCTGTCCTTCATCGGCAGGACGACACGCACGCGTGCACCGCCTTCGGGCCGGTTGTCGGCATCGATTCGGCCGCCGTGCTCTTCCACGATCTTTTTCACGATGGCAAGCCCGAGACCGGTGCCCTTGGGCTTGCTGGTGACATACGGATCGAACACCCGATTCAGCAGCTCGCGCTGGAACCCCGGACCATTGTCACACACCGTCAGGACGGCGTACGCCATGTCGCCGCCCTGCTCCAGGCGAGTGGTGATCTCCAGGCGCGGCGCGGCCACGCCATCGAGCGCCTCCAGGGCATTCGTCACGAGGTTGTTGAGGATCTGCCGGACACGACCGCGGTCGGCCTCGAGCACACCGACCTGGTCGTCGAGATCGAGCCGCACCTCCGCGCGGGTTTCGTGCGAGCGGTAGAGATCCGCCACTTCATTGACGACCTGGTTCAGGTTGAAGCGGGTGACGTTCATGTCCGGCGCCCGCGCGTACTCGCTGAACGCGTTCACCATCTGCTGCATGGCCTGCACCTGCTGCACGATGGTGCGCGTGGAACGCTCGAGCAGCTCCGCATCCTGAGCATTCATGGTGCCGAGGAACTTCCGGCGCATGCGCTCGGCGGACAGCTGAATGGGCGTCAACGGATTCTTGATCTCATGCGCGAGGCGCCGGGCCACTTCGCCCCACGCGGCATCGCGCTGCGCCTGCAACAGCGTGGTGATGTCGTCGAACACAATGATGTAGCCGACGTCGCTGTCGCTCCCCGGCAGGGGAGTACAGGCGCACATCAGGGTGCGGCGGCTGGCGGAGCCTTCCAGCTCGATCTGCTCGCGCCATTCCTCGCGGCCCGCCGCGAAGCGCACGGCGAGCGCTGCCACGAACTGGCCCAGTCGCTCATTGTCGGCCGCCAGCTCGGGAAGCGTGCGCCCGGTGGCAGCGGACAGATCCGTGCCGAGAATGGCCCCGGCTGCGGTATTGGCCAGACGCACCGTGAGCATCCGGTCCACCGCGAGCACGCCCGTGGAGAGCCTCGCCAGAATGATGGCCAGCCGCGCGCGCTCGCTTTCCACCGCTTGAGTGGCACGCATCGCTTCCTCGCGCGCGCGGCGCAACCGCTTGGTCATGTCGTTGAACGAGTGCACGAGGAAGCCCATCTCGTCGCGCGAAGGCAGCGGCAGCCGCGTGCCGAAATCTCCCTTGCCGACAGCGCGGGTGCCGGCGATCAGATCCTGCACAGGCCGCGTGAGCCGCTGCGCCGAGAAGATGGCGCCATAGATCGCCGCCAGCATGGCGAGCAAGAGCACCAGCGTGAGCGTGAGCCGGAAGCTGTTTTTCAGAGGCTCGCGCAACGCGGCGAGATCCCCGTACTGCGAGTAGGCGTGCTGAACGGCTTCCGAGAGCGCCGCGAGCTGCGGCGGCACGCGATACACGGCGACGACGTAGCGATCATCCGGATCGGCCTTGCTGTCGGACAGCGGCACAGCCGTGCGGATGAGGTATTGCCCATCTTCCTCCGGCTCCAGCGTCACGTACTTGCGCCGCTCGCTCACCTGCCGCACGAGATCAGGCGGTGGGCGCGAAGGAAAGGTATCCAGCGGGTTGTCAAAGCTGGCCGCGAGAATGCGCTCGTGCCCGCCGAAGACGGTGACCTCGAGTGCCCCGCTCTGGCGCCGCTCCTCGTCCACGCGCCGAGCCATGTCGCTGCCATTCGAGTTGCTGAGCTGCACGGCAAAGCGGTCGGTGCGTTCCAGCACTTCGCGCATGCGCATGTCCAGCGCCGAGCGCGAAAGGACCAGCGCATCGTTCAGGCCCTGCTTCACTTCCAGCCGGAACCAGCTATCGATGCCGCGATTCAGGAACTCGAGGGAGAAGAGATAGACGATGACGAGTGGCGCAACGACCAGCGCACCAAAGATGGACACGGTGCGCGCGGTGAGGCGCGAGCCCGGCACATGATCGCGATAGTCCCGCACGAGCTGCAGGAGCTTGCGGGCGAGAAGAATGATGAGTGCGATGACGCCGATGAGATTGAGCAGCAGGATCCACGGCTGCAGCCGGCTGAACTCCCCGGAGTTCTGGGCGCTCTTGGCGAGCAGCAGAAGCGCACCCGCACCGATCGATGTCCACAAGAGAACGAGCGCTACGCCGCCCCAGCGCTTCCACCACGAGACCGGCGCATTCACACCGGAAGTGACCATGTGTACCACTCGCTCGTACGGTGCCAGTCGTTCGTCCAGAACATGAGCGCACGCAGGGACGATGGCAACCTCCCGCGCCGGACGCCGGCGCGCACGCTCACCTGGTACTGACCGCCGTCCAATTGCGGCTCCACGAGGATGGGCCAGCCGTCGACCGTGCCGAGCTGACGCAGCGCCTCGGCGAGCGTGGCGTAGCTCTGCTGATCGCCGCTGCGCACATCCTTCACCACATACCGCTCGCTCACCGCGTGATAGGCCAGCTCACGGCGCAGCGTCAACGCCACGATCTCGGCGTCGAACCAGAACCTGCGGCGCCGTTCGACGCGGGTGTCGAGCTCGAACGTGAGAGTGATGCCATCTTGCAACGCTTCATGAATGGCGGGGCTGTCGGGGTACTCGATGCGCGCATGCAGGAGGAAGACGCCGCTATCCACATTCACATACGCGGAGCGCACTTCAAGCACGCCATCCAGCGCATCCGCACGCAAGGAATCGACCCACACGAAGGCCGTGGCGGCGATCAGTGCGACGAGGATTCGCCGCGACAGCAGGTGATGAATTCGCAGCATCGGGGCGAAGATGGACTTTGCGGTGCGGCGTCAGGTTCCGCCAGTTGCCTTTTCGACACAAGCATAATGGAACCCGTCCGTCCCTGCCTCCGCGCCGGGCAGCAGCTGAACACCTGCGACACGCTGCACCGCCCCGGGCGCCTCGGCCACAAGCGTGGCGGGAACGACGCGCGCCCGGCGCTCCCTGCGCAGAAACTCCGCCAGCACCTGCTCGTTTTCTACCGGGAGCACCGAGCACGTCGAGTACACCAGGCGCCCGCCCGGCGCGAGCATGCGGAAACCGGCACGCAGGATCTCGAGCTGGGTTGCGGCGAGCGCGGCGATGTCTCCCGGCCGGCGTAGCAGCTTGATGTCGGGATGGCGCCGGATCACGCCGGTCGAGGAACACGGGGCATCCACGAGCACGCGATCGAACGGTTTGCCGTCCCAGAACGCCTGCGGATTCCTCATGTCGGCGACAACCAGCGTGGCCTCCCGCCCCAGTCGCTGCAGATTCTCGCGGACACGTTCGATGCGGCGGGCGTCCGCGTCCACAGCGACGAGCGCGGCGAGCCCTGGCGTGAGCTCGGCCAGATGCCCCGTCTTGCCGCCCGGCGCCGCGCACGCGTCCAGCACACGCATGCCCGGCTGGCACTCCAGCAATGGGGCGGCGAGCTGCGCCCCCGCGTCCTGCACGGACACGCGCCCTTCAGCAAAACCCGGCAGTGCGGATACCGCGACGGGGTGCTCAAGCTGCACAGCTGCGTTCGCCCACACGACAGGCGCGGCATTCAGGCCCGCTCCGCTCAGTTCCGCGATGTAGTCCGCGACGCTCGTGCGGCTTGTGTCGACCCGCACGACCATGGGCGGGTGTGCGTTGTTCGCGTCCAGGATGCGCTCGTAGTGATCCGGCCACGCAGCCCGGAGCTGCTCGACCAGCCACGTCGGATGCGCAGTTCTCACGGCAATGTCGGCGTCAGCCGCTGCGAATAGCGCTTCCTTCTCGCGAGCGAAGCGGCGAAGCACGGCGTTCACGAGCCCGGCCGCGCGGTCCTGCTTGAGAATGCGCGCCGCGTCCACCGCAGCATCCACGGTGGAGTGTGCGGGGTTGCGCGAGTACTCGATTTGATGTGCGCCTGCGGCCAGTAGCGCGCGCAGCTCGGGTGCGAGACGCTCGGGCTTTTCCAGCAAGCGCTCGATGACAGGGGTCAGGCGCAAGTACCAGCGGGTGGTGCCGAGCGTGATGGCGCGGATAGCCGCGCGCTCCGCGGCGCTCTCGAACGCCCCGAGCGCGTCTTCCGCCGAACGACTGTCGAACGCGATTCGCTTGAGCGCGCGGGCCGCGGCCGCAAGCGCCTCAGCGCCAGGGGCCCAGCGACCGCGAGCACGGGAACGGGAGCGAGTGTTCACAGGCGTATCGCGCAGCTTCCACCCAGCTTCTGCCCGACACGGATCGCGCCGGAATTGGCGAAGTCCCGCGCGCTGACGGGGCGCCGGCCGGGGCGCTGGACTTCGTGTATGGCCAGTCGGCCCATTCCACACTGCACGAGGAACGCACGGTCCGATATGAGCAGCACGGTTCCGGGCGGCTGACCTGCAAGACGCGTGGATTCTTCCATCTCCGCCGTCGCCGCAAGAATTCTGAGCTGCTCGCCGTTCAGCCGGGTCTCGGCAATGGGCCAGGGATTGAACGCGCGCACCTTGCGCTCGATCTCGCTGGCCCGCGCGTACCAGTCGATGCGCGCTTCTGATTTCTCGAGTTTCGCGGCGTACGTAACGCCTTCTTCCGGCTGCGGCTGCGTGCGCGCAGTGCCGGCTTCGAGGTCTGCGAGCGCTTCGAGCAGCGCCTCGGCACCTTGCGCGGCCAGGCGGTCATGCAAGGTGCCGGCGGTGTCTGTCGGCTCGATGCGCATTCGCTTCTGCAGGAGCATTGGCCCGGTATCGAGGCCGGCATCCATGAGCATGATCGTGGTACCGGTCTCCTCGTCCCCGGCGAGAATGGCGCGCTGAATGGGGGCAGCACCCCGCCATCGGGGCAGGAGTGATGCGTGGATGTTCACGCAGCCGAACCGGGGGAGGGTCAGCGCCTCGACGGGCAGAATGAGCCCGTAAGCCACCACCACGAGCACGTCCGGCTTCCAGCGGTCGAGCGGCTCGCGACCTTGGGGCGTTCTGAGCGTTTCCGGCTGCTCTACCGGCAATCCCGCGGCCTGCGCAGCCTGCTTCACCGGGCTCGCCGTCAGCACCTGACCGCGGCCCTTCGGCCGGTCCGGCTGGGTCAGAACCCCGACGACTTCATGCGGCGAGCGGATGAGCGCCTGCAGCGCAGGAACCGCGAAGGCGGGCGTGCCCGCAAATGCGACGCGCAGGGGACGGCCCTCAGCGGCGCGCGCCGGCGGCCTGAGCCTCGCGCGCCTGGCGCTCCTTGCGATCCTTCTCGAGCTTCTTGCGGATGCGCTCGCGCTTGAGCTCCGAGAGGTAGTCCACGAACAGCTTGCCTTCGAGGTGATCCATCTCGTGCTGCACGCACACCGCGAGGATGTCCTCGCAGTCCCGCTCGAAGGGCTGGCCGTTGCGGTCCAGGGCGCGCACGCGGACCTTCGCGGCCCGCACCACCTCATCGAACACGCCCGGCACGGAGAGGCAGCCCTCCTCGACGGCGGGACCCACGCCTTCCTTGCTCAGGATCTCGGGGTTGATGAAGACCAGCGGCTCGGTGCGGTCCTTCGACACGTCGATGACGATGAGGCGCTTGTGGACATCCACCTGCGTGGCGGCGAGCCCAATGCCCGGCGCCGCATACATCGTTTCGAACATATCGTCGATGAGCTGGGACAGCTCGGGCGTGAAATCCGCAGGGGTCATCGGCTGCGCCTTGATGCGCAGTCGCGGGTCCGGGTATTCGAGGATGGGTCGCAGGGCCATGGATGTTTCACACTCGCGAATGCTCGTGCATTCGACTGAAAAGGGCTGCTAATGTTCTGATCCGCGACGGGAATTTCGGCTCTTTCAAGAGCGCCGGCGTTGCCCGTGCTGTCGCCGTGAACCAGCGCACACTGTTGACATTAAATCGTGTGCCCGTGCGGCGAGCCGATTATAACAGCGGGGTCGCTTGCCCCACCCGCACGCAAGGAGTGGAGGAATGGTCTCTATCC
>JADGHX010000039.1 GCA_019683695.1 Steroidobacteraceae bacterium
TTTTTTAATACCAATTTTTTTTTTTTTTTCGGCGCGGGGGGGGGGGGGCCCCCCCCCCCCCCACGGAGGATGGGCAGGATGACGCGGATCACCCTGCTGACCCTGTTGACCCTGTGCCGGGCCGACGCGCCCGCCCGATACGGCTTCAGCCACCGCCCATGTTGAGCACTCTCCTGCGGCGGCTGCTGGCGTTGTGGGTGCGCTTCACCGTCCGGCCGGACGATGCGGCGGCTCGCCTGCGCAGCCATCCGAACCCCATCTGCTACGTGCTGGAACGCCGGAGCGTCACCGACCTCGCCGTTCTGCAGAACGCCAGCGTGGCGCTCAAACTCCCGCGCCCGCAGAAGCGGCTGCCGCAGGCGTTCCGCGATCTGCGCTCCTTCTTCTACCTGACGAAACCGCTCGGGTTCTGGGATGAGCGCATCGACAGGCGTCCGCCGCAAGCGCTGATCGAGCTGGTCCGGACGCTGCGCGCCAACCCGGATCTCGAGGTGGATCTGGTCCCTGTGGCGGTGTACTGGGGACGGGCTCCGCAGAAGGAGCGGTCGTTCTTCAAGCTGCTGCTGGTGGAGGATTGGGCGCTTACCAGCCGGATCCGCAAGCTTCTGCAGGTGCTGTTCAACGGGCGCAACACGCTCATCGAGATCTCGGAGCCGGTGTCCGTCCGGAAGCTCCTCGGCGATGAGGCCAGCATCGAGTTGCAGAGCCGCCGTGTAGCCCGCGCCTTGCGCGTTCAGTACGCGCGCCAACGTACAGCGCGCATCGGCCCGGATCTCTCACACCGGCGAACGATCGTCACCCGCGTGCTGCGGACGCATGCCGTGCGTTCCGCCGTGGCGCAGGAGATGCGCGAGCGAAAGATCACGCGCCGGCAGGCGATGCTGCTCGCCCGGAAGCAGGCGGAAGAGATCGCCGCGAACTACTCGCATGCGTTCGTGCGGTTCATGGAGTTTGCCCTCACGCGGCTGTGGAACCGGCTGTATGACGGCGTCGAGCTCGCGCACATCGAGACGCTCGAGCGGCTGGCGAAGGATCACGAGATCGTCTACGTGCCCTGCCACCGCAGTCACATGGACTACCTGCTGCTCTCGTATGCCATCTATCGGCAGGGGTACGCGATCCCGCACATCGCCGCGGGCATCAACCTGAATCTGCCGGTGATCGGGCGCTTCCTGCGCAAGGGCGGCGCGTTCTTCATCCGCCGCAGTTTCCGGGGTAGTGCGCTGTACACGGTGGTGTTCACAAACTACCTCGCCGCCATCATGGCGCGAGGGCACTCGATCGAATACTTCATCGAAGGCGGGCGCAGCCGCACCGGGCGCCTGCTGCAGCCGAAGACGGGCATGCTCTCGATGACGGTGCGCAGCTTCCTGCGTCACCCGCAGAAGCCGGTGGCCTTCCTGCCCGTGTACTTCGGGTACGAGCGGGTCGTGGAGGGCGCCACCTACATCGGCGAGCTCTCAGGCAAGCCGAAGGAAAAGGAAAGCATTGCCGGGCTGCTGCGCACGTTATCGAAGCTGCGGGAGCGGTTCGGTCGCGTGTACGTGAACATCGGCGAGCCGATCCTGCTGACGGACGTGCTCGCGCAGTTCGATCCGGAGTGGAACAAGCGCGCCCTGGAGGATGATGCGCGCCTGCCGTGGATCAACCCTGCGGTGAATCTCATCGCCGGGCGCATCATGCGAAACATCAACTCTGCGGCGGCGGTGTCACCCATCAACCTGCTTGCGGTGATCCTCCTCGCCACGCCGCGGCAGACCATGCCGGAGGGCGATCTGCTTCGGCAGATCGAGCTGTATCTCTCATTGCTGCGCACCTTCCCCTACAGCGAGCGCGTCACGATCACGAACCTGTCGCCCGAGGAGATTCTCAAGTACGGCGAATCCATGCAGGTGATTTCGCGGGAGAAGCACCCGCTCGGAGATCTCATTCGCATGCGCGAGGAGAGCGCGATCCTCGCAACGTACTTCCGCAACAACGTGCTGCACTTGTTCGCCATGCCTTCGCTCATCGCCTGCGCGTTCGACAGCAATGCGTCCATGCGCACGGAGGACATCCAGCGGCTGGCCTGGCGGATTTATCCCTACATCGCCTCCGAGCTGTTCCTGCGGTGGGGCGAGAGCGAGCTGCCCGGCGTAGTGGATGCCGTGCTGGCCGCGCTCGCGCGTCACAAGCTGATCGAGCCCACGGACGATGGATCGGAGTGGCGCCGGCCGCCGCCGAACACCGCGCAGGCCGTGCAACTCTCGCTGCTGGCACAGGCCACCATCCAGACGATCGAGCGCTACTACCTGGCCGTGGCGCTGCTTCTGAAGGCCGGCAGCGGCGAGATTACGCAAGCGGCGCTCGAAGAGCGCTGCCAGCTCATGGGGCAGCGGATGACGATGCTCTACGGGCTGAACTCGCCGGAATTCTTCGACCGGACGATGTTCAAGAACTTCATCGATCTGCTGCGCGCACGGGGCGTGATCCGCGTATCGTCCGCCGGGAAGCTCGAATTCGACGAGGTGCTCATGCGTGTGGCCGCCGACGCGCAACTGGTGCTGAACGAGCAGCTTCGGCACAGCATCCTGCAAGTGACGCACAGCTAGACGCTTGTCTGAAGGAGCAGGCACCTGCTCCGTCGGACAAGCGAGCGTCGATCGTCTCATCATGCGCGAACGGGCGGCTCGTCGCGCGGGACTTGGGCGGGCAATGCCTGCTGCTATACTCGCGCGCGTTGCCGAATGTGCATCATTCGTGCAAGAAGAACGTCGAAAGGGCGAGATCGGATCGGATACAACAGGCAGCCGGAAGAGGCGTCGGCTGCCGCGCACATCACAGCGGCGTCCTGCCAGTTCGGAAGCGGGGGAGCGGTATGGTGAATGGGTTCCGTCGACGTCGTGGTCTCGTTGCAGCGGCCCTGGTCGCGGGTGCCGGCGCATGTGGCTCGGGCACGCTGTACGCCGTGGATTTCGTCACTTCCTCCGGCCGCGTGAGCGGCAGCTGGGACACGACGTTGTCCTACGGGCAGGCCTGGCGCATCGAGGACCGGGACTGCCATCTCATCGCGACCGCCAATGGCGGATGCGGCCGCTCCCCGAACATCGACGACGGCAATCTGAACTACGACGATGGCACGTTCAGCCGCGCGCTGAAGATCGTGAGCGAGATTTCTCTCGAGAGCGGCAACGTCGGTGCCTTCGTGCGCGGCTCCGCGCTCTACGACTTCGAAGCGAACGACGACGAGACCGAACGCACGCCGCTCCCGCCGGCCTCGAAAGACCTCGTCGGCGAGTACACCCGGTTGCTCGATGCCTTCGCGTATGCGCGGTTCAACATGGGCGCCATGCCCGCGGAGGTGCGCCTCGGCCGCCAGGTGCTGAGCTGGGGCGAGAGCACCTTCATCCAGGGCGGGTTGAACGCGATCAACCACTTCGACGTCGCCGCCCTGCGCGTGCCGGGCTCGGAGCTGCGCGAGGCCTTCCTGCCGCAGGAAATGGCCGTGTTCAACCTGCAGTTCAACGAGCAGTTCTCCACCCAGCTCGTGTGGATCGCGGACTGGAATGACACGCGCCCGGAACCAGCAGGCTCGTACTTCAGCACGAACGATTTCGCCGTGGACGGCGGCGAGCGCGTGGTGCTCGGCTTCGGCGCGTTCTCGGATCAGGGCGTGGACTTCCGTCCGCTCGGCGGCCCGCTGATCCCGGACTTCCAGAACGTGCATCGGCTCGGCACACGCAAGCCGTCGAACAGTGGCCAGTACGGCATCAACTTCCGCGTGTACCTGCCGGACTTCAGCAACGGCACCGAGCTCGGCTTCTACTTCCTGAACTATCACAGCCGGGTCCCCGTCATCTCGGGGCGCACCGGCACGCAGGCGGGCCTCGGGAATGCCTTCGGTGCGCTGAACGCCGTGGGCGGCGCGGCGCAGGCTCTCGCCGCGGGCCTGCCGTTCGCCGCCGCCGTGGCGACGGGCGCAGCGGCTGGCGTGAGCCGCGCGCAGCAGGCCGGCGGAAATCTGGACCCTGCGCTCGCCCAGCAGTACGCCACCATCGGCGCCAATACGCTGCTCGCCGGCGGCGATGTCACCGCGCAGGCCTCCGCCTTCGCCACCCACGAGTACGCGAAGACGGCGGGCTACTTCACCGAGTTTCCGGAGGACATCAAGCTCTTCGGCATCTCGTTCAATACGCAGCTCCAGGCCACGGGCATCGCGCTTCAGGGCGAGGTCTCCTATCGCCACAACCAGCCGCTGCAGTTCGATGACGTGGAGCTCCTCTTTGCCGCCCTCTCTCCGCTCGAAGCGGGCCTGGCGCAGCTGCGTAACACGCCGTTGCCCGCCACGTGCCTGCCGGGCGCGGGCGCCACGCTCACCCGCTGCAATCAGCTCGGCGCCTTCGGCCTGAACGAGGAAGTGCGCGGCTGGAGCCTCAAGGACACCTGGCAGGCGCAGTTCACCGCGACCAAGACGTTCGCGAACATCCTGCGGGCGGCCCAGATGGCCGTCGTGTTCGAAGCCGCGGTGGACTACATCTCGGACTTCGAGGACAAATTCACCGGCGGGCCGGTGGGCCGGGGCTTGCGCTACAACGGCCCCGGCACCTCGGTCAGTGGCAACCCGGAGCTCGCGGGCCTGCACTTCGGCGAGATCGAGCCGGCGAAGCGCTTCCCCGATTCCACCTCGTGGGGCTATCGGCTCGCGGGCCGTCTGGAGTATCCGAATCTGATCGGACCCTGGAACATCGTGCCGCGTTTTTCCTGGGCGCACGACGTGAAGGGCACCTCGCCCGGTCCCGGCGGCAATTTCATCGAGGGCCGTTATGGCCTGACGCTCGGCGTCTCGGCGAATCTGCGGGCGACGTACGAGCTCGATGTCGCGTGGACCCGGTTCGGCGGCGCCGGCCGCTGGAACGATCTCAACGATCGCGACTTCGTGGCGGCGAGCGTCAAGCTGTCGTTCTGAAGGTTGGCGGATAAGGGCACGGGCAGTGAGGACACCATGAGCAACGAGGCACTCCATCCCAAAGCCTGGATCGCGGCACTCCTGCTGTGCGCGAGCCTACCCGCGGGCGCCGCGGTGAGCCCGCAGGAAGCCGCCCGGCTCGGCAAGGACCTGACGCCGATGGGCGCCGAGCGGGCCGGCAATGCGGACGGCACCATTCCGGAGTGGACGGGCGGCATTCGCTCTCCGGCGGAGGCAGGCTTCCCGAGCTATCGCACCGGGCAGCATCACCCCGACCCGTTTGCGAACGACAAGCCGCTGTTCACGATCACGGCGCAGAACATGGATCAGTACGCCGCCAAGCTCACGGAAGGGCACAAGAAGCTGCTCCAGACGTACAAGGACACGTACAAGATGATCGTGTACCCCACGCATCGGAGCGCCGCATTCCCGCAGCGGATCTACGACGCAACGAAGCGCGTGGCGACCACGGCACAGCTCGCCGAAGGCGGCAATGGAGTGACCGGTGCGGTAGAAGGCATTCCGTTCCCGATTCCGAAGCAGGGTGTGGAGGTCTTCTGGAACCACGTGCTGCGGTATCGCGCCGACACTGCACAGCGCTCCTTCGGGCAGGCGCCGGTCACGGCCAGCGGGGCGTACACGCTCGTGAAGTTTCGTGACGAGTTCCTGTTCCAGTACTCCGTGCCGGGGATGACGGAAGAGAAGCTCGACAACGTGATCGCGTTCTTCATCCAGGAAACCACGGCGCCGGCGCGCCTCGCCGGCGAGATCCTGCTCGTGCACGAAACGCTCGATCAGTCGCGCGAGCACCGCCGCGCGTGGGTGTACAACCCGGGCCAGCGCCGCGTGCGCCGCGCGCCGAACGTGGCCTTCGACAACCCGGGCACCAACGCGGACAACCTCCGCACCTCCGATCAGTACGACATGTACAACGGCAGCCCGGAGCGCTACGACTGGAAGCTCATCGGGAAGAAGGAGATCTACGTCCCGTACAACTCCTACAAGCTTCACAGCAACACCCTCAAGTACACCGACATCCTGAAGAAGCACCACATCAACCAGGATCTCGCGCGCTACGAGCTGCATCGGGTGTGGGTGGTGGATTCCACGCTGAAGCCAGGCACCAGCCATCTCTACAGCCGGCGCACGCTCTACGTGGATGAGGATTCGTGGCAGATCCTCGCGGTGGATTGCTACGACCGCCGCGGCGAGCTCTATCGCGTGCAGGAAGGCCACGTCATCAACTACTACGAGCTGCCGAACCTGTGGACGACGCTCGAGCTGGTGATGGACCTCTCGAACGGACGCTATCTGGCGCTGGGCCTCCAGAACGAGGAGCCGACGTCGTACGACTTCACCATCAAGCGTACGCCGGCGGATTACCAGCCGAATGTGCTCCAGCGACGCGGGGTCCGGTAGCTTCAGCGCGCGCGCGGGTCGGCGGGGCGAACACGTGCACGTCACCGCCGCGCAGCGTGCAGGCGTCGCGGCTCGCGCGCAGTCAGAGGACCTTCCGCTCCGTTGGGGCAGGGCTGCGGCGGTCCTTTGGCGCCTTCGGGATCACCTTGCTGTGCCGCCCGCGCGGTGGCGGTGCGCTCTGGCAGCACTCTGCGTAATCTGCGCCGCGCACGCGGCCAACCTTGATCCCGGCACCTTGCCTGCGGAGCCCGCGCCGCTGTCTTCGCGCTCTCTGCTGCTCGATCTCGCTTACGCCGGTTCGCGCATGGTGGCCGTGGGTGAGCGGGGTCACATTCTGCTCAGTGACGATCGCGGGCAACGGTGGCGTCAGGCGCAGCAGGTGCCCACACAAAATCTGCTTACGGCCGTGTGCTTCGTGGACGAGCGTCGCGGCGTTGCCGTGGGGCATGACGAGATCATTCTCATCACCTCGGATGCGGGCGAGACCTGGTCCCGGGTCCACTACGCGCCGGAGAACCAGCAACCTCTGCTGGACGTGCTCTGTAGCGGGCACGACGTGATCGCGGTGGGTGCCTACTCCACCTACATGGTGAGCGAGGACGACGGCCGCACCTGGACGCGGCGCAAGTTCGAGCCCGAGAAGCCCAGCGCAGCGTCAACCCGTGGCGCCTCGGGTTCCGCACGCGAGGAGAGCTTCAGCGAAGAGGACGAGCTCGTCGCGGACTACCACCTCAACAGCATCGTCGCCGCTTCCGGGGCGCGGCTCTACATCGCTGCGGAAGCCGGTCACCTGTATCGATCGGACGACGGGGGCGTGACCTGGAAGGAACTGCCCTCGCCCTATGAGGGCTCGTTCTTCGGCGTGCTGCCCCTCGAAGGGGATTCGCTGCTGGCGTATGGCCTTCGCGGGAATCTGTTTCGCTCGGATGACGGCGGCCGCACCTGGCGGGCCATCGAGACGGGCACCACCGCCATGCTGAACGACGCGGTCAAGCTCATCGGCGAGCGCATCGTCATCGTCGGGCTTTCCGGCGTAGTGCTTGTGAGCCGCGATGGCGGCGAGCACTTCACACTCGCGCAGCAGGCGGATCGCAAGGGGCTCTCCGCCGCGCTCGCCAGCACGCTCGCGGAGATCGTTACGGTGGGTGAGGCCGGATTGAAGCGCATCGCCATCGGGGAGCGCTGATGAACGGCGCAGACGCGATCAGTCCTCTCACCGCGCGCCTCGAGCGGCTCATCTTCGGGCATCGCGCGGTGATCATTGTGATCTTCGCGCTGCTCACGGCGGCGTTCGGCTGGATTGCCGTGCACGGGCTGCGCATCGACGCGGCGTTCACGAAGCAGCTGCCCACACGGCACGAGTACATGCAGACGTATCTCGCGCCGGAGGTGGCCGAGTTTCGTGGCGCCAATCGCGTGCTGATCGGGCTGATCTCGCAGGACGGGAACATGTTCCGGCCCGAGTTCTTCGAGGCGCTGAAGCGCGCGACGGACGAAGTCATCGTCATGTATGGCATCGACCGCGGGCGCGTGCAGTCCCTGTTCACGCCGAACGTGCGCTATCTCGAGGTGGTCGAGGACGGCATCGAGGCCGGCAACGTCATCCCCGCGGACTTCGAGCCGACGCCGGCCCGCATGGCCCAGGTCCGCGAGAACATCCTCAAGGCGGGGATCGTCGGCCGGCTCGTCGCGAACGATTTCTCCGGCGCCCTGGTCAGCGCCATCGTGCTCGAGCAGGACGCGAACGGCACGCCCATCGATCCCATCCGTGTGGCGCGGGAGCTGGAAAAGAACGTCCGCCAGCGCATCGAGGGCACGGGCACCGAGGTGCAGGCGGCTGCCGTCACCGCGGATGGGCTGCAGGAAGTCGGCTCGGACGATGCCAGCGCCGGTTCGGTTGCCTCAGCGGAAAGCGCACCCGAGCGCGCGGGCCCCGCCATCACGGTGCACCTGATCGGCTTCGCCAAGGTGATGGGTGATATCGCCGAGGGCGCGAGGTCGGTGGTCTTGTTCGCCGCGATCACCGTGGTGCTCACGTTGCTTGCGGTGTGGGTGTATTGCCAGTCCTTCCGCGTGGCGCTGGGGCCCATCGTGTGCTCGATGATCGCCGTCATCTGGCAGCTCGGCATGCTGGTGGTGCTGGGGTACGGGATCGATCCGCTCGGCCTGCTCGTGCCATTCCTGATCTTCGCGATCGCGGTGAGCCATGGCGTGCAGAAGATCAGCGCCGTGGCCGATGCCGCCTTTGCCGGGCTCGGCAGCATGGAAGCGGCTCGCCGGACGTTCCGCCAGTTGCTCGCGCCCGCGGTGGTTGCGCTGCTCGCGGATCTGGTGGGGTTCATCACCATCCTGCTGATCCCGGTGCAGGTGATTCGCGAGATGGCGGTGACGGCGAGCATCGGTGTGGCCATCGTGATTCTCACGGATCTCGTGCTGCTTCCGGTGCTGGTGTCGTACGTCCGCTTCGACGAAGGCTACCAGCGCCGGGTCGAGCGGCGGCAGGCGCAGCTGGGCGCGTTCTGGCGCAGGCTCGCGCGCATCACGAACCCGCTGCCCTCGCGCATCATCATTGTCATCGCCGTGGTGCTTGGGGTTGCGGGCTGGTGGAAGGGGCGCGAGACGCCCATCGGTGACACACAGGCCGGCGTGCCGGAGCTGCGGCCCGATTCGCGGTACAACCTGGACAGCAATCTCATCACGAGCAGGTTTTCCATCGGCGTCGACATCCTCACGGTGATCGTGCAGACGCAGGAGCCGGCCTGCCTCAGCTTCGATCTCATGACCGCCATCGATCGTTTCGCGTGGCGCATGCAGAACGTCGAGGGCGTGCAGGATGTGCTGACACTGCCGTTCGTCGCGAAGACCGCGATCGCCGGCTGGAACGAGGGCAGCCTCAAGTGGCGCACGATTCCGCGGGAGCAGGCACAGCTCACGCAATCCACGCGCTACATCGAGACGAGCACGGGGCTGCTGAACCAGAATTGCGACATCGTGCCCGTGATGCTCTTCCTGCGCGATCATCGGGCTGAAACCATCGAGCGTGCAGTGGCTGCCGTGAAGGCGTGGCGCGAGGCGAATCCGATCCCGGGAGCGGAATTCCGCCTGGCCGCCGGCAACGTGGGCGTCATGGCCGCCACGAACGAGGAGGTCAAGGCGAAGGAGTTTCCCATCTTGATCGGCGTGTTTCTCTCGGTGAGCGTGATGTGCCTGATCACGTTCCGGTCATTGCTGGGAACCGCGCTCGTCGTGGTGCCGCTGGCGCTCGTTTCGGTGCTCGTGTACGCCGTGATGGCGCTCGTGGGCATCGGGCTCAAGGTCTCCACGTTGCCCATGGTCGCGCTCGGCGCAGGCATCGGTGTGGATTACGGCATTTATCTGTTCAGCCGCATGCAGGGTTTCCTGAAAGAGGGGCTGAGCGTGCACGATGCCTACGAGCGCACGCTGCGCGTGACCGGCGCCAGCATCATCTTCACCGGCGTGACGCTCGCCATCGGCGTGGCAACGTGGGTGTTCTCGCCACTCAAGTTCCAGGCGGATATCGGCGTGATGCTCACGTTCATGTTCCTGGTGAACATGCTCGGCGCCATCATTCTGTTGCCTGCGCTCGCTGCCGCGCTGATTCGGCCGGGCGCGCCCCGGCAGGCCAGCTCACCGTAACGCGCAGTCCGCCCAGCTCGCTGGAGTCGATACGCAGCGAGCCGCCGCTGGCTTCGGTTATATCCCGCGCGATGGCAAGCCCGAGCCCGTGTCCGGGCGCGCTCTCATCGAGGCGCGCGCCTCGACCCAGCACGTCTTCGGGACGCGCGCCGCCCAGCCCCGGGCCGTCATCTTCCACGGCGATCTTCTGACCGGCGCCGTCCACGGGCCCCCCCGTGATTCTCACGCGACGATGCGCGTGGCGCGCGGCGTTCTCGATCAACGGTCCCACCAGTTCCGTCGCGGCATCTGTGTCCAGCGGCAGCAGAACGTGCGGCGGGAGATCGACATCGAATACGCGATCTGCACCGAAGTCCGTGCGCTCGACCACGCTCACCACGCGCTCGACAGCGCCAAGTGCAGGCGTGTGCGCGCGCTTCGGGCTGGTGCGCATGCGGGCAACTCGCGCGCGCGCAAGCTCAGCTTCTATGGCAGCACCGGCTGCGGCAATGGCGCGGTCCAGTCCGTCCGCAGCTTCGGTGGCGCCGGCCGCGCGTGCACGCCGGCTCTGCACAGAGAGCGCAGCGAGTGGCGTCTTGAGTCCATGCGCGAGATCCGCGGCTCGGCGGCGTGCGGCCTCGAGGTCCTTCTCCCTTGCGTCGGCCAGAGCATTGATCGCTCGCGTCAGCGGCTCGACTTCGGGCGGATGATCGCTGGCCAGACGGGCGGAAGGGTTTGCATTCAGATCGGCAAGCTCCTTGCGCAAGCGCCCCAACGGCCGCAAACCCAATTCCACCTGCAGCCATCCGGCTGCGGCGAGCACAGCCCACAACACGAGCAGGTCGATCGCCAGCTCTCTTGCGAACTCGTTGCGTGTGGCCCCGATGAGCGCGCGGTCTTGTGCGAGCTGCACCAGGACTGGGGCGCCTTCGCGGTCCGGCCGTACCACGCGTTGCACGAGAAAGAGCTCCTGATCGAACGGACCAGCCGCGGTGCGCGTTTGCCATTCGTCGCTTGGCGCGCGCGTGACTGTGGGCAGGGACTGATCCCAGAGTGAATGCGACTTCAGTGTTGCCGTGGGCGTGGACAGCTGCCAGTACAAGCCGCTTGCGGGTTGCGCAAATCGCGAATCGGCAGGCAGCGTGCTGGCGTGCGGCTGGCCTTGCGCGTCCACGCTCAGCCCTGCGACGAGCCGTCGTGCATCGTTGGTGAGCTCGGCCGCAACGCGTCTTTCGATGTATCGCTCGAACAAGAGCGTCAACGCAATGCCCGAGATGCTGAGCGCGACGAACACCGCGGCCGCAGCACCGAGCAAGAGTCGCAATCGAAGCGAGCGCACCTTCACGGCGAGTGGCCCTCGAGCAGATAGCCAAATCCCCGGCGCGTGCCGATGATCCCCGGACCCAGCTTACGCCGCAAACGCGTGACGAGCGCTTCTATCGCATTGGAATCCGATGCGTCCGCCGCGCCATAGAGATGCTCGGCAAGCTCGCCCGCCGAGACCGCGCGCCCGGGTTGATGCGCAAGATAGTCCAGGAAGCGGAACTCGAGCGGCGACAACCGCAGTTGCCGACCCGCCACCGACGCCGACATGCGCCGCGTATCCAGCGTCAACGCACCGAGGGTCACGATGGCGGAGGTGTGGCCGGCTGCGCGCCGGACGAGCGCACGGGCCCGCGCCACGAGCTCGCGCATTTCGAAGGGCTTGGCGAGATAGTCGTCGGCTCCCGCCTCGATGCCCTCGACTTTTTCCGTCCAGTCGCCGCGAGCCGAGAGGATCAGGATGGGAAAGCTGCGGTTTGCGCCGCGCCAGCGGCGGAGCACCGAAAGGCCATCGAGCTGCGGCAAGCCGAGGTCGAGGATCACGACGTCGTAGTCTTCCGTGTCCCCGCGAAACCATGCGTCGTCGCCGTCTATCGCCACGTCCACGACGAACCCGGCATCACGCAGCGCGAGTGCCACGTCGGGCCCCACGACCGGATCGTCTTCGACGACGAGCGCACGCACGATCTAATCCTCGATCTCCAGCAACCGACCGTCCTTTGCGTCCAGCTTCAGCTCACGTACCCGACCGTTCTGTGCGAGCACGCCGATCTCGAACACGTCGATGCCGTCATCCCGATCGAGCTCGACCGTAACGATTTCACCGGGCACGTACGAAAGCGCAATACGCCGGGCCTCCTCGAGAGGCAGGCGCGTGCCCGGCCGCGCTTCGGCGCGGAACGGCCAGCGGTGCTCGATTTCGCCATACCGGTTGTCGAGGTGTTCGAACGCGACATAGCCAAGCACGCCAAGCAGCACGACGTTCAGCGCAACGCTCAGGATGAGCCAGGTTTTCCGTGTCATGCGCAAACTCTGGAGCGCACGCGCTGACACGAAGCTGACGGAACGTGACGCGCTCGTGTCAGCACGCTGTGGATAGGCTGCCTCAACACGATGAACCCTGCTGACCTGAGGTGAATGAAATGACTGTGCGCAACCTGTTTCATCCTGCAAGCCTGGTGATCGCCGGCGTTCTGGGCATTGGCGCCGGCGCGATTGCTCAACAGCCGCCGGCGGCGGAGCAGGCGACGCCGACCGCGTCCGCGGCGCCCGCGAATCTCATCAGTCTGGACGAGGTCGAGTCCCGACTGCGCAATGACGGCATTCGCGTCGAGGAGCTGAAACTCCGCGGGCACCTCGTCGAAGCCGAAGGGCGCGACGGGTCGAATCGCGAGGTTGAGGTGATTGTCGATCGGCGGAACGGGGAAGTGGTCTCGAAACGATTCGACTGATTGGCCGCGGCGCCTGGCCATGACGTGCAGCGGTGTCAACCTTCGCGGCGATCTCGCCGTGATCGGGCGCGCCGGAGCCCCCTGGCGGGTTCGCTCTTTTCGTGCCACCGACGCCGCTGCACCTGCCGCGAGCGCTAATGACGCGTGCTCGTAATTCGATCCAGCCCGCCCGCTCCGGCGGCGGCCGCTGCCCGGGAGCGCCGCATCGCCATTAGTCATAATCGGTGGCTTCCCCTGCCCGAGCGCGGTGTAGGTGCGCCGCTATTCGCCATAGTCTGGCGGTTGGCGGCGGTAGCTGTCTGGTCTCGCCCGCGGGCTGCGCGGTACCCTCGTCTGCTGAGCACGCGGCGTGCAGGACTGAAGATCATGGCCAAGCTCGAAGCGGTTTCACCGCGATCCGGAAGCGCTCCCGAACGGCGGCTCGGACATTACATCGACGGTCGGGCCGTTGCCGGAACGTCCGGGCGTTTTGCGCCCGTATACGATCCCTCGCGCGGCGCCATCACCGGGCATGTGGCGCTCGCGAGTGCCGAGGACACGCGCACAGCCATAGAGGCCGCACGCGCGGCACTGCCGGGCTGGGCGGATACGCCGGCACCTCAGCGCGCCCGTGTGCTCTTTCGATTCAAGGCACTCCTCGAGCAGCATGCGGACGAGCTCGCGCGCATGATCACGCTCGAGCACGGCAAGGTTCTGGGTGATGCGCGCGGCGAGCTCGCGCGAGGTATCGAGGTCGTCGAGTTCGCCTGCGGTATTCCGCACCTGCTGAAGGGCGAGTTTTCCGACTCTGTCGGTACGGGTATCGATTCGTGGTCTGTGCGTCAGCCGGTAGGCGTGTGTTCAGGCATCACGCCGTTCAACTTTCCCGCGATGGTGCCTTTGTGGATGGTTCCGATCGCGCTCGCGTGCGGAAACACCTTCGTCCTCAAGCCTTCAGAGAAGGATCCGGGCTGTCCGCTGCGCATGGCTGAGCTGCTGACCGAAGCCGGGCTGCCGGGCGGTGTGTTCAATGTGGTGAACGGCGATGCAGTGGCGGTGGAGACGCTTCTCGCCGATCCGCATGTGGACGCGGTGAGCTTCGTGGGCTCAACGCCCGTGGCCGAGCACGTGTACCGGACGGCTTCTGCGCATGGCAAGCGCGTGCAGGCACTCGGTGGCGCGAAGAATCACCTGATCGTGATGCCGGATGCGGACCTGAAGCAGGCCGCCCAGGCGCTCATGGGCGCGGCGTTCGGCTCCGCCGGCGAGCGCTGCATGGCCGTTTCGGTGGCTGTGGCTGTCGGGGATTCGGGCGACCGTCTCGTGCGAGAGCTGCGCGCGCTCATCGGCAGGCTCGAAGTGGGCGAGGGTCTGCGTGAAGGCGTGGACATGGGGCCGCTCGTCACGCGCGAGCATCTGGATCGGGTTCAGAGCTACATCGAGCTCGGCGTGAAGGAAGGGGCCGACCTGGTCGTCGATGGACGTGAATCGGCGATTTCAGGTCACCCCGAGGGGTTCTACCTCGGCGCGACGCTGTTCGATCACGTGCGTCCCAGCATGCGCATCTACAAGGAAGAGATCTTCGGCCCGGTGCTTGCGGTCGTGCGCGTGCCGGATTTCGAGCGCGCTCTGGAGCTCGTGAACGCGCACGAGTTCGGCAATGGGGCGGCGATCTTCACGCGCGACGGCGCCGTGGCGCGCCGCTTCTGTCACGCCGTGCAGTCGGGCATGGTGGGCGTGAATGTGCCGATTCCTGTGCCAATGGCCTTTCACAGTTTCGGCGGCTGGAAGCGCTCGCTCTTCGGCCCGCTGCACATGCACGGCCCCGACGGCGTGCGCTTCTACACGCGCCTGAAAACCGTCACCGCGCGATGGCCTGGCACGCTCGCCTCCGGCCCCGACTTCATCATGCCGACGATGAAGTAAGCCCCTGCGTCGGGCGCGGCCAGCGCGTCCGCAACCCATCGATGTGCTCGTCGAGGCTCCCCGCTTCCGACATGCGCTCGTGCTGTTGTGCAGATTGCCCGCGCGGCGACGCTCGCCTCGAGCGGCCGGCCGCACTGGCGCTGCAGCCGGCGGTATTGAGCGAGAAAAAAGCTCAGGCCGATGAGAACTGCAACTCGCTTGTGCGCTCGCATGAAAGAAATGCCCCCGGGTTTGGCGACCTCAGGATGTCGAGGAGGGCGCGTACTGCCGGGGGCGGACGTGAGAAATCGTAAGCGTGTGCGAAGGCGTTCGCAAGAGCGTTAAACGGCAAATCAGCGCACAAACAGCCATCGAGCCGCGCCATCGAGCATGGCGAACGATGCTTGCGCGGCAATCATGCGTTGCGCATCAGCTCGCCGCAGCGGTTGCCGACGACGAGGGGAGCTTTTTGCGCATTTCTATCTGCAGGAGTGCGAAGCTGAGTGCGGCCTGCACGAATCCCGTGGCCACGGAGATGTGCCACACCTGATCCAGATGGAAGCCGGGTTGCCACGAGAGCCATAGCGCCGGTGCGGCGAAGACGAATAGCCGACTCACGCTGCTCAGAAGGGCTGGCCAGGTGTTACCCATTGCCTGGAACAGTCCGCTGCAGGTGAACGTGACGCCGCTCGCCACGAATGCCCACGACATGATGCGAAGGAAATCCGTGGCGATGCGAACGACCTCAGCGTCCTGCGTGAACGGTGCGACCAGTGCTCCGGGCGCGATGTGGCACAAGATCGTGATCACCGCCATGACGCTCGTCTCGAGCAGCACGGCTGCGCGGAACGTTTCCCGCACGCGGTCCGAGCGTCGCGCGCCGAAATTCTGGCCTGCGATGGGCGCCGCCGAGAATGCCACCGCCATGGCGGGCAGGAAGATCGCCTGCATGATGCGCGAGCCCACGCCATAGCCCGCCTGCGCGTCGGCACCGAAATCGCGAATGAGCCAGTACGTGAACACCATGGACGCGAACATCACGAAGAACTCGCCGCCGGTGGGCAGGCCGATGTCGAAGATGCGTTTCCAGCAGCGGAAATCGGGCCGCCACAGCGCCCGCTGAAACGCGACGTACCGCTCGAGGCGCTCGAAATACCACACGAGCATGAGAATGCCCGCGCCGATCGCGAGTGTGCTCGCAAGTCCTGCCCCGGCGACCCCGAGGGGCCGCCCTGTGCCCCAGCCCGCGATCAGTATCGGTGCGAGCAGAATATTCAGCAGCACGGCGAGTACTTGCACAGTCATGGTCGGCCGGACGATTCCGGTTCCACGCAGCGTTGCGCTCATCGAGATCATCGGGAACTGAAGCGCGAGCCCCGGCAGGAACCAGGACAGATACGTGATGCCCGCCTGCTGCGTGCCTGCATCCGCGCCTACCCAGTGCATGTACGCGGGCGCGAGCGCATAGCCCGCAATCAGCAGCAACGCACTCATCACCGCGGACAACACCACGGACTGGTTGAATACGCGGTTGGCCTCTTCCCGATCCTTGCGGCCGGCGGCATGCGAGATGAGTGCCAGGGTGCCGACATTCAGGATCTGCGAGACGGCCATGACCACGAACGCGATGTTTCCTGCCGCACCCACACCCGCAATGGCCTGCGCGCCGAGCCCCGCGACGAAGTAGAGATCGACGAGGTAGTAGAGCGTCTGCCCGACCATGCCGATGAGCATGACCAGCGCCATCTGGACGATGTGTCCGGTGACCGATCCGTGTGTGAGATCTTTCATTGCAAGCTTCTTGTGTTGACGCGCACGGCGGCCGCGAACGGCGCGCTTCGCACGCAAGACCCATTGCGCCCCGCCAGAAGCGAGGCACTGCCCCTCGAATCGTTCAACCCGATACAGATGCCCGGCGGCAAGTGTCGTGCTTCTTGCCGGCGGAAGTGGCGCGGTTCGCTAAAACGTCCTCAAACCAAGGCAGATGCCCAGCCGGCGAAGGTCATCTCTTGTGCCGGCGGAACCGAAGGCACGGTCCTGCAACAAATCGCCGCGAGCGATTGTTCCCGATGAGCTATTCCTCCCACCGCACCTTGCCGCGGAGGGCCTTCGTTCGCTGCGTGCGGACCTTGCTGGCCAGCCGCCGCTCCTTCGAGGCGCGCGTCGGCCGCGTGGGCTTGCGCACCTTCGGTTCGATGAGCGCCTTGCGGATGAGATCTGCCAGACGCTCAAACGCCTCGCGTCGGTTCTGCTCCTGCGTGCGGTGGTTCCGCGCAATGATGAGCAGCGCGCCGTCGTCTGTCACGCGCCGCCCGGCGAGTGCGCGCAGCCGGGCTTTCACCCGCTCCGGCAGCGCAACCGTGGAGGCCAGCTCGAAACGCAACTGAACCGCCGTGGCGACCTTGTTCACGTTCTGGCCGCCCGGCCCGGACGCCCGGACGAAGGACACGGACAGGTCACTGTCCGGGATCGTCACGGCAGGCGTCACTTCCAGGGGCATGAGGAAGCGCGCGCTTACAGCAGGCGGTCGTCCGAGCCGCTGGCGTCGAGGTCGACGTCCGCATCCTCCGGTTGTCGAACCGGACGGGGGCGGGTCGGCCGCTCGCGGCGCTCCAGCATGCGCAGCTCCCGCTGCGCCACAGGGATCTTGATGCCGTGGGCCTTGAACACGCGCCAGATGGCGCGGTTCACGTCCGAGCGCACGTTGTTCACGCCGTTCATCGGGTCCGCGATCCAGAACCGCACCTCGAGGCGCATGCCGTAGTCCTCGAAGCTCATGAGGCGCGTCACGGGCCCGGGGTCGCGGAGGATGCGCGGATGGTGCTGCGTGGCTTCGAGCAGCGCCTGCAGGGCCACTTCCGGGTCATCCTCGTAGCTGATCATCACTGGCAGGCGCAGGCGCACGCGCTGGTCCGAATAGCTCCAGTTGATGACCGAATTAGTGATGAGGTTCTGGTTCGGGACGAGCGTCTCCACGCCATCGCGATCGCGCACCACCACGTATCGTCCGCGCAGCTCCTGCACCCACCCGAAGTTTTCCGTGCTCGTGCCCGTGTGGCCGGTGAAGCTGATGACGTCCCCGGGCTTGATGGATTTGTCCATGAGCAGCACGAAGCCGCTCACGAAATTGCTGGCGATGGCCTGCAGGCCGAAGCCGAGGCCGAGGCCGATGGCACCCGTCAGCACATTCAGCGTGGTGACGTCCACGCCTGCGGCATTGATGCCGAGCAGGACCCCCACGCCCACGAGCGCGAAGTACGCAAACTTCGAGATGCCGATGCGCGTGGAGACGGCCAGCGCCTCGACCTTCATGATCCGGCGCTCGGCGGCGCGCGCGGCGAGACTCGTCACGACGACGAATCCCGACACGACCACCACGCCTTTCAGCAGCGCCCACAGGCTGAACTGCGTCTTGCCCGGGATGAGGTCGATCTTGTCGAGGGTGGCTTCGGCGAGGCTGAACCAGCCGAGCAGCTCGAAGCTCACGAGCAGCCAGAGCAGGAACGCGATGCGCGTCTCCCACACCTGGATCCAGCTCTCGCCCCCGAGCATCAGACGCAGGACGTAGACGCCCATCCGCACGATGACGAAGGCGATCGTGAGCTGCAGGGCGGTGTCCACCACCGCCGTGTGCATGCCGAGCAGCGCAAGCCCCCACCGGACGAGCGCGAGGACGATCAGCGCCAGCAGGATGGGGACGCCGATGACGGTCGCCTCCACGATGCGGCCCCATCCGGTGCCGGCCGTGTCCGCGGGCTCATGCCGCCGGTGCCACGCCCGTACCGCATGGGCGCCGGCCACCGCGATCAGGCTGGCGATCACGACGGCTATGATTTCAGCCAGGATTTCGGGCGAGGCGAGCCTGACGAAAAAGGTTTTCAGGGCGCTGTCGGCGCTATCCATGTAGTCCGTCGCGGGTGAGGCGTTGCAAGCGGCGCGCGCAAATCAGGCGTTCAGGTCCGGGATGAGCTGGCTTTCCAGACGGGTGATCTGATCCTTCAGCATCAGCTTGCGCTTTTTCAAGCGCTTCATCTGCAGCTCGTCCACATGCGCGTCCAGCGCCAGGCGCGAGATGATCTCGTCCAGGTCCCGGTGCTCGATTCGCAGCGAGCGCAACTTCTCGAAGTTGCGAAACAGCTCGCGGTCGACGTTGTCTTCGATTTCCGCCATGGCCTGAAGGTGCCAGCGGGTTCCTCTGGCGTAGCGACACATCCGCCCCTTTTCCAGGCGGGGCCGTAGCTTAGCGAACCGGCCAGGGGCGCGCCACAAGGGCCACGAGGCCGATTGCCCCTATCATAGTCCCCATGACCCTGACCGCTGCACAGAAACCTCGCTGGGACCATATCGATACGGTCCTGCTGGACCTTGACGGCACGCTGCTCGATCTGGCGTTTGATACCTACTTCTGGTGGCACCACATACCCGCCACCTACGGGACGCCGCGCTCGCTCTCGGTAGAGGCCGCGCGCGAGCTGCTGAAGCCCCGCTTCCAGGCCTGCCAGCACACGCTCAACTGGTATTGCGTCGAGTACTGGAGTCGCGAGCTGGGCCTCGACGTTGCGGCCTTGAAACGCGCCACCAGCGAACGCATAGGGTGGATCCCCGGGGCAGAGGCCTTCTTGCAGCGTCTGCGCGCACTCGGCAAACGGCTGGTGCTGCTCACGAATGCGCACCCGGTGGCCCTGCAGATCAAGGACGAGCGCACCGGCGTCACGCGGTATTTCGACGCGGTCCACAGCTCCCATCGCTTCGGTGCGCCGAAGGAGGATCCACGCTTCTGGCGCGCGATCCGGGAAGTGGAGCCCTTCGATCCCGAGCGCTCCATGTTCGTGGACGACAGCCCCGCCGTGCTGCGCGCCGCGCGCGAGGCGGGCATCCGCTGGATCTTTGCAATCCGGCGGCCGGATTCATCCGGTCCGCCACGGACGCACGACGAAGCGTTTGCGACGATGGATACCGTGGCGGAACTAGAGGGGACGGATCAGGTCTTGGGCGGCTGAGGCGGGCTTGCGGAAGGCCCGGACCCCTTGCGGCCCCGACGGCGCCGGCCACCCCCGCCGCCGGATCCGCCGCTTGCGCCGCCGTTGCGGCTCCCATGGCTTCGATTTCGATGGCCACCGCGCCCGTGATGCGGCTTCGAGCCGTGCTCGTGCGGGTCGGGCGTCTTCACGTCCGTGGCGAGCAGCTCCGGGGCAATCGGGGCAGAAGGCACCTTGTGGCCGATGTACGCCTCGATTTCCGGCAGTGACACTGCAAATTCCTCGCACGCGAAGCTGATGGCGTCGCCTTCCGCGCCGGCCCGTGCGGTGCGGCCGATGCGGTGGACGTAGTCCGCGGCGTCCTGCGGCAGGTCGAAGTTGAACACGTGGCTCACGTCCGGGATGTGCAGGCCGCGGGAGGCCACGTCGGTGGCGATGAGCACCGCGAGATCGCCGTTGTGGAACTCCCGCAGGAAGCGCAGCCGCTTCTGCTGGGGCACATCCCCCGAGATCGCCTGCGCGTGAAAGCCGTTGGCGTTCAGGATGGCTTCGAGCCGCTCGGCCATGCGCTTGGTGTTCACGAACACCATCGTCCGGCGCGCCTCGCTCTGCCGTAGCAGGCCGATGAGCAGCGGCACCTTCTCTTCCATGGAGGGGTAGTACATCACCTGCCGCACACGGTCGACCGTCATCTTGTCCGGCTCGATACGCACGAGCTCAGGGTTGTTCATGTGCTCGTATGCAAGCTCGAGCACGCGGTGCGAGAGCGTTGCGGAGAACAGCATCGACAAACGCTGATGCGGCGGCGGCAGGCGGCGCAGGATGTAGCGAATATCGGCAATGAAGCCGAGATCGAACATGCGATCGGCTTCATCGAGCACCAGCACCTGCACATGACGCATGTCGAATACACGTTGCTTCATGTAGTCGATGAGCCTGCCAGGTGTGCCGATGAGCACATCGACGCCTTCAGCGACCTGCTTGCGCTGCTTCTCGTAGTCCACGCCACCGAAAACGACGGCGTGCCTGAGCCCCGTGTGTTTGCCGAGTATTTCGGCATCGTGATGAATCTGTACGGCGAGCTCTCGAGTGGGTGCGACGACGAGTGCGCGGATGGAGCTTGCACTCCGCTGGCTCGAGGGCGGGTGCGTGAGAAGCGTTTGATACAGCGCAATCAGAAACGCTGCCGTCTTCCCGGTGCCGGTCTGCGCCTGGCCGGCGACATCACGACGCGCGAGCGCGACAGGCAGTGTCTGCGCCTGAATCGGCGTGCACTGCCGGAAGCCGGCATCCTGAATGCCTTGCGCAAGCGCAGGCGCGAGGCCCAACGAATCGAAGCTCGTGGAAGTGCTATGGGGTTCACTCATCTGGTGGCTGATTACCTGAATGGCGTCCCGTTCCGGGACTTGAAAAAGCGGTTGGGAAGCGCTAAAAAGCCCGTCAAGACAGCGGGACTTCACACCCGCGACCTTCCGACTCCAGATCGCAAATCCCTAAGGCTAAACACCTCGTAGTTTAACCGTTTGACGGGTGTATCTGGCATGAGCTTGTTGGAGCTCCCGCCACCCCTTCGGACGACCGATCTCGAGCGGCCTATCCCATAAATTCTGCTCTCCCACCGGAGGTTTGACCGCGTGAGTAGCCCGCACATCGTGCATACGACGGATGCCACGTTCACCCAGGACGTCCTGAAGTCCGACAAACCCGTTCTCCTGGACTTCTGGGCCGAATGGTGCGGCCCCTGCAAGATGATCGCGCCCATCCTGGATGAGATTGCGAACGAATACAGCGACCGCCTCAAGGTCGCCAAACTGAACATCGACGAGAATCCCCAGACGCCGCCCAAGTTCGGTATCCGCGGCATCCCCACACTGATTCTCTTCAAGAACGGCACGGTCGAGGCCCAGAAAGTGGGGGCCGTGTCCAAATCCCAGCTCTCGGCATTTCTGGACACCAACCTGTGAGAGGCTATCTCGGCAATCAGGGCCGCAACCGGCCCAAGGGCCCGCGACACGGCGGGATGCGCGATGGAAACCGCGACGGAAACCGGGACGGCAACCGCGGCAACAACGGCGGTCGCCAGGAGGAGATCCACGAGCCGGAGCTCCTGGAGGACGACGCCGAGATCATCAGCCCGGCCGAGCTGACCCAGTCCCGCAGCTCCATGAACCTCACGGAGCTGAAGTCGAAGCCCATCCACGAACTCGTCAAGCTCGCCGAATCCATGGGCCTGGAGAATCTGGCCCGCTCCCGCAAGCAGGACATCATCTTCTCCATCCTCAAGGCCCATGCGAGGAACGGAGAGAACATCTACGGCGATGGCGTGCTCGAGATCCTGCAGGACGGCTTCGGCTTCCTGCGCTCCTCCGATGGCTCGTACCTGGCCGGCCCCGATGACATTTACGTGAGCCCGAGCCAGATCCGCCGTTTCAACCTGCGCACGGGCGACACCATCTCCGGGCTCATCCGCCCGCCGAAGGATGGCGAGCGCTACTTCGCGCTGCTCAAGGTCGGCGAGATCAACTTCGATTCGCCGGACAGCTCGCGCAACAAGGTGCTGTTCGAGAACCTGACGCCCTTTCATCCGACGAAGCGGCTCAAGCTCGAGCGCGGCAACGGTTCCACCGAGGATCTCACCGCGCGCACCATCGATCTGGTTGCGCCGATCGGCAAGGGCCAGCGCGGCCTCATCGTCTCGCCGCCGAAGGCGGGCAAGACGATGCTGCTGCAGAACATCGCCACCGCGATCACCTCGAACCATCCCGAGGTCTACCTCATCGTGCTGCTCATCGACGAGCGGCCCGAGGAAGTCACGGAGATGCAGCGCACGGTGAAGGGTGAAGTGGTCTCGTCCACGTTCGACGAGCCCGCCGCGCGTCACGTGCAGGTGGCCGAGATGGTCATCGAGAAGGCGAAGCGCCTCGTCGAGCACAAGAAGGACGTCGTGATCCTGCTCGACTCCATCACGCGCCTCGCGCGCGCCTACAACACCGTCGTGCCCTCTTCGGGCAAGGTGCTGACCGGCGGCGTGGACGCGAATGCCCTGCAGCGTCCGAAGCGCTTCTTCGGCGCCGCGCGCAACATCGAGGAAGGCGGCAGCCTCACGATTCTCGCCACGGCCCTGATCGACACGGGCTCGAAGATGGACGATGTCATCTACGAGGAATTCAAGGGCACGGGTAACAGCGAGATCCACCTGGACCGTCGCATCTCCGAGAAGCGTGTGTTCCCGGCGGTGAACATCAACCGCTCCGGCACGCGCAAGGAAGAGCTGATCACGGACCCGAGCGAGCTCGCCAAGATGTGGATCCTGCGCAAGCTCCTGCATCCCATGGACGAGCTGGCCGCGATCGAATTCCTGCTCGACAAGATGAAGGACACGAAGTCGAACGCGGAATTCTTCGAGGCGATGAAGCGCTGACCCCGGGCGGGCGCGTTCGAACCTTGCGCCCGGCCACTGCGGACTGTCTGCTCACCGGCTCAACGTGCGCCGGTCCCACGCGTGCGTTGCGGGTCCGCGATCCACGTCACACGCGCGTGTGGAACCCTTCACACTTGCATTCGTCGGCAACCGCCGACGCTGGCGTGGCCTCACGGCATGTAAGAAGATGCCCGGCGCTTGTTTGTCCGTTCGGAGCCTTCCCGCATGCGCCCGTGCTTCGCGCTGCTTGCGACGCTGTTCGTGTACGCCCAGACGGCTGGTGCGGCCGAGCCGCCTCAGCCGGCTTCGGCCGTTCTGAAGCCACCCGAGCGCACCATCGCCAGCCCGATCACGGACCGCTTCGCGCTTCGCGTGTCGTATTTCCCGTCCTCCATCGATACGGACCTGCGCCTCGACAGCAGCGCCGGGCCGGGCACGGAGCTGGTCGCGGAAGAGGACCTCGGGTTTCCCGACCGGGAACACGACGCGCGCGCGGAGCTGCTGTTCCGGTTCGGCGAGCGCAACCGGCTGCGTGTGGACTACCTGAAGTTGTCCCGGTTTGGAGACGTCCTGCTCGATGAGCCGATCAACTTCGGCGATCAGACATTCAATGTCGGCGACCGCGCGCAGACGAGCATGGAATGGCGCCAGCTCACCTTCACGTACACGCGTTCGCTGTTGCATCGCGAGCGCTTCGAGCTCGGCGTGGGGATTGGCGTGTCGATGCTGGAGGCGAAGGCGCAAGGCCGGGTCGTGGAGCGCAACATCCGCGAACGGCAGGATGCGGTCGGAGGGTTCCCGACGCTGGCGATCGACGGCACCTGGCGCATCTCCAAACGCTGGGCGCTCAACGCGCGCGCCCAACGCCTCTCGGCTCGTGTCGATGAATTCCAGGGCGCCATGGCGGATTACCATGCGGATGTGCAGTACCGCTGGCGTAGTAATTGGGCCGTGGGTCTCGGCTTCACGAAGCTGCGCGCGCTCGTCGACGTGGGCGATGACGAAACGTCCGACGACGATGACCTCACCGGGCGTTTCGATCAGACGATCAAGGGTCCGGAGATCTTCTTTCGCGCCAGCTTCTGAACGTCACGCCGTCAGCCTGTACCGAACAACCCCTTGAGGGTGTGCGCGACCTCCGCGTGCTGAATCCAGCTCGCGCGGGCGCGGGCCAGTTGCGCCGGCGGGACCGTTGCATCCTCCAGCAGCTCGAAATACTCGTTGCGTGCGAGCAGCGCGGAAGCGACGGACCGGCAGAACTGCTGTTCGAGCCAGGCATCAGGATTGTTCATCTGCGTCTCCCTTCATCGGAACAGGATCAACCGCGACGGTTCGTTCGGACACGGTGTTCGCCATGTTGCGCCCTGCACGGGCGCGATGGGCGGCTCGCCATCACCGCATCGCGGCCGAATGCGTCAGTCGCCGCGGCCGCGGGACTGCTTGCAATGTGCATGCCACCGCACCCGTCGCGAGCTACGCGCCCCAGGGGGTTATGCACAACCTTTGCGTACCGATTGAGTGCAGGCTGCAGGTCTGTGCGCCCGAACGCGGCATCCACTTCCGAGAAGGCCGGTGCACGATTTAGAGCGGATGTAGGACAACGAGAAGCCTGAGCTGCCAGCTTGACTGATGGAACACCCCGGGGCTTTCGAGGGTTAATCATCGCGCCGGTGCTTGCGCTCCGGCGTACGACCGGACTCGAGAGGTAAGGGGAGCCTTATGAACATTCTGATCTGGCTGGTGATTGGCGGCGTGATTGGCTGGCTGGCGAGCCTCGTGATGCGCACCAGTGCGCAGCAGGGCATCCTGCTGAACATTGTCGTCGGCATCGTGGGCGCGCTGCTCGGCGGATGGCTCATCAGCCCGCTCGTGGGCGCAGGCACGATCAATCAGGGCGACTTGAGCCTTCCCAGCATCGGCGTGTCGTTCCTCGGCGCGGTGATCCTGCTGGCGATCGTGAATCTGTTCCGCCGCGGCAGGGTTCGGTAACGGCCGCGACGAACGACCCCGCTCTCACTGCGGGATCGCGAGCTTCCAACTGATGCGGGAGGCGCAAAGCCTTCCGCGTCTTTTGCGTGTGCACGCTCGTTTGGAGCGTGCACTCACGGCTGATGCCTCAACGCGAGCACGCGCTCCCGCAGATCCTCGAGCGACACGGCCTCCGGCGGCACGGGCTCTCCTGCCGCGAGCGTGATGCGCGCCAGAAAGCGGCGGGGAAGCCGTTTCCAGGGTGCCGGATCGAATCGCGAGAACATCGAGCCCCACAGGTTCGACAGCGCGAGCGGAATCACGGGCACGGGCGTCTCGCGCAAGATACGCAACAACCCCGGCCGGAACGGCTGAACCTCGCCGTCGGGCGTCAGTCGCCCTTCCGGAAAGATGCATACCAGCTGGCCCGCGCGCAGTTCCTGCGCCACCACCGCGAACGCGCGTTCGTAGGTTTCCGGTTCCTCGCGCGCCGGCGCGACCGGAATCGCCTTCATGCCGCGAAATACCGCATTCAGAACCGGGATGCGAAAGATGGAGGCATCCATGATGAAGCGCACCGGTCTGCGGCACGCCGCCGAGATGACGATCGGGTCCACGAAGCTCACGTGGTTGCAGATGAGCAGCGCCGGGCCGCGATCCGGAATGCGATCGATGCCTTCCACGCGCAGCCGGTACACCACATGGATGAGCAGCCAGGACAGGAAACGCAGCAGGAACTCGGGAACGAGCGTGTAGATGTAGATGGCCACGGCGGCGTTCATCACCGCCATGACCCCGATCAGCTGCGGGATCGTGAGCCCGGCACGCAACGCCGTCGCGGCGAAGAGCGCAGCCGCCACGATGAACAGTGAGTTGAGAATGTTGTTCGCGCTGATGACGCGCGACACCGCCTCGGGGCGGGAGCGCTGCTGAATGAGCGCGTACAGCGGCACGACGAAGATGCCACCCGACACACCGACCAGCCCCAGATCGACCAGCAGACGCCACGCGCCGGGCTGCTGCAGGAAGGCGGCCGCTCCCACGGTCTCCGGTGCGGGCTGCGCAGGTGCCGCCAGCGCAAGATCGAGCGCGAATACCGTGAGGCCGATCGAGCCGAACGGCACGAGCCCGATCTCGACCTTGCGCGCGGAAAGCGCCTCGCAAAGCAAGGAACCCGCGCCCACGCCTGCGGAAAACACGACGAGAAAGAGCGTCACTACCGTTTCCGTGCCATTCAGCACGACCCTGACGAACAACGGCAGTTGCGCGAGCACGAGGGCGCCGCAGAACCAGAACCAAGAGTTGCCCAGGATGGACAGGAACACCGTGCGCGATTCCCGCGCGGCGCGCAGGTTCGCGAGGGTTGAGCGCCACGGATTCCAGTCGATGACGAGCTGCGGGTCCGCCGGGAGCACGCGCGGCATGGCCAGACTCAGGACGAACCCGATGCCGGCCAGCGCCACAAGCGCGAAGACGATGACGCTCGTTCCAGAGCTGCCGGCGAGCACACCGCCCGCAAGCGTTCCAAGCAAGATCGCGAGGAACGTGCCCGCCTCCAGGAGCGCGTTGCCGCCGACCAGCTCGGCAGGCCGCAGAATCTGAGGCAGCAGCCCGTACTTCGCCGGCGCGAAGAACGTCGAATGCACGCCCAGCAGAAACAGCGCGAGGAACAGCAGACCGAGATCGAAAGTCGCGAGCCCCGCGCCGGCAAGCACCATGATCAGGATCTCGCTCGCTTTCACGGCCTGCACGATGCGCGACTTGTCGAAGCGGTCCGCGATCTGCCCGGCAAGGCCGGAGAGCAGCACGAAGGGCAGGATGAACACGCCGCCGGCGAGATTCGTGAGCACTTCCCCGGGCAGCGACGCGGCCGAGGCACCGTGGAACGCAATGAGAATGACCAGCACGTTCCGGTACACATTGTCGTTGAACGCGCCGAGCGCCTGGGCCCCGAAGAAGGGCAGGAAACGGCGCTGCGCGAGGAGCCGGAACTGACTGGGCGTGCGGGCCGAAGCGGTGGCGGGGCCGGTTGCTGTCTCGCCCGCAGCCGTCACGCGAGCTTACTTGCCGGCGCGCGCCGCGGCGCGCTCGCGCTCCACGGCGCGATAACCGATATCCCGGCGATACTGCACGCCGGGCCAGTGAATGGCATCCGCGAGTGCGTAGGCTTCACGCTGGGCTTCGCGCACGTTCGCGCCGAGCCCGACGGCACACAGGACGCGGCCACCGTTCGTGACCACCTGGCCCTGCTCGTCGAGGCGCGTGCCCGCGTGAAACACCTTGCCGGGCAGCGTTGCGGCCTTGTCCAGGCCCTGAATGACGTCGCCCTTGCGAACGCTATCGGGATAGCCGCTGGCGGCGAGCACCACACCGAGCGCCGCGCGCGAATCCCATCTGGCCTGCACGGAATCGAGCCTGCCGTCGAGCGCCGCCTCGCAGAGCTCGGTGAGATCCGACTCGAGGCGCATCATGATGGGCTGTGTCTCGGGGTCGCCCATGCGGCAATTGAACTCGAGGACATTGGGTGTGCCATCCGCGGCCACCATGATGCCCGCGTACAGGAAGCCGGTGTACGGCATGCCATCCTTCTCAAGCCCTCGGATCGTGGGCTCGATCACCTGCTTCATGATGCGCGCGTGCATCTGCGGTGTGACCACGGGCGCAGGGGAATAGGCGCCCATGCCGCCCGTGTTCGGGCCGTGATCGCCATCGTCGCGCCGCTTGTGATCCTGCGAGCTCGCCAGGGGCAGGATGTTCCGCCCATCCGCCATCACGATGAAGCTTGCTTCCTCGCCCTGCAGGAATTCCTCGATGACGACTTCCTCGCCCGCATCACCGAACCGACCGTCGAACATCGCGCGCGCCGTGGCGATGGCTTCGGCGACGGAGTCCACGATCACGACGCCCTTGCCGGCCGCCAGCCCGCTGGCCTTCACCACGATGGGCATGCGCTGCTTCTGGAGGTAGGACGGGTCGAAGGTTTCGCGCGTGAATGTGGCGTAGCTTGCGGTCGGAATGCCGTGGCGCTTGAGGAAGTCCTTCGTGAAGGCCTTGGAGCCCTCGAGCTGCGCCGCCTTGCGCGTCGGGCCGAAGCACCGCAGTCCGCGCTGCTGGAACGCGTCCACCACTCCCGCCACGAGCGGGGCTTCCGGGCCGATGATCGTCAGGTCCACCGATTCCGTCTGGGCCAGACGCACCAGGCCGGCGATGTCGTCCACGCCGACCTCCACGTTGCGCACCTTCGGCTCACGTGCCGTGCCGGCATTGCCCGGCGCGACGAGCACTTCCGTGACGCGCGCCGCCGATGCGCATTTCCACGCCAGGGCGTGCTCGCGTCCTCCGGAGCCGACGATCAGAACCTTCATGAGTACTGTTTGCCTCGTGCAATGAATGTCACGCGCCAGCGAGCGCGCGCATACGGATCGAACTTTCCGGACACAGCACGGACGCGGACGCCGCCGCACCACCTGCTCAATGCCGGAAGTGTCGCATCCCGGTGAATACCATGGCGATGCCGTGCTCGTTCGCCGCAGCGATGACCTCATCGTCGCGCCGCGAGCCGCCCGGTTGGATCACGGCCTTGATGCCGAAGCTCGCCGCGACGTCCAGACCGTCGCGAAACGGGAAGAACGCGTCGGAAGCCATCACCGCGCCCGTTACGGCGAGTTTTTCATCCGCGGCTTTCATGGCGGCGAGCCGGCTCGAATACACACGGCTCATCTGGCCTGCACCCACGCCGACGGTCGTGCGGTTTCGTGCGTACACGATGGCGTTCGACTTCACGAACTTGCAGACGCGCCAGGCGAAGAGCAGATCCTTGACCTCATCCGGCGTCGGCTTGCGCTGCGTCACCACCTGGAGATTGGCTTCCGTCACGCGCCCGAGATCTCGCGTCTGCACGAGCAGGCCGCCGGCGACGCTTCGCAATTCCAGATCGCCCGAGGGCGGCGCCTGCAGATCGCCCAGTGCAAGCACACGCACGTTGGGCTTTGCGGCGAGGATGGGCAGCGCGTCTTCGTTCACGGCCGTCGCGGCGATGACCTCAACGAACTGCCGATCCACGATGGCGCGCGCGGTGGCGGCATCCAGCGGCCGGTTGAACGCGATGATGCCGCCGAAAGCGGACGTCGGGTCGGTGCGATACGCACCGTCGTACGCCTCCGGAACACTGGCGGCCACACACACGCCGCACGGGTTCGCGTGCTTCACGATGACGCACGCCGGCTCATCGAACTGCCGCACGCATTCGATAGCGGTGTCCGCATCCGCGATGTTGTTGAACGACAGATCGCGCCCCTGCACGAAGCGGGCCGTGGCCACGCCTGCGCCACGCGCGCTCAGCTCGCGATAGAACGCCGCCTGCTGGTGAGGGTTCTCACCGTAGCGAAGGTCCTGAACCTTTTCGAAGACCAGAGGCAGCGTGGCGGGAAAGCGCTCCTGTGGCACGGCGTGGCGCGCGAGCAGATAGCTCGACACCATGGTGTCGTAGCGAGCCGTGTGCGCAAAAGCCTTCGCTGCGAGACGTGAGCGCGTGGCGAGCGTTGTGCCGCCGGACTGTGCGGCGAGCTCCTCGACAAGCGGCTCGTAATCCGCCGGATCGACCACGACCACAACGGATTCGTGATTCTTCGCGGCCGCGCGCACCATCGCGGGCCCGCCGATGTCGATGTTCTCCACCGCCTGCTCGTAGGTGCAGTCGGGCCGCGCCACGGTCTGCGCGAACGGATACAGGTTCACGACGAGCAGATCGATGGGCTCGATCCCGTGCGTGGCCATGACGGCATCGTCGATGCCGCGCCGCCCGAGCAGGCCGCCGTGAATGCGCGGATGAAGGGTCTTCACCCGCCCATCCATGATTTCCGGAAAGCCCGTATGGCTTGCCACTTCCTTCACGGCAAGCCCTGCTTCGGCAAGCAGCTTCGCCGTGCCGCCGGTGGAGAGGAGCTCGATGTTCCGCCGCGCCAGCTCGCGCGCAAGCGCGACAACACCGGTCTTGTCGGAAACGGAAAGCAGTGCGCGCCGAATGGGAACGAGCATGGGAGATCACCGGCCCTCACACGCTACATGGCGCGCGGGGCCGGCGCGCACCTTACGCCGAAAGACCGAACTGCCGCAATTTCTTGCGCAGCGTGCCGCGATTGATGCCCAGGATGCCGGCGGCCCGGCTCTGGTTACCTTCGACGTACTGAAGCACGGCCTTGAAGAGAGGCTCTTCCACCTCGCGCAGAACCATGTCGTACAGCTGCGCCGGCCGATGCCCGTTCAGGCTTGCGAAATAGTCCTGGAGAGCCTGCTCTGCGTGGTTTCTCAGCGGCACTTCCTTGCCACTCGCTCTCGCAACGTACTCCCTGCGAGGGCGGCTTTTTTTCTTGGCTGCTGGCATGCGTGGACTTCCCCGGCTGTAACTCAAAACGTCAGGCCGCTTTCGCGGCTCCATCCTCGACCCACCCATCGAGATGAACTTTAGCCGCGGCAAACTGTGAAGCGGTAGTGTCCTGCGCCATGAGACTGGCGCGCACGAGCGCGGAGTCAAATAGCGGAGCGAAATACCAGCCGAGATGTTTGCGTGCGACTCGCACCCCGGTGTCCTCGCCGTAGAAGGCGTACAAGGCTTCGAGGTGCGACAAGATAATACCACGCACCTCCTCGCGCGAGAGCGGCGCGACCGACTTCTCTGCGGTCAGCTCTGAATGGACCGCGCGAAAGATCCATGGCGCACCATGACTTGCGCGGCCGATCATTACGCCGTCGGCGCGAGTGAAATCAAGCACGTTGCGCGCTTTCGCGCCTGAATCGATGTCGCCGTTCGCAAAAACGGGAATGGAAATACAAGACTTGATCTCACGAATGGTGTCGTACTCCGCGGAACCTGTATAAAAATCCTCGCGGGTCCGTCCATGCACGGCGAGTGCCTGCACGCCCGCAGCTTCCGCAATGCGCGCGATGCGCACGCCGTTGCGCATGGCGGGACTCCAGCCGGTGCGAATTTTCAGCGTCACGGGCACGGAAACCGCGTTCACCACGGCTTCGAGCACGCGCGCAACGAGCGCTTCATCCTTGAGCAGCGCCGAGCCGCAGGCCTTGCCGCACACCTTCTTCGCGGGGCAGCCCATGTTGATGTCGATGATCTGCGCGCCGAGATCCACGTTCTGACGGGCCGCCTCGGCGAGCGCGGCGGGCTCCGAGCCCGCGAGCTGCACAACGCGCGGCTCCGGTTCGCCCTCGTGATCCCGGCGCCGCCGTGACTTCGGCGTGTTCCACAGCCGCATGTCGGAGGTGATCATCTCCGAGGCGGCGAGCCCCGCACCGAGACGACGGCACAGAATGCGGAACGGCCGATCGGTCACGCCGGCCATGGGTGCAAGCACGGCTCGCGAGCTCAGAACGTATGGGCCGATGCGCAACGGTTCCACGCCTGCAGGGCGCCCTCTAGCGG
>JADGHX010000040.1 GCA_019683695.1 Steroidobacteraceae bacterium
CGGGCCCCGGCCGCCCCCCCCCCCCCCGGCCCTGCGTTTTCTCGTGTATCCTGCGCGCTTTTCGCAAACACCTGAGTTTCCAGCCTTTTCCCGTATGGACGAGCTCTACAACGCCGCGGCGGTCGAGCGCGCCGCGCAGAACGACTGGGCGGCGCGTGATGCATTCCGCACCCGCGAGGATGCTTCCCGCCCGAAGTACTACGCCTGCTCGATGCTGCCGTATCCCTCCGGCAAGCTGCACATGGGGCACGTCCGCAATTACACGATCAACGACGTGATGTACCGGAGCCTGCGCATGCAGGGCCGGAACGTCCTCATGCCGATGGGCTGGGATGCCTTCGGCCTGCCCGCGGAGAATGCCGCGATCGAGAAGGGCATCGCGCCGGCGAAGTGGACGCGCGCGAACATCGCGGAGATGAAGGCGCAGATGCAGCCGCTCGGCCTCGCCTTCGACTGGTCCCGCGAAATCGCCACGTGCGACCCGAGCTACTACCGCTGGAATCAGTGGCTGTTCCTCAAGATGCTCGAGAAGGGCATCGCCTACCGCAAGACGCAGACGGTGAACTGGGACCCGGTCGATCAGACCGTGCTCGCGAACGAGCAGGTGATCGACGGGCGCGGCTGGCGCTCCGGCGCCCTGGTCGAGAAGCGTGAGATTCCGGGGTACTACCTCGCGATCACGCGCTACGCCGAGGAGCTGCTCGATTTCGTCCAGAACAAGCTGGATGGCTGGCCGCAGCAGGTTCGCACGATGCAGGAGAACTGGATCGGCCGCAGCTCCGGCGTGAACGTCGGGTTTCCGTACGAGCTCAGCGGGCCGGTCACGGATCTGCCGGCCAAGGGTGTGCTGCGCGCCTTCACCACGCGCGCGGACACGATCATGGGTGTCACGTTCGTCGCGATTGCCGCCGAACATCCGCTGGCCACTCATCTCGCGCGCAGCAATCCTGCGCTTGCCGCATTCATCGAGGAATGCAAGCACGGCGGCGTCTCCGAGGCAGAGGCCGCTACACAGGAAAAGAAGGGCATCGATACCGGCTTCCACGTCACGCATCCGCTCACGAACGAGCGCCTCCCCGTGTGGATCGGCAACTACGTGCTGATGGCGTACGGCGAAGGCGCGGTGATGGGCGTGCCCGCGCACGACGAGCGCGACTTCGCGTTCGCGAAGCGCTATGGGCTGCCGATTCGCCAGGTGATCCGGCACAAGGACCCCGGCTTCAATTTCGATACGAGCGCCTGGCAGCCCTGGTACGGGGAAAAGGACGTCGGTGTCTGCGTGAACAGCGGCAAATACGATGGGCTGGCCCATGAGGCTGCCGTCGATGCGGTCGCTGCCGATCTCGCCGCGAAAGGCCTCGGCGAGAAGCAGGTCCGCTGGCGCCTGCGCGACTGGGGTATTTCCCGCCAGCGCTATTGGGGCACGCCGATCCCCATCATCCACTGCGAGGCCTGCGGGCCCGTGCCCGTGCCCGAGAAGGATCTGCCCGTCGTCCTGCCGGAAGATCTTGTGCCGGATGGCACGGGCAACCCCCTGAACAAGGACCTGCGCTTTCTCGAGTGCACGTGTCCCACGTGCGGCAAGCCTGCGCGCCGCGAAACGGACACGATGGACACCTTCGTCGATTCCGCGTGGTACTTCATGCGCTATTGCTGCCCCGACGCGGAACGCATGGTGGACGAGCGCGTCGCGTACTGGATGCCGATGGATCAGTACATCGGCGGCATCGAGCACGCGGTGCTTCACCTGCTGTACGCGCGGTTCTGGACGAAGGTGATGCGCGATCTCGGCCTGCTGAAGATCGATGAGCCGTTCACCCGTCTTTTCACCCAGGGCATGCTGCTCGCGGAGTGCTACTACCGCGAGGACGCGAACGGCCGCCGCCGCTGGTACTACCCGGCGGAGGTGGACGTGCAGTACGACGACAAGGGTCGTCCGACGGGTGCGGTCGCGCTGGATGACGGCCAGCCGGTGCTCTTCGGCGGCATCGAGAAGATGTCCAAGAGCAAGAACAACGTCGTCGAACCGAAGGACATCATCGAGCGCTTCGGCGCGGATACGGCGCGCGCCTACGTGATGTTCGCCGGTCCGCCGGCGGAGAGCGCCGTGTGGTCGGATTCGGGTGCGGCCGGCGTGCAGCGCTTCCTTCGCAAGCTATGGAGCGTGTGCCGCGCGTATTTGCTGGCCTCCGAAGCCAAGCCGGAAGAGCGTTTCGCGCCGGTCGAGCAGAAGGCGCTCACACCGAAGCAGGCAGCTGTGAGGCGCTCCGTGCACGCATCGCTGAAGCAGGCGCTGCACGACTACTCGCGCATTCAGTACAACACGGTTGTTTCCGCATGCATGAAGATGCTGAACAGCATCGACACTGACGATGCGCGAAGCAGCACGTCCCTCGCATTCGAATGCATTGGCATTCTCCTGCGCACCCTGTACCCCATCGCGCCGCATATCACGCACGCGCTGTGGGGTGAGCTGGGCTTTGCCGCGAAATTTGGCGATCTGCTGGATGCACCGTGGCCGGAGGTCGACGAAGCCGCCCTCAGGCAGGATGAGATCGAGGTCGTCGTGCAGGTGGGTGGCAAGCTCCGCGGTCGTGTCACCATTCCAGCCGATGCGGACGAGACCGTCGCGCGCGACGCGGCCCTCGCAGATGCGAACGTTCAGAAGTTCGTGGAGGGCAAGCCGTTGCGCAAGGTCATCTATGTGCCGGGCAAGCTCGTGAACCTGGTGGTGTGATGGCGTTGCGGGCCGGCGGAAACGTCGCACTGACGGGTGCGCGTCGCATGCGCCCGTGCTGCCATGGCTTGCCGGCGCGCCGAGTGCGCAACACCGCTCTCGCGGCGCTCGCTGCCGCGGCATTCATGTGCCTGAGCGCGTGCGGGTTTCGCCTGCAGGGGCGCACGCCTCTGCCGCCGGCCCTCGCCATGACCTACGTCGTTGCGCCAGATGAGCAGACGGATTTCGTTCAGGGCTTGCGCAAAGCGCTCATCAGCTCCGGCGGCAAGGTGGTGGCGCGGCGCGAGGATGCCTCAGGCACGGTGCACATTCTCAGGGACGAGGTCACGGAGAAGATCCTGTCCGTCTCGGCCAACAACGTTCCACGCGAATACGAGGTCACCTATACGGTCGAGTTCTCCGTGACCGGGAAGGACAAGGAGCTGCTCCCGCCTCAGAAGGTGTCCGTGACGCGCGATTACAGCTTCAACGAGCGCACGCTGCTTGCGAAGGAAAACGAGGAGGCGATTCTTCGCGAGGGAATGGCGCGCGATCTCGTCAGCATCGTCATGCGGCGGCTTTCCAGCTTGTGATCGCCACGGTGCAGCGAAAAACGCACTTTGAGTACGTTCGCGTGCGCCAGATTCCGGCGGAGTATCGCTGGCAGGAAGCGCGCTCGCGCTTCCCTGCACCCGCAGCGATAAGACGCAATTCGCGCATGGCATCACGTCTCCAGTCATGACATCCGGGCCGATCCCGAGCGTGCTGCGACTCTCCGGCGTGGATCGGGTTGCGGTGGCGTTGCTGCTCCATCGATACGGGCTCGATCTCACGCTCGTCGCGCCAAACGAGGTCATACCGGGCTCGTACTGGGGAGACAGCGAAGCCGGACTTCAGGGCAGCCGACTCTATGCGCGGCTGGACACGCCGATCCATTCCATCCTGCACGAGGCGTGTCACTACATCTGCATGAGTCCCGAGCGCCGTGTCGGGCTGGATCGCGACGCGGGCGGTGACGACGCGGAAGAGAATGCGGTGTGCTATCTGCAGGTGTTGCTAGCGGATGAGCTCCCTGGCGTGGGCCGCGATCGGCTCTTCGTCGACATGGATGCCTGGGGCTACAGCTTCCGGCTCGGGAGCAGCCGCGCCTGGTTCGAGCGCGACGCCGAGGATGCGCGCCTGTGGCTCGAGCGCTTCGGTGTCATCGACCGCGCGGGCAAGCCTACGGGCGCGGTTCGTTATTGAATTACCGACGCGCGAAGCGGTCCGTGGCGCTCACGAGCTCGCTCGTGATGCCGGGCTCGAAGGCGGAGTGGCCGGCGTCCGGCACGATGCGCAGGTCGGCTTCGGGCCAGGCCTTGTGCAGATCCCACGCGCTGCGCGCGGGGCACACCACGTCGTATCGGCCCTGCACGATCACAGCCGGAATGTGACGGATGCGTCCGACGTCCTCCAGCAGCTGCGTGTCGCTTCGAAAGAAACCTCTGTTCACGAAGTAGTGACACTCGATGCGCGCGAAGGCGGCCGCATACGCCGCGTCCTCACGAAACCGCTTGATGTGATCCGGCTTGAACTGCAGGTAGCTCGTGGCGCCTTCCCAAACGGACCACGCGATCGCGGCGCGCCGGAGCTCCTTCGGGTCTTCACTCGTCAGGCGCTTGTAGTAGGCCGCCATCATGTCGCCGCGCTCGGATTCGGGAATCGGCGCGAGGAATTCCTCCCACAGGTCCGGATACAGCGACGCGGCACCCTCCGGATTCTGGTAGAACCATTCGAGCTCCGACCGGCGCAGCAGGAAGATGCCGCGCAGAATCATCTCGGTCACGCGATCCGGATGCGTTTCCGCGTAGGCGAGCGCCAGTGTGGAACCCCACGAGCCGCCGAACACGAGCCACTTGTCGATGCCGAGGTGCTCGCGCACGCGCTCGATATCCGCGACGAGATCCCACGTGGTGTTCTGCTCGAGGCACGCGTGCGGCCGGCTCTTGCCCGAGCCGCGTTGATCCAGCAGCACGATGCGATAGCGCTTTGGATCGAAGAAACGGCGCATCTTCGGATCTGTGCCGCCGCCGGGGCCGCCATGCAGGAAGACGGCGGGCTTGCCGCGCGGGTTGCCGCATTCCTCGAAGTAGATCTCGTGCAGATCCGACACGCGCAGGAAGCCGCTGTTGTAGGGCTTGATGGGCGGATAGAGCCGCCGTCGCACGTTCGCCCCGACTGCGGATTTCGCGCGCTTTGCCGCGGCGGGGGTCCGACGCTTCGGCTGCTCAGCAGGTTTCGCTTTCCGCGAGCGCGGGGTAGAGCGACGCGTTCGCGTGACGACCTTCTGCTTCTGGCGGGAGCGCCGCCGGCGGGACGTTGCCATGATGACCTTCTGTGTCCTTTTCAAAAAATCGCCTGCGGCGAGTCTTCCGGAACGGCGTCTTCGTTGCCGCCGGCAGGAACCTGATGTGCCGGCTCGCTTGCCGCACCGGGCTCAAGGCCGCTTCGCGCAACGCGCTTCGTTGCCCGCCGCAAGCTACGGCCGTTTCAGTACTGGTACAGCTCGACCTTCCCGGCGCTCAGGACGTATGCCGCCGTGCCGAGCTTGGTCTTGCGTGTTTCGATGCGCATCTTACCTGTGACCCAGTAGGCTTCGTGAATCGCATTCGCCGGAATGCCGCTGGTGCTCGTGACATACACCATCTGGTTCGGGGGTGGCGGGGGCACGTGAATGCACTCGCCGATGTACGGCACGAGAAAGAACTCCTTCACCATGCCGTCCCGGGGTGGGCTCAGGGGAACCACGAAGCCGGGCATGCGCACGGTGAGGTTGGCGAGATCCGCATTCACCGTGGTGGTTTGCTTCTGCAGGGCAGGGGGCCCGCCTTCGCCGAGCGGACCGTGCTCGGGCGGTGGAGCCGCGGCGCTGTAGTGTGCGCGCTCGTTCGCGGGCAGCAGCTCGCGCCAGTCCAGATCCAGCACTTCGCCGGGCTTCTGGCGCGGTCGCGCGGGTGTCTTCGCGCGAACGCCGGAGGCTCTCGACTTTGCGGCGGCTGTGCCGGGTGCGGAAGCCCGGGCCGGCGCACGTGCCGCGGCGCCGGCGGACCCGGCCTTCGGTGCCGGCTGCCCCGCTGCGAACGACAAGGCCGTCGCGCCGAGCAGCGCGCTGACGAGAAGCCTCGGCAGGATCGGAGCCCGTTCCATGACGGACGCGACTATCCATGGCTCGCGCCACAGGTTCAACCCGCGAAGTCCCGAATCCGACCGCCATCACGCGAATGGGGCGCCTCAGAGCTGCACGCGTACGCCGGCGGCCACACCGCGGCCCGGCAACGGCGCCACGTCCTTGAGCGGCGAGGCATGGCGGCGTGCTTCTTCGTCCAGCAGGTTCTCACCACGCAGATACACAAAGACCTCGCGCGCGCGTGCCGGCAGCCGATACGACAGGTCCAGATCCACAAGCGTGAATCCCGGCGTCGGCAGCTCTCCGGCGCCGGGCTTGTTCTGTCGGTCGTACCAGGTGGCGGAAACGCCGGCAGCGAACGCACCTTGTTCGAACGTGAGTTCGCCCCCGATGCGCAGCGGCGGAATGAGCGGGACATCGCCGCCATCCTTCAGCGTGGCGCGCACGTAGTCCGCGAAGACGCGGCTCGACAGCACACTCGTCGAGATCGCCAGTGCGGGCGGACGCAGTTCCAGCTCGAAGCCTCTGAACTTTGCGTTTCGCTGCACGTAGTGCGCAACGGGCAGCGGCTCCTCATCCCCGGCGAGCTCGCCTGTCAGCTCGGGATAGATGTACCGCGAGTAGTCGCTCAGGAATGCAGTTGCAGACCCCGTCCACTCTCCTGCGGCTTTGCGCACGCTCAGGTCGAACGTGGTGGCGCGCTCGCGGCGCAGGGTCGGATCGCCGATCTCGAAGCGCCGGGCCGCGAGATGCGGGCCATCCGCGAACAGCTCGGTCGCGGTGGGATGGCGCTGGGTCGCGGTGACGTTGAGCGCGAGCGAGTAGTCCGACGGCAGATGCCACACTGCGCCCAGCGATGCGCTCGCGGCATTCCTGTCGTAGTCCGGCCCGCCGCGCTCCCCCGGAAGTGTGATCTCCTGTCTTTCGAGTCGCGCGCCCGCTTCGACCGTCACCGGACCGAACGGGCGCTCCTCGAAGACGAACACGCCGGTGTTGCGCGTTCTCGAGGGCGGCAGCAACGCTTCCTCGCCGGTCACATCGAGATCCACGTCCCGGTACTGCACGCCGAATGTTCCTCGCCAGCCGAACAGCGGCGCGTGGTCCGCGACCAGCCGCGTGTCCGAGCCGGCTTGTTCAAACAGCGTGCCCGTTTCGCCTGTGCTTTCGATTTCGCCGTGGCTGTAATCGGTGTACGTGGAGCGCACGCGCACGGTGTTGAGCCACTCGCTGGGTTGGCGCAGTTCAGCTTTGAGGTCGTACCGCGTCTGGCGCATGTCGATGTGCGCGCCGATCTCGCCGGTGCTGTCCGGCAAGCCGTAGTCGGTGTCGTATCGCGTGACGCTCAGCCCCGCGAAGCCGCGGTCGCCAATCCACGCGCCTCCCGCTGAGCCACCGTAGGTTTCGCTGTGACTGTTCCGGAGGCGGTTGTGCATGTCGTCCGGCTGCTCACCGGCTTCGGCGAGCTGCTCGCGCAATGCGCGGGACAGCGCAAACCCGGGAATGCGAACGTCGCTCGTGTCGCGCTTATGCGCGTCCGCGTGCCAGGCGAAAGAGCCCGAACCGCCATCCACGCGGCCCGCCACGGCGCGTTCTTCCAGGGCCGTATCGCCCCGCAGCTCCACGGCAGCGGTGACGGGGCGCTCAGGAATCGATTCCGGGATGCGGTTTGTGATCACGTTGACGAGGCCGCCGGAGGCGCCGTTGCCGTACAGCAGCGTGGCCGGGCCTCGCACGACCTCGATGCGCTCGGCGAGCAGCGGATCCAGGGTGACGGCGTGATCGCTGGACAGGGCGGACACATCGAGCGCCGCTCCGCCATCTTCGTAGACCTGAACCCGCTCACCCCCGATGCCCCGAATCACCGGCCGGCTCGCCTGCGGACCGAAATACGTGGCCGAGACGCCAGGCTGCGCGGACAGCGTCTCACCCAGGGACACTGCGCGCAGGCGGACGAGATCATCCCCACCGAGCACGGCCACGGGCTGTGCCGTTTCGAAGATCGATTCGCGCAGCGGGCTGGCGGTGATGACCACCTGGGCGAGACCGTCGGGACGGCTCCCCTCATCGGCGGCTCGTGCGGGGAAGATCCCCAATGCAAACAGGAAGAGCGTGTGCCCGGCCCATGCCGGGAAGGAGGTGTTCATAGGCGTGACCTGCTGAAAGTCGGTGGCCGTCGCTCCGTCGAAACGCTCTGCTGCGAGTTTTTCGGACGGAACGGTCGTTTGCGCCGGCAAAGGCGCTACGTTTCCCGGCTGCGACCTGACAGACGCTCGCCGCGAATGCGGCACGCCGCCAGAGAGCCGGTGATCAGCTCAGGTCGAACGCTGGGGGAGCACGGGGCAGGCGATGGCTGAGGTGCCTGCGCGAGGAAAAGACGATGCGCGTCGACGCGACGGGCACGCGCGCCACGAGCGGAGGCTTGCACGCGATGCCTGCCGCATTTGGCACGCCGGCGCTGCCGTTGAACTGCAAGCACACATCGCACTGAGCGGCCTTGTGCGCGGGTGGCGTGCCGGGCTCATGAGCGAACCCGTGCGTCACATACGCCGTCGTCGCGAAGCACAGCGCGAGCAGTGCAACGAGCGTGATGAGTCGGTTGTGGCGAAGTCGGCGCATGCGTGAGGTCCGGCTCACTGGACCGTGCGATGAACGCGAACGGTAGTCCACAGCGGCGGGTAGCCTAGCGGGTGGCCCCCCGACCGGCAACTCAAGGATAATCGTCGCTCGCGACGCTCACCCCAATCGACGGTCGATTTGAAGATCTACGCAGACAGCCTCGGTACGCATCTGGAGCAGCAGCTCCTGCCCGCATACCTCATTTCCGGGGACGAGCCGCTCCTCATGGGCGAAGCCGCGGACGCCGTGCGTGCCCGGGCGCGCGCGGCCGGTTTCACCGAGCGCGAAACGCATTTCCTCGAGCGCGGCTCGGACTGGAACGACGTGCGCGCCTCCGCGAGCACGCTCTCGTTGTTTGCCGAGCGGCGCATCGTGGAGATCCGGCTTGCGAGCGGGAAGCCCGGTGCCACGGGCAACGCCGCGCTCGTCAGTCTGCTCGAAGCGCGGGATCCGGACCGGCTGCTGCTCATCACCTGCCCGCGTCTCGATCGCGATGCGCAGGCCGCGGAGTGGGTGCGTGCGGTGGAAAAGCACGGTGCGTGGGTGCAGGTGTGGCCCGTGGAGGCCTCGAAGTTCGTGTCGTGGCTGCGCACGCGGTGTCGTCGCCTGAAGCTGAACGCGGACGACGAAGCGCTCGCCCTGCTGGCCGAGCGCACCGAAGGCAACCTGCTGGCCGCGCATCAGGAAATCGAGAAGCTGCGCCTGCTCGTGCGCGGCGATCGCGTCACCGCCGAGGATGTGCTGAACAGCGTGGCGGACAGCGCCCGCTTCGACGTCTTCAAGCTCGGCGAATGCGCGCTCGCCGGGGATGCGGAACGCACGCTGCGCATGCTGGACGGTTTGCGTGCGGAAGGTGTCGAGCCTACGCTCGTCCTGTGGTCTCTCTCGAAAACCGTGCGTGATCTCTGGTCATCGCTCACGTCACCGCCAAGCGCCGCGCGCTCGTGGCCGCGCCAGACGGCGGCGCTCGAAGCGGGGCGGCGCCGTGCGCCGCGCCTGTCGTTTCCGCGGCTCACGGCTCGCGCGGTGCGGGCCGACCGCATGATCAAAGGCCGCCTGAGCGGCAATCCCTGGGATGAAATGGCTCTGCTCGCGGCGGAACTGTGCGGCGAGCCGGCTCTCCCGCTCACTCGTGGCATGCTCAAATAGCCCTCATGCAACCCATCGGCATCTTCGGCGGAACGTTCGATCCCATTCACTATGGGCACCTGCGCACGGCGTTCGAGTTGTGGCAGGCGCTCAGGCTGTCGGAGGTGCGCTTCCTCCCCGCGGGCAACCCGCCGCACAGGCAGCTGACGCATGCCAGCGCCGAGCTGCGCGTGGCCATGGTCAAGGCCGCCATCGCCGGGCAGCCCGGGTTCGTGCTGGATGATCGCGAAGTGCGCCGTCGCGGCGTGTCGTACTCCTTCGACACGCTCACGGAGCTGCGCGCGGAGTTCCCGCAACGCTCGCTGTGCCTGCTGCTCGGAATGGATGCCTTCCTCGGCCTGCCGGACTGGCACCGCTGGCGTGAGCTGCTCGATCTGGCCCACATCGTGGTGGCGCACCGGCCCGGGTGGAAGGCGCCGACCATGGGGCCGCTCGGCGAGCTGATGGTGGATCACGGCACCGGCAGCATCCGGGACTTGCACGAGAAGCTCGCCGGCCGCATCTACATCCGCGCCGTAACCCAGCTCGAAATCTCCTCCACCGACCTGCGCCAGGTCATCACCTCAGGCCAGGACCCGCGCTATCTCGTTCCCGAGGACGTTCGCCGGATCATCCTCGAGACGGGGTGCTATGCTCGGGAGCGTCGTGACGGAACCTGAGCCCGGCGCCCGGATCTTCAACGCTTGCAGCACCCTTCAGGAGACCCTCCCTCTCGCATGACCACACGCACCCGCTCGCGCCGCGCTCCCGACCGCGGCTCGCAACTGGAAGGCATCGTCACGGCCGCGCTCGAAGACATGAAGGCCGTCAATGTGAAGGTGATGGACGTGCGGGGGCTGACCGACATCGCGGATGTCATGGTCGTCGCCTCGGGGAACTCCGACCGTCACGTGCGCTCGATCGCCGATCGCGTCATCGAAAAGGCCAAGGAATCGGGCTTCCGGCCCCTGGGCGTTGAAGGCGCGCGCGAAGGTGAATGGGTGCTCGTGGACCTGCAGGACCTCGTGCTCCACGTGATGCTCCCCCGCGTACGCGAGTTCTACAGCCTCGAGCGCATCTGGGAAACGGAAGCGCCCGCAGTGGCGAGCGCGAGCGGCTCCGGCGGCACGCGCGCCGGCAAGACGGCGCCGCGCAAGCGCGCCACGCGCCGCAAATCCTCGTCCTGAAGATCGCGCGTTCGTTCGTTTCGCGCGCGGTGCGGACGCTATACGCTTCGCTCCCGTGCGTGTTCGCATCATTGCCATCGGCTCACGCATGCCCGGCTGGGTGCGCGAGGGCGTCGACGAATACCTGAAGCGCTTCGGGTCTGCGTTTCGCGTGTCACTGGTCGAAATCGATGCGGGCCCGCGCACGGGCGGCGCCGCGCGCCGCGCCATCGAAGTGGAAGGGCAGCGGCTGCTCGCGGCACTCCGCAAGGACGAGTATGTGGTCGCGCTCGATGAGCACGGCACCGAAATGACCACCGCTGCACTCGCCAGCTGGCTCGACGCTCGCATGCGGGACGGGCGCGATCTGGCGCTGCTGATTGGCGGACCGGATGGCCTTGCGCCCGAAGTGCTCGCGCGCAGCAATTTCAAATGGGCGCTGTCGAAGCTGACGTTTCCGCACGCACTCGTGCGTGTGGTGCTTGCGGAGCAGCTGTATCGTGCGCATAGCATGCTCTCCAACCATCCGTATCATCGCGAGTGAGCGTGACACCACAAATCCCGACAACAACGCCTGTCGTGCGGCTCGCCTCCGCCTCGCCACGCCGGCGGGAATTGCTCGCACAGATCGGCGTGCCACATGAGGTGAGTGCCGCACATATCGACGAATCGGTGCGGCCGGATGAAAATCCCGCGGACTACGTGCGCCGCATGGCGCGAACGAAGGCGCTTGCCGTATGGGAAGCAGACAATTCCCTTCCGGTGCTGGCGGCAGACACCGCGGTCGTTCTGGAGGGCACGGTGTTCGGCAAGCCGCAGGATCGGGCTGATGCGCTGAGCATGCTGGCGCAGCTCTCCGGCCGCACGCATCAGGTGCTCACGGCAGTTGCGCTTGCCACGGAAGCGGGCGTATCTCTGCGGCTTAGCGAAAGTGACGTGCGATTTCGCAAGCTCACGCAGGCCGAATGCGCCGCATACTGGGAAACGGGCGAGCCGCGGGACAAGGCCGGGTCGTACGCGATACAAGGTCTTGCCGCCGTGTTCGTTGAATCCCTGGCGGGCAGCTATTCGGGCGTCATGGGACTGCCGCTGTTCGAAACAGCGGAACTGCTGCGTGAGGCAGGCCTGGCCTGTTGGTGCAGAATGAGCACATGAGCCTCGAGATCCTGATCAACGCCACCCCTCGGGAGACCCGCGCGGCTTTCGTGGAGAACGGCGTTCTGCAGGAGATTTACATCGAACGCGCCAGCCGGCGCGGGCTCGTGAGCAATTTGTACAAGGGTCGGGTGTCGCGCGTGCTGCCGGGCATGCAGGCCGCGTTCGTGGACATCGGCCTCGAGCGCACCGCCTTCCTGCACGCGGCGGACATTGCCTACATGCGCCCGGAAGACACGGTGGTCGCACTGCCTCCCGTGGACGACATTCGCCGGCTGGTGAATCCGGGCGACGAGATCCTCGTGCAGGTGATCAAGGACCCCATCGGCACGAAGGGCGCGCGACTCACCACCTTCGTGGCGCTGCCTTCCCGCTACCTCGTGTACATGCCGCGCGGTGAAGGCGTCGGCGTGTCCACGCGCATCGAGGAAGAGGCCGAGCGGCAGCGCCTGAAGACGGTTGTGATGAGTCAGGTGCGCAACGGCACGGGCGGCGGCTACATCGTGCGCACGGCCGCGCAAGGCGCTTCCGCCGAGAGTCTCTCGGAGGACATGGCGTATCTCGACAAGCTCTGGAAGCACGTGCGCACGAATGCGCAGAAGGCGCAGCCCGGCGAGATCGTGCACGAGGATCTGCCACTCACCTTGAGACTGTTGCGCGATGAGATGGCGCGCGGTGTGAAGCGGGTGCTCGTGGATTCGCCGCGCGAGCACGCGCGCATGCTGGACTTTGCGCACACCTTCCTGCCGAGCTCGGCGCCGCACATCGAGCTCTACAACGGGCCGCGCCCGATCTTCGACCTGCATGGCATCGAGGAGGAGATCGCGCGTGCGCTCGATCGCAAGGTGCCGCTGAAATCCGGCGGTCATCTGGTGATCGACCAGACCGAGTCGATGACCACCATCGACGTGAACACGGGCGGGTACGTCGGCTCGCGCAATCTCGAAGAGACGATCTTCCGCACGAATCTCGAGGCCGCGGTCGCCATCGCTCGCCAGCTGCGCCTGCGCAACCTCGGCGGAATCATCATCATCGACTTCATCGACATGAAGGACGAGTCGCACCGCCGCCAGGTGCTGGGCGCGCTCGAGCGCGCGCTGGCGGGCGACCGCGCCCAGACGCACATCGTGAGCCTCTCGCCGCTCGGTCTCGTGGAGATGACACGCAAGCGCACCCGGGAGAGCCTGGAACATGTGCTGTGTCAGCCTTGTCCCAGCTGCGAAGGCCGCGGCTTCGTCAAGACACCCGAGACGGTCTGCCACGAGATCTTTCGCGACATAGTGCGACAGAGCAGGCAGTTTGCGAGCCGGGAGCTGCTGATACTGGCTCACCGGGATGTGATCGACCGCCTGCTCGACGAGGAGTCCGCCGCGCTCGCGGAGCTCGAGCCCCAGGTGGGCCGTCCCATCCGCCTGCAGGCGGAAGCGCTGTACGGGGTGGATCAGTACGACGTGGTCCTCATATAGGCCGCTTCGGCGGGCACATGCTTCCGGGGGCACCGCACGCCGTGCTGACGGCGGCGATGTTCGCGAGAATGATCTGCGCCCGCATGCGCCCGCGCAGGCCGGCCGATGGCGTCCTTCATCTGGTGGTAGCGAGTGCGTGGCGCTTGCGAACCGCCGCAGGTGACCTTCAATGAGGCAGTCGCGAATCGAATGACCCCACGGCCGGCGAACGAAGCAGACGAGTGCGGGGAGGCCCTGCAGGCCGTCACGGCTCGTTCGTCCGCCCCGGCCAACCCGCGGTCCTGGTTGCGCACGGGCCTCGTGCTGCTCACGGTCGCGGTCTCGCTCGGCATCAGTCTCTTCATCGCCTACGAGCTCGCGATGGCTCGGGTGCCGCAGCACCGTGCCGCGCTGGAGCGGCTCGTGCGGGCGCATACGGGGCTCGACGTGAGCTTCAACGAGCTGGGCCTGCGCTGGGGCTGGTATGGGCCCGAGGCTGTCTTCCGTCGCGTGGAGCTGGGCGAGCCGGGCCGCTCGAACGTGGTCGTGCGCGCGCCGCAGCTGGTCGTCGGGTTCGATCTCCGGCGCACGTTGCAGACCGGGCAGCTCGCCGCCGGACGCGTCACCCTCGTCGCGCCGGACATCGATCTGGAGCGGCTGCTGCGCGGTGAGCGGCCCAACGCGGCCGCCAGTCCCGATGTGCAGCCCACCAGCCGGGTCCGCTTTCTCCGGCGCTGGCGCGGAGGCCGCATCGACATCGAAGGCGGCACGTTGCGCCTGCCCGATCCTCACGCGGCCTCGGGCCCGATCACGGTGCACGTGCGCCGAGCATCCCTGCGGCGCAGTGGCGGGGAGTGGAACGGTTTCGGCCTCGTATTCCTTCCGGAGCGGCTGGGGCGCACGGCGCGTGTGGTCGTGCAGCTCCGGGGCGATCTCGATGCGCCCCAAACGCTGAGCGGCGGAGTGCGCTTCGAGGGCACGCGGCTCGCGTTTGCCGGCTGGCGCGATGTGCTGGCCGGGCGGCCGCGCATCGCGAGCAGTCTTCCGGCGAGCGGCAATGGCGATGTGAGTCTGAACATCACCGTCAGCGAGGGTCGCCTCGAGAAGGCGGACGGCGAGGTGAAGGCAGCGGATGTCACATTCGCGCTGCCTCCGTGGGTCGATGCTTCGGATCCGGTGATGGCCTCGCGGGACCCGCTCACGTTCGAGTATGTCTCCGGCGCGTGGCGCTTCGTGAGCCGCAACGAAGGCGGGCAGCTGCAGATCGATCAGCTCGCGCTGAGTCGCGACCAGGCGGACCGTCCGCTTCCGCGCATTTCCATGGAGCTTTCCCGCGGGCATGTCCATGGCAGCGTGGAGCGCGTGCCACTCGCGTCGCTGCTCGCCGTGGGGCAGTGGCTCGCGCCGGATCTGGTGCCGGCCGGCGTCACGTTGAAAGGGAATGCAGAGGATCTCGATTTCGACTGGAACACGGCACGCCCGGAAGGCGCACGTCTGGCTCTCAGTGCGCAGGTCACGGATGCCGCACTGGAGTCGCCCTCGGCACCTGTCGTGCTCTCCGGCCTGAGCGCGCGCATTTCGGGCACCGAGCGCCGCATCGGGATCGAGATTGCCGCGCCTGACGCGCGCATCGATTCAAGCGCGCATCCGGAACGTCCGCTTCAAGGTGTGCACATCGCGTCCGTGCTCGACATCACGCCAGGTCCGCTCGGCTGGCAGGTGTCGACGGACGAGCTGCGCATCGATCACAGCATGGGGCAGATCACGTTGAAGGGCTCAGTCGCCGGGAATGGCGTGGGGCGCGCTCCGCGCCTGAATGCGCGCGGCACCATCGAATGGGCGGATATCGAGCGGGTCCGTGCACAGTTCGAGGATCACTTCGTGCATGGCGTGGGCGGCATTGCCGCGCGACTCACGGCGGGACGTGTGGAGCGCGCTTCATTCCGCGTCTCTGGCCCGCTCGACGCATTGTTTGCAAGCCGCGAGGATGCAGCGGCGGAAACTGCCGCTGAAAGTGGCCCTCCGTCGAGCACGCGTGCGGTCAGCACGGCAGGCGCGTCCCAGGCTTCGCGTACAAAGGCGAGCGACCGCATGGTGTTCGCAGGCACCGCGGCCATCACGGAGGGTCGGCTTGAAGCCGATGGCGCGTGGCCCGCAGCGGAAGGTCTTGCCGGCACGCTCGAGTGGAGCAATGAGCGCATGCGTGCACGGGTGAGCGGCGGCCGCGCAGGTGCATTCGAGATCGAATCGCTCGATGCACGCTGGGACGCAAGCGGCGAGCGCGTGGCGCGAATCGCTGGCCGCGCGCAAGTGCGAGTTGAAGACGCACTCGAATGGTGGCGCGCTCACCCGGACGTGCAGGAGCACGCACCTCAGCTGCGCGATCTGGTGGCACGCGGGAATGCCGTTCTCGATTTCGAGATCTCCGTCCCGCCGGCCTCTGCGAAAAGTGCTGATGGCACGCCACCGAAGGCACGCACGCGCGTCGCGGCGACGCTCGAGAATGTGGAAGTGCCGGTCGCTTCCGGAATACCGCCGATCGAATCGCTCCGCGGCTCGATGGAGGTGGTCTCGGGGCGGCTGCAACGGTCCACGCTCAACGCGAGCTGGCTCGGCGGCCCACTCATGCTGCGCCTGTCGCAGCGGCGGGATCGCGACGGTGGCGCGGTCCTGATTCGTGCGCAGGGTTTCATCGATGCGCAGAAACTTGTCGCGTTTTCTCAGCTTCCGGAGCTGCCCGAGATCACCGGCCAGACGCCATGGACCGGCGAATTCGTGTATTCGCCGTCGCGAGACGGTGAACCCGCCCAGTGGCACGGCCGCGCGGATTCCACACTTGTGGGCGTCGCGAGTGCGTTGCCTGCGCCTCTCGCGAAGAACTCGGGTTCGAGCGTTCCCTTGCACATCGAGATTTCAGGCGCGGAGGATCACGCGGATGTTCGCGCAACGCTCGCCGGTCGTGTGCGAGCGCTCTTCGCGTTGCAGGAGCGCGAGGCCAGTCGCTGGGAACTCACACGCGGTGCGATCCGGGCCGGCGCCGGTGCCGTTGAGATGCCCGCCGCGGACATCGTGAGCGTGCGGGGCCACCTGAGCCGGCTTGATCTGCCGGCGTACGCCATGCTGTGGCACCAGCTCCCAGGCAGTGCAGATGTGACGCGCACCGAGATTGATCTCACCGCAGACGAGTTGGTGATCGGAGATCGCGTGCATACCGCTGCCAGCCTTCAGGCCACTCCGTCGCTCACGGGCGCGGACGTGCGCATTCACGCAGACACGCTGGGTGCGATCACGGGAACGCTCACCTCGAGCGCGGAGCAACTCGCGATAACGGACCTCACGTGGAACAAGGATGCGCTGCGCGGTGAGGGCAATCTCGAGTGCCGCCCGGATCTCGCCTCGTGCGAAGCACGCTTCGAGCTGGTTACGGACAATAGCTCGCAGGCGCTTGCCGACCTGGGCTTCCGCCCCGAGCTGAGCGCCGCCAAAGGCTCGCTGCGCGGCGAGCTCGCGTGGCAGCCTCGTACAGAGCGGCCATGGCTCGAAACGCTCACAGGCCGCCTCAGCATGCGCTTCGAGGATGGCGTGGTGCGGCAGGGCGTAGCGTCTGACCGGCCGCCATTCGCGCTGCTCACGGTTCCGGCGCTCCTCAGCAGCATCACGCCGTCCGCGGGGACATCCGCCGTGCCGCAGGGCGATCTGCACTTCCGCACATTGGCGGCGGATTTCGAGCTGGCGGGCGGAGGGGCCTCGACTTCGAATCTGCATCTCGATGGCGATGCCGAGATTCTCATGCGCGGGCGCACCGACCTCGTGGCGCACGACTATGATCACGAGGCATGGGTCTTGCGCGGTGAGGAGCGTATTCCCTCGTCCGTGCGGCGCCTCGCCTCCGCGCCGCGTGTTGCGGCGGCATGGCTCGCTCTTCGCGAGCTGCTCGGCGACGATGAGTCGCAGCGCTCACGGGTGGTGCTCCACCTGCAGGGCTCGTGGGAACACCCCAGCGTGATGGTTGATTGACGATGAAGGTTGCCGCGATCCAGATGACGTCCGGTCCGGACGTGAAGGCCAATCTCGAGCAGGCGCGTGCCCTGCTGGAACAGGCGCAGGCGCGTGGCGCAACCCTTGCCGCGTTGCCCGAGAACTTCGCGTTCATGGGCCTGCACGACGCCGACAAGCGCGCCATCGCGGAAGCGGACGGCGCCGGCCCCATTCAGGACTTCCTCGCCGCCACGGCGCGCGAGCTGGGGTTGTGGATCGTGGGCGGCACGCTGCCGATCCGTGCGGGAGACGATGGTCGCGTGGCGGCGGCTTCGCTGGTGATTGACGCCACGGGTGCGCGGGTCGCGCGCTACGACAAGATTCATCTGTTCGACGTCGACATTCCCGGCCGCACCGAGAGCTACCGCGAGTCCGCGCACGTTGCGCCGGGCCGCGAGGCCGTGGTGGTGGACACGCCCGTGGGCAAGCTCGGCCTTTCCGTGTGCTACGACGTGCGCTTCCCCGAGCTGTTTCGGCGGCTGAGCGCCGCAGGCGCGCAGGTGATCACAATTCCTTCCGCGTTCACCGGCCCCACGGGCCGCGCGCACTGGGAAACGCTGCTGCGTGCGCGCGCCATCGAAAACCTGTGCTACGTCATCGCGCCGGCGCAGTCCGGCTTTCACGCGAACGGACGCGAGACCTACGGCGACAGCATGATCGTGGATCACTGGGGCGCCGTACTGCGCCGCTTGCCGCGCGGGCGCGGCTGCGTCGTGGCGGACATCGACTTGAATCGCCAGGCGAATGCCCGCATCAGTTTCCCCGCCCTGAGCCACCGTGTGCTGTAATGCCCCACATGACGACGAAACCTTCAGCTTCAGATCCGTTGAGCATCGCCCGTGAGGTGATCCTGCGTCCCGGTGGCCTGGACGATTCCCGCCTCGATCGCGTGTTCGGCGAGGTGATGCGCCACTCGGTGGATTTTGCCGACCTCTACTTCCAGCTCTCACGCGAAGAGTCGTGGGCGCTGGAGGATGGCATCGTGAAGGATGGCAGCGCGAGCATCGAGCAGGGCGTGGGCGTGCGCGCGCTGGCGGGCGAGAAGACCGGTTTCGCATATTCCGACGAGATCGTGCTGCCGGCGCTCGAGGAAGCATCTCGCGCAGCGCGCGCCATCGCTGCGCAAGGTGGCGAGGGCCGCGTGCAGGCCTGGCAACCCAGGATGGGGCACAGCCTCTATCTGCCAGTCGACGCCACCGTCTCGCTTCGTGATGACGAGAAGGTCGCATGGCTCGAGCGCGTCGATCGCGAAACGCGGCGCATCGATCCGCGCATCGTGCAGGTGATGGCGAGCGTGTCGGCCGTGCACGAAGTGGTGCTCGTGGCGAACAGCGACGGCGAGCTCGCGGCAGACGTTCGGCCGCTCGTGCGCTTCAATGTGACCGTGCTGGCCGAGCAGAACGGGCGACGCGAGCAGGGTTACGCCGGTGCCGGTGGCCGCTTCTCGCTCGCAGAGCTCGTGGCCGGCGACCGCCCGCTGCAGATCGCGCGCGAGGCCGCGCGCCAGGCGCTGCTGAACCTCGAAGCCATTCCCGCTCCGGCCGGTCCCATGACGGTCGTGCTCGGGCCCGGCTGGCCGGGCGTGCTGTTGCATGAAGCGATCGGTCACGGTCTCGAGGGAGACTTCAATCGCAAGGGCACATCCGCCTTCGCCAATCGCATCGGTGAGCGCGTGGCGAGTGAGGCCTGCACTATCGTGGACGATGGCACGCTCGCGCGCCGCCGCGGCTCGCTCAACATCGATGACGAAGGCACACCCACCCAGTGCACCACGCTAATCGAGAACGGTGTGCTGGTCGGCTACATGCAGGACAAGCTGAATGCCCGGCTCATGGGCGCGCGGCCCACCGGCAACGGCCGGCGCGAATCCTTCGCGCATCTCACGCTGCCGCGCATGACGAACACGTACATGCGGCCGGGCCCGCATTCGCCCGAGGAGATCATCCGGTCCGTCGAGCGCGGGATCTACGCTGTCAACTTCGGCGGAGGGCAGGTGGACATCACCTCCGGCAAGTTCGTGTTCTCCGCGAGCGAGGCCTACGCGATCGAGAACGGCAAGATCGGGGCGCCGCTCAAGGGCGCCACGCTCATCGGCAACGGGCCGGATGTGCTCACGCGCGTGAGCATGGTGGGGAACGACCTCAAGCTCGATGACGGCGTCGGCACGTGCGGCAAGGAAGGGCAGAGTGTCCCGGTCGGCGTGGGCCAGCCCACGCTGCGCATCGACAATCTCACGGTCGGCGGCACCGGCTGAGTTTCTGCACAATTCCAACGGGAAGGCGTGTCGAATCGCGCACGCGTCCCGTGCATCCTGTTCACGCGGATGACGCAGGACGCTCCCTCGTCGCAATGGATTGCCGCCGCTCATCAATCAGGCGGTCGGGCACATCGGCATTCGCATGCCGGTGTGCCCACCGTCTGTGCGTTGATGCGCAACGTGAACGCATCCAGCGCGCACACGCATCGACATAATCCTTCCGTTTGCGTAACGCGTGCGTCGCCAACAGGAGAATCCGGCGCAGGCTTGCGCAAGGTGTGATCCGCGCCACGACGCGCCCGGCCACAGGTCCGTAGCTTGCTGGGCCGCAGTCATGCCGACTGCGCCCCAAGCTCCACCCGAGTCTCCCTCACCCAAGAGGATCCGAACGATGCATGCCGAGCGCGCCCAGGACGACACCGCAAGACTTCAGCTTCCCCCCGAGCTCGTTGCGGAGATGAGCCGCCGCCCGACCGCGCGCACGGACGACTTTTATCGCGTGGAGCAATGGAAGCCGTCTCTCCTCGGCCGCGTCGCCGAGTTCTTCACCGGCAAACGCCGCTGATCCACCGCCATTTACCTTAAGCCGGTGCGTGCCCCTGCGCGGAGCACGCACCGCGCAGGTCATCCTCGTAAAATTCGCTGGCGGTCACGCTCAAGGGGTTCCGGGCGCGCAGGCGCCCGGCTAGCATCCGCGAATGACCCGAGAGTACCGCTTTTCCCGCCCCGTCTATGAAGCGCTTCCCTGGCTCTACATCCTGGGCGGGTTTGCGGCCCTGGCGGGCAGTTATTTCCAGCCCTCACGCGGCATGAGCTACGCCCTCGGCATTCCCGGGTTGATCGTGTTGCTGGCCGGGGTAGTCGTGGTGCTCCGCCGACGCGATTACCGCCAGCTCAAGGCGAAGAATTATCTGAACCCGGACGCGCCCATCCTGCACGGCAAGGACGGGCACTAGGCGAGCGCACTACCCGGTGGGCTCAGCCTGGCTCGCCCACGGGCTCGGAGGGCACTCCGGGAATCGTCTCCACGAATGGCGCACGCGCTCGCGGCAAGCGCTCATCCACATAGATGAGCTCGTGTTTCCCGATCAGCACGACGTCGCCGTCATTCAGGTAGTGCCGTCGCACGCGTTTGGATTTCACGTAGATGCCGTTGGTGCTGTTCAGGTCTTCGATCACGCAGGCATGTGGCGTGGTGATCACCTGACAGTGATGACGGCTCACGAAGCGGCTGTCGATCTGCACATCGTTGTCGGTGGTGCGGCCCACGATGATGCGGCCGACTTTCAGCGGCACTTCCTGAACGGTGCGCCCGTCCGTTGCCACAAGCAGGCGTCCGAGGGGTGCGCTCGGGTCGTGGGTGCCCGCACCCGGTGCGGGCAGGTGGCCCGTCACACCCGTGGCATGTGCGCCGTGCCCGTCGGCCGCGAGCCGGGCCTGTTGCTGTTGCTGGCGAACGGAAAATTCCACCCATTGCAGCTCGTCAACGGCGCTTGCGATGTCCTGGAGCGTGACGACGTCCCGGTTCGCCGTGTAGGCGGCCATCATTGCCGTGTCGCACAGCGTGTTCACGAGACGCGGTGTGCCACCGGTATAGCGGTAGATCTCGGGGAAGGTGTCTTCCATGAAGATCTGCCGATCTCCGGCGCCCGCGACTTCCAGGCGGTGCTGGATGTATGCGCGCGTCTCCGCGGCGGAAAGCATTTGCAGATGGAAGCGCAGGCGGATGCGCTGCGCGAGCTGGATGAGCTCCGGCGCATCGAGCTTCTCGTTCAGTTCCGGCTGACCCGCGAGGATGATCCTCAGCACCTTCTCCTTCGTGGTCTCGACGCCCGAGAGGAGCCGGATCTCCTCCAGCACGCGCAGCGAGAGGTTCTGCGCCTCGTCCACGATGAGCAGCACCTTGCGGCCCGCGCTGTACTGCTCGATGAGGAAGTTGTTGAGCGTTGCGATGAGCTCCGCCTTTTTCATTTTGAAGGGCGAGAACCCGAACTGAACCAGCACGGCCTGCAGGAAATCCACCGCGGACACCTGCGTCTGGTTGATCTGGGCGACCACCACGTCCGTCTGGATTTCCCTGAGGAACGACTCGATCAGCGTGGTCTTGCCCGAGCCGATCTCGCCCGTGATGACGACGAACCCATCCGTGAACCAGATGGTGGACTCCATGTACGCCTTGGCCCGGGCGTGCTGCTTGCTCAAATACAGGAACTGCGGGTCCGGGCTCAGCCGGAAGGGCAGCTCTTTCAGTTTGAACAGGTCCAGGTACATGTGGTGTTGTTCGTCGTGTGGCCTTCTTGGCCGGGTAGACCAGACCCGGCGGGCGGTTCGGTGAGGCGCGGGCCTGCAGCGCGACTTCGGCCCCGCAGCGATCTTACGGGATGCGCAACTCGGGGGCCAATCTCGAGAGCAACCGCCGTGCCCGGCGGTCCCGCAGCGGCGCGGAGCGCTCCACGAGCGTGAGATGACCCAGCTTGCGCCCCGGGCGCGGTGCCTTGCCGTAGTCGTGCAGGTGCAGCCCCTCGACCGCGAGCAGGTCCGCCGCGGTCGGCTTCTCGCCGATGAGATTGATCATCGCGCAGTGCCCGCGGGCGCGCGTTGCGCCAAGCGGCAGACCGAGGATCGCGCGCAGATGGTTCTCGAACTGACTGGTCTCCGCGCCTTCGATCGTCCAGTGGCCGGAGTTGTGAACGCGTGGCGCCATCTCGTTCGCGATGAGTCGTCCACGGCGCACGAAGAACTCGATGGTGAGGATGCCTGTGTAGCGGAAGTGCGTGAGCACGCGCCGCAGATAGCGGGCCGCAGCACGCTGAAGTGCCACCGAACCGAACGGCGCACGCGTGAGGCGGAGAATGCCGCCGGCATGCACGTTCCCGTTGAGCGGATACACCGCCACTTCGCCGCGCACGCTGCGTGCGCCGATAATCGATACCTCGAAATCGAACGGCACGAGTTCTTCGTACAAAAGCGGCGCGTTGCCGAGCGCATCCCAGGCGGCCTCGACATCCTGCATGCGACGCAAGACATGCTGGCCCTTGCCGTCGTAGCCGAGGCGACGCGTCTTCAGCACGCCGGGCAGGCCGATGCGCTCGACCGCCTTGATGAGCTGCGCGCGCGAGTCCACCGCCTGCCAGCGCGTTGTGGGAATGCGAAGCCGCTCGAACAGCTTCTTTTCCTCGACACGATCCTGCGCGGCGGCGAGCGCATCGATCGGTGGCGAGATGCGCGTGCGCTTCGGCAGCTTGCGTAAAGCTTCGACGGAAATGTTTTCCCAGTCGAATGTGAGAACGTCCGTCTCACGTGCGAGCCGCGCAAGCAGCTTCGCATCCGTGAACGCGCCGCAGATCTGCGGCGCGACGTGCCCGGCCGGCGCATCCGGCGACGGATCGAGAAACAGGAAGCGCTGGCCAAGCGGATAGCCCGCCAACGCGAGCATGCGGCCGAGCTGGCCGGCGCCCACGATGCCTATCGTCATGCGCGGCTCGATGGTGTGCGAGGGTCCGGATTGCTGAGCACGCTTTCGGTCTGGCGCGTGCGAAACGCATCCAGCGCAGCGGCGATGTCGGGATACTTGTTCGCCAGAATGGACGCGGCGCTCAGCGCCGCATTCGTCGCGCCCGCCACTCCGATGGCGAAGGTGGCCACGGGGATGCCGGCGGGCATTTGCACGATGGACAGCAACGAATCGAGGCCATTCAGCGCCTTCGATTGCACGGGCACGCCGAGCACCGGCAGAGGCGTTTTCGAAGCCACCATGCCCGGCAGGTGAGCCGCGCCGCCGGCGCCGGCGATGATCACTTCGAGCCCGCGCTGGCGGGCGCTCGACGCGTAGTCGAACAGCAAGTCCGGCGTGCGGTGGGCGGAAACGACCCGCACTTCGTGCGGAATCGCCAGATTGTCCAGGGTTTCGGCCGCGGCCCGCATCGTCTCCCAGTCCGACCGGGAGCCCATGATGATGCCGACGAGAGGTTTCATTGTGGGGCGATTGTAGCGCGGTCGAGCACGGCGCGGAGCGCGCGAAACAGCTCGCGCGCAGCGGGGCCGCCGGTGCCGAGTCGCTCGCGCTCGCTCACTGCGGCCGCCACCTTGCGCAGCCATTCGGCCCGATCGATGCCGGGGCGCCATTGAATGAGCTCATCGAGCGCCGGCGCGCCTTCGGCAATCAGGCGATCCCGCCAGTGCTCCACGCGTTTGAAGCGCTGCGCTTCTTCCGCGGCTCGCTCGTGCCGGGCAGCCAGCGCGGCGCGGATGGGCTCGAGATCCACACTGCGCATCAGCTTCCCGACATATTGCCGCTGGCGTACCAGCGCCGCGCGGCTCCGGATGCGGCGGGCTTCGATGATGGCGTCGTACAGCGGCTCGGGCAGGTTCAGCTGCGTGAGATCGAGGCTTTCGAGCCGGATGAGCTCCTCGCCGAGCTCCTGCGCCTCCTGCGCGTTGCGCTTGCGCTCACTCTTGCTCGGGCGATCTTCGTATTCGGTGTCGTCGTAGTCGTTGGACATCGTCACTTCCGGCACTGTGGATCTCGGGCGCGCCGCGCGCAGCCACCGACGGAAAGTCACACTTGTAGCGGCGGAAGCGGAGCGTTGTGCAGCCATGGCCGCAGCTGGCTTGCATCCCCCCAAGGCACGCCACCTGCGACTGCTACAATTCTGCCGCAACCCATCCCCCGGCCCTAAGCCAAATGCAGCAGTCCCCCGAGAGCACGCAGATTCCGGAACTGAAGAACGTCGTGAGCCTGGCGCTGGACGAAGCGCGGCGCCGCGGCGCCTCCCAATGCGAAGTGGACGCGAGCCTCAATCGCGGCCTCACCGCCACGGTGCGGCTCGGCGAGGTGGACACCCTGGAATACCACCGCGACCGCGGCGTGTCCGTGACCGTCTATTTCGGCAAGCGCAAGGGTTCGGCGAGCACGGCAGACCTGAGCGTGCAGGCCGTGCGGGATACGGTGGAGAAAGCGGCCACGATTGCGCGATACACGGCCGAAGACGACTGTGCGGGGCTTGCGGATCCGGAGGATCTCGCGCGGGATATTCCCGATCTCGAGCTGGACCATCCGTGGGCACTGACGCCCGAGGACGCCGTTGCGCTCGCACGCGCGTGCGAGGCGGCAGGCCTCACCGTGGATTCGAAGATCACCAATTCCGAAGGCGCCACCATCAGCTCGCATCGGGACGTGCGCGTCTACGGAAATTCACATGGGTTTCTCGAAGGCTACGCGAGCACGAGTCACGGCCTGAGTTGTGTGCTGCTCGCCCAGAAGGGCGATGAGATGCAACGCGACTACTGGTTTTCCAGCGTTCGCGATCCTTCCGACCTGCAGGATCACGAAGCGGTGGGGCGCAAGGCAGGCGAGCGTGCGCTTGCGCGTCTCGGCGGGCGCCGCATCAGCACGCGCCGCGCACCTGTGCTCTTCGCTGCGGAGCTGGCACGCGGGCTCATCGGGCATCTCATCGGCGCCATCCGGGGCGGTGCGCAGTATCGGAAATCGTCGTTCCTGCTGGGCGCGGCGGGCCAGCAGGTGTTGCCGTCGTTCATGCAGTTCGACGAGCGGCCGCACATCCCCAAGGGCATTGCGAGCAGCCCGTTCGACGATGAAGGTGTTGCCACGCGCGATCGCTCGCTCGTGAAAGATGGTGTTCTTCAGGGCTACGTGCTCGGCAGCTACTCCGCCCGCAAGCTCGGGCTGAAAACGACCGGCAATGCGGGTGGCATCCACAACCTCATCGTTTCCGCGCCCGGCAAGGCCATGCCGTTCGATGCGCTGCTGAAGGAAATGGGCTCGGGCCTGCTCGTCACCGAGCTCATGGGCCAGGGCGTGAACGGTGTGACCGGCGACTACTCGCGCGGGGCGAGCGGCTTCTGGGTGGAAAACGGCACCATCGCCCATCCCGTTCACGAGATCACCATCGCGGGCAATCTGCGCGAGATGTACCGGAACATCGTCGCGATTGGCACGGACGTGGATCTCCGGGGCGCGATCCGCACCGGGTCCGTGCTCATCTCGGAAATGACTATCGCAGGCGAGTAAGGGAACGGAAGGCCACGCACCGAGGATCGTCGCGCTCGGCACCGATGTGGACCGCCGCGGCGCCATTCGCACCGGGTCGTGCTCATGCCGTAGATGCCATCGCGGGCCGGTAAGCGGAAGCACGTGCGCACAGCCGGCGGCAGAGCGCTTTCGCGCTGAATCGGTGCTGGCGGGATGAAGTTACCGCACCCGCGAGATCTCGGTCGCGAGTTTTGGCCGGGCGGGTTCGGCCGTGTCCTCCACGAGATCGCGCAGCGTGCGCCCTGCAAGGCAGTCTCGCCACGCCTGGCTCAAGCGCGCGCTCAGGCGGTCCACGGGCGGAATCTCCACGCCTTTCGCCGCGAAGTGGCCGCTGCGCTGATTGCGGGCGACCTCGACGATTTCCTCCAGCGTGATGCGGCTGATGTCACGACCGGGGACGAACTCGTCTCCTTCCGTGACGATCAGCAGGCCGGCTTTCTCCAGCGTGCCGCCGATCTGTGCCACCGCGCGCCCGGGCAGGCCCAGCTCGGCCGCGAGCCGATTCACCGTCCAGCGTGTGCCGCCGTTCATGTGCGTGCGGCCCACGAGGTACATGAGCCGCAGCGCGAGCTGTTCGATCTCCGCGCAGGACAGTCGCAGCTCCTGCAGCCCGATGCGCAGGTAGCTGGGGTTCTGCAAGTAGAACGAAAGCTGCGCGCCGGCGAGCAGGATGAGCCAGCCGAAGTACGTCCACAGCAGCGCCGCGACGATGAACGCGAAACCGGCGTACACAATGGTGAGTCGTGTGGACAGCACCACCATCGTCGTGAAGATCTTGCCCACGGCGGCCCACAGCACACCTGCGGTCACCGCACCGATGATGGCGGGCCGATACTGCACGCGCGTGTTCGGAACGAACATGTAGAGCGCCGTGAACATCGCGGTGACCATCACGTACGGCGAGAGCGCGATGAGCAGGGTTTTCACCTGCTGCAGGAAGGGCAGGCCCGTGAACAGGCTCAACGGCCCGCGCAGTGCGGCATGCGACAGGCCGAGAAAGCCGACGAGGAGAATCGGGCCGATGATGAGCAGGCTCAGGTACTCCGCCACACGCCGGGCGAAGCTGCGCGGCTGCTCCACTCGCCAGAGAAAATTGAAGCTGTCCTCGACCTTCTTGATCGTGCCGAGCAGGGTCCAGACGAGCAGGGCGAAGCCCACCGAGCCGACGAGACCGGTGCTCACGCGGTCCGCGAAATGCATGATGCGCCGGGTGATCTCGGCGGCGCCCTCCGAGCCCATGGGGCGGAAGAACTCGTAAACGACGGGCTCCAGATCCCGGTGCGCGCCGAAGCCCTTCAGGATCGCGAAGGCGAACGCAATGAGGGGAATGATCGAGAGGAGGGTGGTGTACACCAGACCCATTGCGCGCAGGTTGATGTCGCCCCCGGTGAGCAGGTCGCGAATGACCGCGTACGGGTAGCGGAGCACGCGCACGAGCACGGCGGTCGGATGGGTGCCCAGGGACCCCGGCCCGAAGAACCATCCATCCAGGAAGCGCCAGAATCGCAGCCACATCAGTGCATCATACCGTCTGAGCCCGGGTCGCGTTCCGATGTGGCTCACGCCCCGCGCGCCGGGCGGGTGTGCGGCCGCCCGCAGAGCCGGCACCGGGAGCGCTTTCAAACAGCGCATCCCACACCCATCAGCTCATTCCACGCCGCTCGCGAATGAGCTCGTAGGCTTCGATGATCTGCTGGGTGCGCTCCTTCGCGTGCTCGATCATCGACTCGGGCAGGCCGTTCGCTTTGAGCTTGTCCGGGTGATGCCGGCTCAACTGCCGGCGATAGGCCTTCACGACTTCCTCATCGCTCGCGTTCGCGCTCACGCCGAGCACCTGATACGCGAGCTCGAGCTGATGCGCGCTGCGCGCCGCGGCCCCGCCGTCGCTGCTCGTCGCCTGCTCGCGCCGGAAATCGCCGCGGCGGATGCGCAGCACCGCCTCGATCTGGGCGATCTCGAACATCGAGACGCCGAGGCTCATGGCCACGCGATTCACGGCGCGCCGTGCGGCGTGCTCGAGATTGTTGCCGGCGAGCGCCGCGCGAATCTGGATCTCCATGAAGATGCGCACGAGATCCGGCCGCCCGGCGAGTGCCTTGCGGAGCGCGGCGAGTTCCTCGGCGAGATCGAAGGTGCGCTGCTTGCCGTGCGTGAACTCCTCGATGGCCATCGATACCTGCGACGGATCGAGGCGCAGACTCGCCATCACACTCCGTGCGGCTTCGATCTCCTGCTCGGACACGCGGCCATCGGACTTGGCCACGTGACCCATGATGCGGAAGGTGGAGCGGAAGAATTGCGCCGCGGTTTCGGCCGGCGGCACCCGGGCGCGCGTGTCGTCCTCGCCGGGCTCCTCGGCTGCGTGGTCGAAGAGGTGGCCGAGCAGCGCCCCAATGGCGGCGCCCGGGAATCCGCCCGTGAGCAGCCCGACGACCCCGCCGAATACTTTGCCCGTCCACCGCATTATCGTTGGTATAGTACCAAGCTCCCTCGAGCCTCCTCACACGATCTCATGCCGAGCCAGACCGTTCACCGCACCGCCCTGCGCGGCCTGAAGAAGCTGCACGAAGGCAAGGTCCGGGACATCTACGAAATCGATGCGCAGCGCATGCTCATCGTCACCACGGACCGTCTCTCGGCCTTCGATGTGGTGCTGCCGGACCCCATCCCGGACAAGGGGCGGGTGCTGAACCAGATCTCGAACTTCTGGTTCGAGCGCACGCGGCACATCGTGCCGAATCACCTCACGGGCCAGGCGCTCGACACGGTGATTCGCGATCCGGACGAGCTCGCCCTGCTGGAGGGGCGTGCCGTCATCGTGCGCCGCTTGCAGGCACTGCCCCTCGAGGCGGTCGTGCGGGGTTACCTCATCGGCTCGGGCTGGAAGGACTACCAACGCACCGGTGCGGTGTGCGGTATCGCCCTGCCGCCCGGCCTGCAGCTCGCGGAGCGGCTGCCGCAGCCGATCTTCACCCCGGCCACAAAGGCTGCGGTCGGCGAGCATGACGAGAACATCCCCATGTCCCAGCTGGAGCGCACCATCGGCGGCGCATTGGCGGCGCAGGTACAGGCGACCGCCATCGCCCTGTACAACTTTGCGTCCGAGCACGCGCGCCAACGCGGCATCATCATCGCGGACACCAAGTTCGAGTTCGGCCTGGACGAGCAAGGCCGGCTCACACTCATCGACGAGGTGGTCACGCCGGATTCCTCGCGCTTCTGGCCCGCGGATACGTATCGCCCCGGGGTCAGCCCGCCGAGCTTCGACAAGCAGTTCGTGCGGGACTATCTGGAAACGCTCGACTGGGACAAGAGGCCGCCCGCGCCGAAGCTTCCGCCGGAGATCATCGCGCGCACGAGCGAGAAATATCGCGAGGCACTCGACCGGCTCACGCGGTGAGCCAGCGCGAGCGCGGCGGCGAGCGCGCCAGGCTCATGTCGAACCGTTACCGGCGAGTCGTCACACCAGTGGGACAGCACGTGTCGGCGGCCGCAAGGCGTGCGCGGGCGTCGGGGCGCTCGGTACACTAGGCGCATGCAACCCGCCTGGATCGCCCCTTCGATTCTGTCCGCCAACTTCGCGAAGCTCGGAGCGGAAGTCGACGCCGTGCTCGAAGCGGGCGCGGACATCGTTCACTTCGACGTGATGGACAACCACTACGTCCCGAATCTCACCATCGGGCCGCTGGTCTGCGAGGCGCTTCGCAAGCATGGCGTCACTGCACCGATCGATGTGCACCTCATGGTGAAACCGGTGGACCGCATCGTGCCAGACTTCGCCGCGGCGGGGGCCACCTACATCAGCTTCCATCCCGAAGCGACGGAGCACATCGACCGCACGATCGAGCTCATCCGCGAGCACGGGTGCAAGCCCGGGCTCGTCTTCAACCCGGCAACGCCGCTCGACTATCTGGATTACACGCTCGAGAAGCTCGATCTGGTGCTGCTCATGTCGGTGAACCCGGGGTTCGGCGGGCAGAAGTTCATCCCGAGCGCGCTCGCGAAGCTGGCGGAGGCGCGCAAGCGCATCGACGCATCCGGCCGGCCCGTGCGGCTCGAGATCGATGGCGGCGTAAAGGTGGACAACATCGGCGAGATCGCCCGCGCGGGCGCGGATACGTTCGTTGCCGGCTCAGCCATCTTCGGCAGCAAGGACTACAAGGCCACCATCGCCGCGATGCGCCGCGCGATCGGCGGGGGCGCATAACGTCCGGGCACGAAAAAGCCCGCACCTCACGGTTGCGGGCCGTCTCGCAAGCCGGCGCGCGGGCGCGCGCGGCGTGATCGCTATTCGTCGTCCTCGTCGTCGAAATTGTCGTCGTCCTCATCCTCCAGGCGGGACTTGCCGGGCACCGTGCCGGCGGCCGCCGTCTTCGCGGGGACGATGACGGGTCGCGTCTTCATCTTCGGTCGCGCATTGAAGACCACGATGGTCTTGCCCGTGGCCCGCAGCAGGCCCTGCTCCTCGAGCACCTTCAGCACGCGGCCGGCCATTTCGCGCGAGCACCCGACGAGGCGCGAGAGCTCCTGACGGCTCACCTTGATCTGCATGCCTTCCGGGTGCGTCATGGCATCCGGCTCGTTGCACAGGTCCATGATGGCGTGGGCCACACGGCCCGTGACATCGACGAAGGCCAGATCCCCGAGCTTGCGGTTCGTGCGGTCCAGACGCGTGGCGAGCTGCGTGGCGAGCTCGAAGATGAGACCCGGGCTTTCCGCAGCGATCTGCCGGAAGCGCGGATACGTCATTTCCGCCAGCTCGCACTGGTTGCGCGTGCGCACCCAGGCGCTGCGCGTGGGCTGCTCGTAGAACAGGCCCATCTCTCCGAAGAACTGACCGCGATTGAGGTAGGCAAGCACCATCTCGTTGCCTTCCTCGTCCTCGATCATGACTTCGACCGAGCCGCTGATGATGTAGTACAGGACATCCGGCAGATCCCCGGCGTGGATGACGACCGTCTTGGAGGGAACCGTGCGGATGCGGCAGTAGCTCAGGAATCGATTGATGGCCGGAATGTCGCTGAGTGGTTTGATGTTGTCTTCCATTTACCGGCTCCCCGAGGATTGGTGCGCGCATGCGCGTGCGCTTTTTATACATATGCCTGCGCAACTGCAAGCGATTGACGACAGTAGCCCAAGGCTCAGACCCAGTACGCAGTATGCGTCATGACGCGCGCCGTGCGTTTCATCAGCTTGCGTGCGGTGGCAGGCAACTCTGCACCGCCGGCGGCGCGCGCTGCGGCGCCGTGTGCGATCTCGTCGGCGCGCATGGCCTGAAGGATAGATCGGCTGCGCACATCGTTGGGTGAAATTCGCGCGAGGTGCTCGTCCAGATGCCCTTCGACCTGCCGCTCGGTTTCCGACACGAACCCGAGGCTCACGCGATCTCCGAACAGCGCTGCCACGGCGCCGATGGCGAAGGAGCCCGCGTACCAGAGTGGATTCAGCAGGCTCGGCCGGGACTGCAGCTCGGACAGCCGCGTCTCGCACCAGGCGAGGTGGTCCGTCTCTTCGCGCGCGGCCTGCAGGAGCATGCGGCGGGTGACTTCATCACGCGCCATGAAAGCCTGGCCGTGGTAGAGCGCCTGCGCCGCCACCTCGCCCGTGTGGTTCACCCGCATGAGGGCGCCGGATTCGCGGCGCTCGGCGTCCGTGAGCTCCGGCTGGGGAGCGGG
>JADGHX010000211.1 GCA_019683695.1 Steroidobacteraceae bacterium
GCAGCGGCCATCTGCCTGGACGCAACTGGCCTTACACCATGAGCAGGCGGGTCTCTCGGTGCACCCGGGCACGGCCGTGACGCGCTGGAGAGGAGAATCGGTCGATTACGGGCTCGCGGTTGGCGTGCTGCTCGCAGCGGCCAAACGCGGCAGTGTTCCTGCAACGATCGCACACGGCGAACATGTTCCCGCTGAAACGCGGCATTCGCCGCCGCCATCTCGCCCTTTACAGATCGCGCATGCGCCGCCGAATTGAGCGCGATTGCGATAGAGACTGGCCGTTTGCGTGCTATGCAAAGGTGCCATGCGTGGCAACGCGCCGGGGTGGGCCGCGCGGCGGCGATGTTCCCGCGGGAGTGCGGCGTTCGCGCCAGGCTTGTCAGCGTGGCGCCTCTCAGTCGCCCGCGCGCCAAGTAACTTGAGCGCTCGATGGGATGGACGGTAAGCGTGCTGCGCGCAAGGGCTTAGTGCGGCGAGCGCGCTGGAGCGAGCCACGCGCGGTGGCTGTGCTCTCGCAGGAACGCGGCACTCGGTGAGTTCGCGTGCGATGAAATCGCGACTGGCTGTGGGCGTGGCGGGCGAAGCACAAAACGCGGCAGTGTGGGGCGCGGGCCAGACACACGCGGCTGGGAGTTCCCGCGGGAACGCGGCATTCGCACCTGACGCCTCGCGGTTTGCCGACGACGCATGCGCCGATATGGCTGCGGGTGGCATCGACGTTCGCGCGCGAGAACGCCGCATTCGGGCTGACGCGTGCGATTTGCGGATCGGTTGTTAGCGGCCGATCGCCGCCCCACAAGCACGCTCTTCACGAACGACTCCCAAAGCGGCACGACCAAGCACACTCTGCTCGCGAACGAAGCCTCAACACACGAACGCGGCACGAGGCGAGCGGACGTGCGAGGGTGTGACGGGAGCTTCCGGCGCGCAGGCACGCAGCCGCCCGCGCGTTTCGTACCCGAAGCCTCTGACCAACTCGCCAACCCACTCCCTCACTCAGACGAGCACCGGGCCGATCGCGCCCCACCGAAGCGACGAGCTCTTCGCGAACGAAGCCCCAGCCGCAAAACGCGCCCACCCCGCCACTCCGCCCGCAAGCAGCCGCCAGCAGGCACACACGCGCCCGCTCTGGCAAACTCTGGCTCGCATCCGAGGCTGTACGCCGCCGTGCCGCTTGAGGCAGGAGCCTCGCCGGCACCGACACAGCCCTCGTTTCCGGCTTCTGCCCTGTCCGCCACGACCGAAAGGCTGCCCACATGCGACAGAAGACACCGCTCACCCTTGTGCCCTGCCTGATCTGCGTCGCGACCCTCACCCTCGCCGCCTGCTCGCGGGAGGAGCCACCCGTCGTTGCCGCATCCAGGGCGGCTCCGTCCGGAGCGCTGCCCTCGCCCGAGACGCGCGAGCGCAATGGCGTGGACTTCACGCCCGCCTTCGAGAATCAGACGCGCGCCCCGGGCCTGAAGACCTCGGTGGCGCTCAACGTGGAAACCGTCGTCGAGGGCCTGCAGAGCCCGTGGGCGTTCGAGTTCCTGCCCGACCATCGCATCCTCGTCACGGAGCGCCCCGGAACGATGCGCATCGCCGGCCCGGATGGAAAACTGTCCGCGCCCGTGAAGGGACTGCCCAAGGTGTTCTTCGAAGGCCAGGGCGGCCTTCTCGACGTGGCGCTCGATCCGCAGTTCGCCCGCAATCACACGATCTACTGGTCCTACGCGGAGCCGCGCGAAGGCGGCAACGGCACTGCGCTGGCGAAAGGCGTGCTCGATGAGAGCGGGGGCGCCCCGAGCGTCACTCATGTGCAGGTGATCTTCCGGCAGATGCCCACCGCGCAGTCCAGCCTCCATTTCGGCTCACGCATCGTGTTCGCGCCGGATGGCACGTTGTTCCTCACGCTCGGTGAGCGCGCGCTTCCCCAATTTCGCGTGCACGCGCAGGATCTCGACAGTCACTTCGGCAAGGTCGTGCGCATCAACCCGGATGGCAGCGTGCCGAAGGACAACCCCTTCGTCGGCCGCAGCGATGCGAAACCGGAGATCTGGTCCTACGGCCATCGCAACATTCAGGCCGCCGCGCTCGACGCGAACGGCCGCCTGTGGACGATCGAGCACGGCCCGCGCGGCGGGGACGAGCTGAACCATCCCGAACCCGGCAAGAACTACGGCTGGCCCATCATCACCTACGGCATCGAGTATCAGGGCCCGAAGGTGGGTGAAGGCATCACCGCGCGCGAGGGCCTCGAGCAGCCGGTGTATTACTGGGATCCGGTCATCGCTCCTTCCGGGATGATGTTCTACACCGGCGACTTGTTTCCCGAGTGGCAGGGCGACCTGTTCGTGGGCGGCCTCGGCAGCACGAAGCTCGTGCGCCTGAAGCTCGAGAACGATCGCGTGATCGGCGAAGAGTGGCTGCTGCAGGATCGCGGCTCGCGCATCCGGGACGTGAAGCAGGGCCCGGACGGCGCGGTGTACGTGCTGGCCGAAGGCCCGAACCCGTCCATCCTGCGCATCACGCCATGAATCCCACGGGCTGGTGGATACTGGCGCTCGCGCTGATCCTGATCGGGCTCGTGGGCACCTTCCTGCCGGGCATTCCCGGCGCGGTGGCCATCTTCGGCGGCATGCTCCTCGCCGCGTGGATCGATGACTTCCAGCGCATCGGATGGATCACGCTCACCGTGCTCGGCGTGCTCACCGCCCTCACCTTCGTCGCCGACATCGTCGGCGGACTCCTGGGCGCCAAACGGGTCGGCGCGAGCCGTCAGGCGCTGATCGGCGCCGCGGTGGGCGCCGTGGTCGGCGTGTTCTTCGGCTTCATCGGCATCATCGTCGCGCCCTTCATCGGCGCCGTGCTCGGCGAGTTGCTGGCGCGCCAGCAACTCGGGACGGCGGCCCGCGTCGGGCTCGGCACGTGGATCGGCCTGGCAGTCGGGGCGCTGGCGAAGGTGGCGCTCGTGTTCGCGATGCTCGCCATCTTCGTCACGCGCTACCTCATCGGCTGAGCTCCGGCACGCCCGTTCAGTCCGAATGCGTCCGCGGCGGTGAGGCCGGCGCCGGCGCACCTGCTGCGCGCGCGGGCGCATTCTTCGCTTCGATGGCCCGCCCCACGAGGTAGGCGCGAATCGCCTCCACGTCTTCGGGTTTCAGGGCGCTCGCAAAGGACACCATGCCGTTCTGTGTGAGTGCCCCATCCAGCACGATGGCCTTGAACGCCTCCGCGGTGTTGATGGCAGCGGCGTAGCGCAGGTCCGGGAACATGCCGCGGCTCAACCCGTCGTTGCCGTGGCACGTGCTGCAGAAGCGGCCGTACACCTCTTCGCCGTGCGCGATGACTTCCGGCGTGCCGAACGCCGGCGGCGGGTTCAGCACGGGCTCGGGAACCGGCACCGGATCAGGAAGTGTGGCCGTGCCACCGAGCTTGTACACGAGCAGACGGGAGTAGTTCGGCGCCCAGTAGTTGCCCGTCTGCCGCCATCCCGCGACCACCGCCACATACTGCTCCCCATCGATCTCGTAGGTGACGGGCCCGGCGAGCACGCCGGTCTGCGCGCTGTGCGACCAGAGGCGCTCGCCGTTGTCCGCCCGGTACGCCACGAACTCGTTCTTCTGACTGTTGCCCGAAAACACGAGCCCACCCGCCGTCGCGAGCGTGCCGCCACTGCGGCCCCCATCAAGCTGCACGCGCCAGACTTCTTTCTGATTCACCGGGTCCCACGCAAGCAGGTACGCCTTGTTCACGCGCAGCGCCTTCGGGTCGCGCAACATCGCCGCGCTCCCGGCGAAACTGATCGACAGCTTCTGCCCCATGGGGTTGTCGTCCTCGTGCGCGAGCACGAACGGATAGCTCACCTCCATGGTCGGGATGTACACGAGCCCCGTCTGCGGGCTGTAGGACATGGGATGCCAGCTGTGCGCCCCGCCGTAATGGGGCACGGCGATGAAGCCCTTGCCGGTCACGTCGTAGCGGGCCGCCGGATTCATGATCGGCCGGCCCGTCTTCATGTCGATACCCGTCGACCAGTTGAGCGGCACGAAGGGCTTCGCGGAGATCAGCTCGCCCGTTGCCGCATCGAGCACGTAGAAGTAGCCGTTCTTCGGCGCCTGCATGATCACGTGGCGTTCCTTGCCATCGATCGTCAGATCCGCAACCGTGATCTGCTGAACCGCCGTGTAGTCCCAGGAATCCCGCTGCACCTCCTGGTAGTGCCACACGTACTCACCGGTCTCGGGCTTCAGGGCCACGATGGACGACAGGAACAGGTGATCGCCCTTGCCGCCCGGATCGCGCACTTCCGCAGGCCAGGGGCCGCCGTTGCCGGTGCCGACGAAGAGCAGGTCGGTCTTCGGGTCGTACGTGATGCCGTCCCACGCGTTGCCGCCGCCGCCCTGCTTCCACCATTGCCCGCCCCAGGTCTTCGCGGCCATTTCCATCTGGGGGTTTTCGAACGGCTCGCTCGGGTTGCCGGGCACCGTGTACCAGCGCCACACCAGCTTGCCGGTCTCGGCGTCATACGCGGACACGTAGCCGCGCGTTGCGAACTCCGCGCCGCCGTTCCCGATGATGACGAGCCCCTTCACGACGCGGGGCGCACCGGTGATGGCGTAGGGCTTGTCACGGTCGATGGTGTAGATGTCCCACACCGGTTTGCCCGTGGCGGCGTCGACCGCGATGAGTCGTCCGTCGATCGTGCCGAGGTAGACCTTGCCGTTCCAGGCCGCCACTCCGCGGTTCACCACGTCGCAGCAGGCATTGACCGCCCACTCGCCGGGCACCTTGGGATCGAATTTCCACAGCTGGCGGCCCGTTTTCGCGTCGAACGCGTAAATCTTGCTCCAGGCCGTCGTCACGTAGATCGTGCCGTCCACGACGATGGGCGTGGACTCCTGCCCGCGGCGGGTGTCGAAGTCCGCGAACCAGGCGAGACCGAGATCGCGAACGTTTTCCGTGTTGATGCGCGTGAGCGGGCTGAAGCGCTGCTCGGCGTAATCCCGTCCATGCGTCATCCACTGCCCGGCGTTGGCCGGATCGTTCGCCGCGAGCAGGCGCGCGCCATCCACATTGGCAAAGCCGGAGGGCGCCTGGGGACTGGCGTTGCTGCTGCCCGCACTCTCGCGGCTGCACGCCGCAACCCACAACATGGCGCCACACACCGTGGCACACAGAAGCACTCTGCGCATTCAGACCCCCCTGGCTCGGACGGGGCGTATGTTAGTGGGAGTCGGCCCGACCGCCTGACGCGCAGTTGTGCTTATCCGCAGCGAGGAATCCACCGCATGCACGCCACGACCGGGGACTCTGGCGTGACGGTACAAAACTTGCTGCAAGCGTGCTTCGGGGGCTCACAACGACTGCGAGCTTGTCACCATGTCTGCCGTTGCACGTATTGAATGCGCGTCGCCACCAACGCCTTCTGGCTCTCCGTTTGCCGCATCCTTGCGGATGCGCTGAGTTTCGCCCTCTTCGCGGCGATCGGCCGCGCATTTGGTCCGACGGGTGCCGGTGAATACTCGTATGCATTGGCACTCGCCACGCTGTTGATGTTTCTGTGCTCGGGCGGACTCGAGGAGTACGCCATCCCCCAGTACACGCGCGCCGCGCCGGCGGACCGGCCGCGCGTGTGGCGGCAGATTCTCTCGGCGCAGGCCGTGCAACTCGGGGTCATGCTGGCGCTGTTCGGGCTCTTTCTGCTGGCCCAGCGCAAGCTCGAAGCGCGCGTGAGCGTAATTCTGGCGCTCGCCGCATTCTTCGTGGCATGGGGCATCTCGCGCGTGCTGTTCATCCCGGCCACCGCATCCCTGGCCATGGTGCGGCCCGCGTTCACCGAGCTGGCGTGCCGGGTCGCGGCCATCGTGGTGGCGCTCGGCGCATGGCTGCTCGCCAGCCCGCCCCTGCCGGTCATGCTCATCGGGTTTCCGTTGGCCGCCGTGCTGCTCCTGTGGCTGGCGGCCCGCAATGCCGGAAGGCACGGGGCGCGGTTTCCCGGCATTCACCCGGCGAGTGCTCTCGTCACCTTGCGGCAGAGTGCGCCGTTTGCCGGGTCGAGCTTCCTCAACCAGTTCTATGCGCGAGTGGATCTGCTGGTGATCGCCGCATTGCTCGGCTCCGTGCAGGTGGGCCTGTACGCCACCGATCTGAAAGTGCTCGAAGTCGGACTGCTTCCGGTGGTCCTGCTCGGCACGGCCGCGTACCCGCTCCTCAGCCGGCTGGCCGGAGGGGCTCACAAGGAGTTCTCGCAGGCCGCGCGCGATCTGGTACGCACCTCATTCCTGCTGAGCGGCTGGCTGGCCGTGGCCATGTGCGCACTCATGCCGCTGCTCGTGGTTCCGGTTCTGGGTGAAGCGTTCGGGCCTGCCGTGGCGTACCTGCCGTGGTTCGCTGCGCTCGCCATCATGAAGAGCGCCGAAGTCGCGCTGTACCGATTGCTATACGCCCTGCAACGGCAGATGAAATACCTGGTCAGCTTGCTCGCCGGCACAGCCACGACGATTGCGTTGAATTTCGCGCTGCTGCCGATCCTCGGCATCACGGGCGCGGTGCTCGCGGCCATTTGCAGCGTGACACTCGTCGCCGCGATTTGCGCGTGGCATTTGCGCGCGCATCTGCCCATTCGCGCGCTCGTGTCACTGGTGCTGCGACTCGCCGTTGCGTTGGGCCTCACGGCCAGTGTGTTTTTTGGAGCACGCGAGTTCGGCATTTCGCCGTGGGCGAATGCTGTGCTGGCATGCGTGGCCTTCCCGTTCGCCGCGTTCGGCGTGGGCCTCGTGCTCAACCCGGCGGCGAGCCGCCTGTTCCGGTTCGATGAGCCGCTGCGGCCGGCCGTGCGGCAATAGGGGGTGGCGCTACGCTCTCACGCCGGCGAGCTCGGTTTTCCGGTTGGCGCCGGTCTGACTGACCGTGTCGAAGGCGGCCAGCAGCTCGAGCGCGCACTTGTTCCAGCCGAACGCCTTGGCCCGCTCGAAACCCTTCGCGACCATGGACTCGCGAAGGGCCGCATCCTGCAGCACCTTGCGCATGCCCGCGGCGATGTCCTCCACGTTCAGAGGATCCACCAGACACGCGGCACCGGCAGTCACCTCCGGAGGCGCGCAAGTGTTGGCTGTGACGATCGGGCAGCCGCAGGCCATCGCCTCGATGAGTGGAATTCCGAACCCCTCGTAGAGCGAGGGGAGCGCAAAAAGATCCGCAGCACAATACACGGCCGGCAGATCGCCATGGGAGATCCAGCCCGGAAAGTGCACGCGATCCCGTAGCTGCAACTCGTCGATGACGCGCAGCTCACTCGATGAGCTCCAGCGGTGCTCGCCCGCCAGAACGAGGTCATGCGGCACTTCGCTGCGGATGCGCGCGAACGCTCGCAGCAACCGCGCGACGTTCTTGCGCGATTCGATCTGCCCCGCCCAGAGGATGTAGCGTTTCGGCAGCCGGTACTTCTCGCGCACGGCATTCAGCGCAGCCGGATCGCGCACGGGCTGAAAAACGCGCGCGTCGTATCCGTTGTGGATGACGAACACCTTGTCGGGGCTCACGCCGACGTGCCTGACCACATCCGCCTTCACCGCCTGCGACACGGCCACGAAGGCGTCCGCGCGGCGGCAGTAGAGCGGCACGAAGCGCTCGAAGTACCAGCGGTCGTGTCGCAGGAAATGCTCCGGAATCTCGAACCACTCCGAGCCGTGCAGCACGAACATCGTCTTCGCCTTCGTGAAGAGCGGCACGGTGAACTTCGGATTGAAAATGAGATCGAGCTTCCGGCGCCGCGCAATCCACGGCACGGCGAGCTGATCCCAGGTCACCGTGCCCGGAAGACGGAGCGCAACCTCCTCCACGTTCGGGTAGTGCGCATAGGTGCCGACGAGCTTCGGGTTTCTGTACATGAGAACGAAGCGATGCGCGCTGCCCAACGTGAAAAGCCGGGGCAGCACCTCTCTCGTGTAGACCTTTACGCCACCGTCCTGCTGCTCATAGTGGCGCAACATCACGCCGATCTTCATCGGTCGTCCTTCACGAGCGCGGGATTTGAC
>JADGHX010000212.1 GCA_019683695.1 Steroidobacteraceae bacterium
ATCAGCAGGTGACCCTTATGGCCCTATGGAAGGAATCGACTCCCGCCCCGACCACACCGCCCCCGGCATCACCGGCCAAGGACACCTTCGCGCGTGACACGTTTCCGCGTGAGCCCGAGCGCAGCAACGTCTCGGCACTCACCCCGGAGATCCCCAAGCGCGTGAAGGACCGTCCGGAAATGAAAGAGTCGGTCATCGCGTCCGACCTCACCATCGAGGGCAAGATCGTCGGCTCGGGTCACGTGCGGATCGCCGGCCGGTTCAAGGGTGACGTGCAAGTGGATGGCAATCTCGGCATCGAAGCCGGTGCGCACCTCGAGGGCCAGGTGCGCGCGCAGGTGGTCACCGTGGCCGGTGAGCTCAAGGGCAATATCGAGAACGCCAAGCGCGTGGAGCTGCTCGAAGGCGGCATCATCACCGGCGATGTGAAGGCCGGTTCCCTCACCGTGGCGGCCGGCTCGCGCATGCGCGGCCAGGTCGAGTTCGGCTGGGAGGACGAGGTCAAGGCCAAAGGAATCGGCGCGGCTCAATGAGCTCGGTTCGCCCGGCTTCTCCGGGTAAGACACGGACCTGCCCGCACTGCAAGGCCGTCATCCTCGAAAGCGCGGCTGTCTGTCCCGGCTGCCAGCACCACCTTCGGTTCGGGGGAGACCCCGGACAGAAGGTGGTTACCCAAACGGCGTTGCAGGTGGAGGGCAAGATCAGCCATCCGCCCAACGAGGAACCCTGGGAATACTGCGTCGTCGTCTACGTTCGCAACGAGCGGGGTGAGGAGCTCGCGCGTCACGTGATCAACGTCGGCGCGCTGGCGCGCAGCGAAGAGCGCACGGTCAGTCTGCAGGTGGATGTCATGCCGCCGAAGCCGGCGTTCGTGCCCGCTCGCCCGCAGGCGCCCGCGGTGCCGTCGCCGCTGGCCTCCGCGCGCCCGCCGCTGGTCCCGCCCCCTCCGGGAGCGCAAGCGAAACCGCCGTCACCAGCGGTGAAGCCCTCGAGCACGCCACCCCATCAACCGTTGCGGCCCGCAAAGGAAACGCTGCGACCGCCCAAGCCCGGGGAGCCGTACACCGGGCCCTTCTTCGGGCGGGGCCCGCGGCGCCCGTAAGTCGCGCTTCGAGGCACGCGCACACCCCACGCGGGGCCCTGCCCACTCTGCCGTTCCGATAGATTTCCAGCCCGGCTTCCGTCTAACGGGGGCGACTCCGCTTGCCCCATGGGATGCGACGAGCTGCAGCATATGTGCGAAAGGTCGCACGTCCGGTGGCGGATCTCCCTCTTTTGGGGCAGGATTCGCGCGCGCTTCGCTGCCGTAACGAATGGTCACAACCGTTCTTCCCGGACGAACCGCCGCCGTAGCGCTTGTTGTGCGATCGGCGCTGGGAAGTCCGGCAGCCCGGCACGAGGCAAAAGGGTACAAGCCTTGCGGGCGTGTTGAATGCACGCTCGCGTCTCGAAAGATTGGACACATTGCGTGGGCGCACGGCTGGTCGAAGTCGGCAATTTCGCGTTCAAATACCGGGGCTACCTCCTGCCCATCGCCGTCATCCTGCTTCTCATTCCCAGTCCGGACATCAGCCGGGATCCGGCGCTTGCCGGCGCAGCGGGGTTCCTGATCGGGCTGCTGGGGCAGGTCGTGCGCGTCATGACCGTGGGCCTCGACTACATCATCCGGGGCGGCCGCAATCACAAGGTGTATGCGGAGAACCTGGTCACTGGTGGCCTCTATTCCCACTGCCGCAATCCCATGTACGTCGGCAACTTCTTCCTGCTCATCGGCCTGGCGCTCGCCTCGAACTCGTGGGTGTTCGCAGCCGTGGGGGTGCCGCTGAGCCTCGGCATGCACAAGGCGATCGTGGCCGCGGAGGAAAACTTCCTGCGCAACAAGTTCGGCCGGGAGTTCGATGACTACTGCGCGCGCGTCTCCCGCTGGGTGCCCCGCCTTTCGGGCCTGGGGAAGACGCTGCGCGGAATGCAGTTCGATTGGCGTCGCGTGGTTCAGAAAGAGTACGCTGCGGGCTTCGACTGGTTCTCGGCCACGGCGCTCATCGTGCTGCTGAATCTCTGGCGGGTGGGCGGCTTTGATGACCATGCGGTGCTCACCACCGTGATGGTGCTCACCATCGCCGCGCGCTTCGTGTTGTGGTTTGCGGCGCGTCAGATGAACAAGCGAACGCCCACCGCCCACGCCGGTGCGTGATTTGACTGCCCAGCCCGGAATGGCCGGATGAAACACTTCGAGACGGAGCTCGCGGCTCTCCGGGGCCGGATCGATGCCATAGATTCCCAGCTGCTCACGCTGCTGAATGCCCGCGCGGCCGTCGTCCGGGACATCTTCGCCCTGAAGGAGCGGGCGGGCGTGCCGCGCTTCAACCGCGCTCGCACCGAGGCCATACTGCAACGCCTCGTCGAGGCCAACCGCGGGCCGCTGAGCGCGCAGGAGGTGCGCATGATCTTCACGCCGCTGCTGGAGTTCTTCGTGGAGCACTTTCGCGCCGGCAGCGGTGCTGGCTCCACGGCCGAATCATCCGAATCCGGGAGGTAAGCGCCATGGCCCGAGACGTCATCTTCCGAGAAGAGAGCGCCGCACGCGATTTCACCTTCGACAAGAAGGTGGCCGAGGTCTTCGACGACATGGTCTCGCGCAGCGTGCCTTTCTACGACGAGATCCAGAAGATGCTCGGCGACCTCACGCTGCAGTTCCTGCCTGCGCAGGACGGGGCGGTGTGTGATCTGGGTTGCTCCACGGGCACGACGCTCGACCAGATTCTCTCGAGCACCGGCTGCCCGCCGACGACCCATGGCTACGGGGTGGACAACTCCCAGGCCATGCTGGACCAGGCGCGCGAGAAGCTCGCCGGGCACCTGCGTGCCAACCGCATCACGCTCATTCGCGCAGACCTCGATGGGGATCTGCAGCTTCCGCCCGTGAACGTGGTGCTCATGAACTGGACGCTGCAGTTCGTGCGGCCGATCCACCGCGAGGCGCTGCTCAAGCGCATCTACAGCAGCATTCGCCCGGGCGGAGCGTTGCTCATGGCCGAGAAGGTGCTGGTGGAGGATTCGCTGCTCAACCGGCTCTACATCGAGCTCTACTACCGCTTCAAGGCGCGGCAGGGCTATACGGCGGAAGAGATCCAGAGAAAGCGCGAGTCCCTGGAAAACGTGCTCGTGCCGTACCGCGTGGAAGAAAACGTGCAGCTTCTGCAGCGCTGCGGCTTTACCACCGTGGATACCTGCTTCCGCTGGTTCAACTGGGCGGCGTTCGTAGCCATCCGCCGGTGAGCGCAACGCCCTTGCAGCCGGAGCAGGCGCTTCCCGGGCAGGGCGAATGCGTGCTTTTCCTCGATGATGAGGAGCCGCTTGTGCAACTCGCGAGCAGGATGCTGGCGCGCATGGGGTACCGCGTTGTGGCCTTCACGCGCGCGAGCGAAGCGCTCGAGGCCTTCCGCAGCGAACCGGGGCGCTTCGATGTCGTGCTGACGGACCTGTCCATGCCCGGCGCAAGCGGCATGGATTTCGCGCGCAGCGTGCTCGAGATCCGGCCGGACATCCCCGTCATTCTGGCCACGGGCCACATCGCTCCACCGGACCTCCAACGCGCACGTCACATCGGCGTGCGCGAGGTGATCCTGAAGCCCTCCACCATCGAGGACATGAGCCGCGCATTCCGCCGCGTGCTGAGCGGCGTGTGCTGAGTCACTCCGAACAGCCTCTGCTGCCAATCTGAATCCCTCCACGCGGTCGCCTGGCCGCGTATCGCGGACAGCCACCCCGGAACGACGTAGCGCTGACGCGGTTGTCCACGTTTCGGCACAGCTTTCGCTTGCATCGGCACAAATATGGCTTGCAATCGAACGCGGTGCGGTCGCGTGGTTCGATTTCGGGCCGGGGCCTGAGGCAGAATCGGGAACGAGTTCACACCTTTGCGCGGCGATGGGGAGCAACGTCGACGTCCCCACGCAACGTGGGGCGGTGCCATGAGGGAGCGATGCGCACATCCGCTGTCCAGGATCGATCGTTGACGGGCATGGGGTGACTCATGCCTTACGTCCCGATCCGCAAACGGCTGATGTCGATCACGCTCATGACGAGCGCAGCGGTTCTGCTGCTCTCGGTGGCGACGTTTCTGGTGTACGACTTCGTCTCGTTCCGGCACCTGATTACCCGGCACGTCGCCACGCTCGGGAGGCTCGTTGCGGCGAACAGCTCGGCGGCGCTCGTCTCGGGGCGGCCGGAAGAGGCGCATGCCGTTCTGGGTGCGCTTCGCGCGGATCCCAACGTGGTCGCCGCGGCCGTGTACGACGCGGACGGAAACGTGTTCGGCGTGTATCCGCCCGACCTTTCACCCGCAGCGCGCCTGCCGCTCCAGGGCGCCATGGGGTACCGCGTGGACCAGGGTCACCTCATCGGGCGCGAGCCGATCATGGCCGGCGCGCGCCGCATGGGCACGCTGGTGATCGAATCCGACCTGGGCGCGCTCCTGGAGCGCGTACGGGTCCATGCGCTGCTCGCCGGCATCATTCTTGCCGTGACGGGGGCCGTGGCGTACTTCGTTTCGCGCGGGCTGCAGCAGCAGGTTTCGAGGCCCCTTCTTGCGCTCACCGCAGCAGCCCGCGCCGTTTCGGATCGGCGTGACTACTCCGTGCGCGCTCCGCCAAGCAGCGGCCTCGAGCTCGTGCAGCTGACGGATGCCTTCAATCACATGCTCACGGAGATCCAGAAGCAGCACAGCTCGCTCCAGGCTCACCTGAGTCGCATGCTCCTGCTTCAGCACATCACGCGAGCGATTGCGGAACGGCAGGATCTGCAGAGCATCTTCCAGGTCGTGCTGCAGAATCTGGAGCAGGATCTGCCGATCGACTTCGGATGCCTGTGTCTCTATGACGATGCAGGGGATCATCTCAGGGTGGTCAAGGTGGGCGGGCGGAGCCTCTCCTGGGCCTCGCGCCTCGATATCACCGAGCAGAGCCTCATCCCGATCGACGCCAATGGCCTCAAGCGCTGCCTCGGAGGCGTGCTCGTGCACGAGCCGGACACCACGCAGGTGGCTTATCCATTCCCGCAGCGCCTCGCGCGCTGCGGGCTGCACTCGGTGGTGATTGCGCCTCTCAGTGTCGAGAACCGTGTGTTCGGGCTGCTCGTCGCCGCACGACAGGCGGCTTCCGCCTTCGTCAGCGCGGATTGCGAGTTCCTGAAGCACCTTTGCGAGCACGTGGCGCTCGCCACTCAGCAGGCGCAGCTCTACGCGGCGCTCCAGCAGGCGTATGAGGATCTGCGCCAGACTCAGCACACGGTGATGCAGCATGAGCGCCTGCGCGCGCTGGGTCAGATGGCGAGCGGCGTCGCGCATGACATCAACAACGCCATCTCGCCCGTCGCGCTGTATACGGAATCGCTGCTCGAACGCGAAAAGGATCTGAGCCCGCGCGCTCGCAGCTATCTGCTCACGATCCAGCGCGCCATCGAAGATGTGGCGAGCACGGTTGCACGAATGCGCGAGTTCTATCGTCCGCGCGAGCCGCAGCTCCTGCTGGCACGGGTTTCGGTCAACACGCTCGTCGAGCAGGTGATGGAGCTCACGCGACCGCGTTGGAGCGCCTTGCCTCAGCAGCGTGGCACGTCCATTCACCTGCAACTGGAGCTGGATCCGAGTGCGCCGGCAATCGTCGGTGCAGAGCCTGAGATTCGTGATGCGCTGATCAACCTCATCTTCAACGCTGTGGACGCGATGCCCGATGGCGGCACGCTCACGCTCCGCACGCGGCAGGTGGAAGCGCCCGCGTCCGTCTCGGGAGAGATGCCGGTTGCGCAGGTGCACGTCGAGGTGAGCGACACCGGCGTGGGAATGAATGAGGAAACGCGCCGCCGCTGCCTCGAGCCCTTCTTCACGACCAAAGGCGAGCGCGGCACGGGGCTCGGGCTGGCCATGGTGTACGGCATGGTCCAGCGGCACAGTGCGGAGCTCGAGATCGACAGCGCGCCCGGGCGGGGCACCACGATGCGTCTCGTTTTCGCAGCCTACGTGGACGATGCGAGCAACACCGTGCGCGTGCAGGCCTTGCCGGCGGTGGAGCGCAGGCTGCGTATTCTTCTCGTGGATGACGACCCGCTGCTCATCAAATCCCTGCAGGACACGCTGGAGGCCGAGGGACATGTGATCACCGCCGCCCATGGTGGTGAGCAGGGCATCGAAGCGTTCCGCAAGGCGCACGAAGCGCGCAACCCGTTCAACGTCGTGGTGACGGACCTCGGCATGCCGAACGTGGATGGCCGCAAGGTTGCTGCGGCGATCAAGGCCATTTCCGCAAGCACCCCGATCGTGTTGCTCACGGGCTGGGGGCAGCGCCTCGCGGCGGAGAACGATGTTCCCCCGCACGTGAATCGCGTGATCAACAAGCCCCCGAAGCTTCTGGAGCTGCGAGCTGTGCTGGCCGAGCTGACTGCGGATGCATAAGCAATGGGACAGCGCACACCGTTGACGTCATCCGGCGCGCCGGCGCGCCTTCTCATTGTGGACGACGAGGAGCCGCAGATGCGAGCGCTCTGTAGCACGCTTTCCGCGGAGGGCTTTCTCACGGCCGGGTTCACGTCGCCTGAGTCCGCGCTCTCCGCGTTGCGCGAGGAGGGGCCCTTCGATCTGCTGCTCACGGACCTCAGGATGCCGGGCATGAATGGCATCGAGCTGCTCGCCGCGGCGAAGCGCGTGGAGCCGGACCTCGTGGGCATCGTGATGACCGGGCACGGCACGATCGACACGGCCGTGAAGGCGATGCAGGCCGGCGCGGTGGACTACATCCAGAAGCCGTTCCGGCTGCAGGTGATCCTGCCGGTGCTGCGGCGGGGGCTCGAAATCCGGCATCTGCGCAGCGAGAACAGCGAGCTGCGCAAGGCCCAGGAAACCATCCTGCGCCTGAACGAAGAGCTCGAAGAACGCGTGCGTCAGCGCACTCGCGAGCTCGAAGCCGCCAACCGCGAGCTCGCGACAGCAAACCAGGACCTCGAGGCATTCTCGGCTTCGGTGTCGCACGATCTGCGGTCGCCGCTGCGAACGCTACGCGGATTTTGCGACATGTTTCTCGAGGACTTCGGGAATGCCGTGCCGGAGGAGGGCCGCGCACTGCTCGAGCGGGTGAGGGAAAGCGGTGCGCGCATGAGCCAGCTCATCGAAGATCTGCTGGCGTTCGCGCGGTTCAGCCGTCAGCCCCTGCGGCAGGTGCACGTGGCCATGGACGCGCTGGTGCGTCGGGTTCTGGCGACACTGCCTGCCGAATCCACTCGGCATGCGCAGGTGCACGTGGGCAATCTGCCCGATTGCACCGGTGATCCTTCGCTGCTCGAGCAGGTGGTCGCGAACCTTCTGTCGAATGCCTTCAAGTTCTCGCGGGGCCGCGATCCTGCCGTGGTGGAAATCGGCAGCCTGCAGGGTGAGGCCATCGTGTACTTCGTGCGCGATAACGGCGCGGGTTTCGACATGCGCTACGCGGAAAAGCTCTTCGCGATGTTCCAGCGCCTGCACCCGGCCTCCCGATTCGAGGGCACCGGGGTGGGCCTTTCGATCGTCCAGCGCATCATCGAGCGCCACGGCGGCCGCATCTGGGCGGAGAGTGCGCCGGAGGCGGGCGCCACGTTCTTCTTCACACTTGGGCAGACGCCCTGAGGTGTGAACCGCGAGCTTTGCGCTCGCGCGGCGTTCGCGGTACAAGTCCCGCGGGGTCACGACGGGGCGATCCGCACACAAGCGATGCGAATCCTTCTGATCATCGGCGGGGCGCTCCTCGGCCTGGGCGTCGGGATGGGCTCCCTTGGGCTGTTCGCGGCTGCTGTCGGCGCATTTCTGGGCTTCGTGCTCGCCGAACTTCTGGCCGCGCGCCAGCGCATCGACGCGCTCGAGCGGGAAATCCGGGCGCTTAGGCCGCCCCCCCCCCCCCCCCCCCCCCGCACCGCCGCCGGCGGCCCCCCCCCCCCAAAAGCACCGGCCCTGG
>JADGHX010000213.1 GCA_019683695.1 Steroidobacteraceae bacterium
CATTTATGCGGTACACGGGTTTGCGGCGCTGGCGGCCGTCACGCTGGTGATCATTCACGTGTACTTCGGCCTTATCCCGGAGAACCGCATGTACTTGCGCGCAATGATCCGTGGCTGGGTCACGCGCGAGGAATTGCTCACGCGACACGACCCGAACCGCTGGCCCGGCAGGAAGTCGCGCCAATGAGCGACGAGAACGATCTGGCCGCGCGCATCGATGCGATCGAGCGCGGCTATGAGTATCTGCTTGCGTACGCGGCGCAGGGCCGCCAGGACGACAAGGGCTCAGATGTGCGCCAGACGCTCACGAGCATGTTCGCCGCACTGGACGGGCTCAGCGACCTGCTCGCTGCTGCCGTCCGCTCGTCCTCGGAGGCCGCGGCGCGCGATGCGGCCGGCTTTCTGGAAGCGATCGAGAGCGACGCACGCAAGGCGCGCGGGGCCATTGGCCTCGTGCTCAGCCGGCCGGCCATCAGCTCTCTGCTCGTGGACAACCTGAACGCGTCCATTCACCTGCGCGCGCTGCTCACGGACGTGTTCCTGGCCGAGCAGGCCCTCAAGTAAGAGTTCGTCTCGTACGCGGGACGCAGTCGCATCGACTCGCTTCGCGTGGGCGTCCGGCGGCGATCAGCAATGGCGCTCGAAGCTGCGCTACGCCTGATCCGCTGCCGCCGCCTGCACGCTGGCGATCACCTCTGCACGCACATCTGTGATTTCACGTGCGCGCGAGGGCCTTGCGCCTTCGCAGCGCTCCGCTCTCGGGCAGCGGTTGCTCCGCGGGCAGATGATGCGAGCCGGCTGCATCAGCGCATCCTTGATCCACGCGATGTCCAGCACGTTCGCCACCATCGTGAGCGCGGACACAGCCGGCTTCGACATTCTGCCTTCCCCGCGATGACGCAAGCATTCGCTTGCAAGGTCCGTGGCCAGCTGCGCGGCATCCACTCCATTCGATTCCAGGGCCGGCGCGAGATCCACGCCCACCGACAGCACGTGCAGATTGCCTGCCATGTCCCGCGTGCGCATGGAGTGGCAGCAATAGAGCAGCGAGCGGTCGCCATCTCTCAGCACTGAAATCTGCGATCCATGATCGCTGCGGCTGTCCCCGATCATGCGGAACACGGCCCAGTGCGGGCACGGGTCTGTCACCTGCGCGAGATTTCCCCAAGGAAGGGGGATGCCATTACCGCGATAAACCGCGCGCAGATAGCCGGGCGGATACGCGTCGAAGAAATGCCAGTATGGGTAGGGAGACACCTTGGTCATCCGCCGCATCACCACGGACGGTGTCAGCTGAATTTTCGCCGCGGACTCGATGCGGTAGTGCTCGCGCGTGAGATAACGGCGGAATGGAATCTTCGGGCAGAGCAGGGCGCCCGCGAAGAAGCTGCACTCGAAATCCCGCCAGGCGTGCAGCACATCCTGCGCGTGAAGCCCCGCCGGCGCGCTGCCACTTTCCGGGCTGCCGCCCATTTCACCGCCCGTGGCGTGCGGGGATTTGAGCCCATCCCCTCCGTGCAGCACCAGATGCCCGATGTGCGAGGCGAGATCGAACTTCAGCCGCGCCGGGTCGGACTGCAGCGCCTTGTTGGCATAGATCGTGCGCGGTGGCTCGAAGAAGGAGCGCAGCATGCTGCGCACTTCGCGATCCTTGTCCCGCGCGAGCACCGGCTTGCGCTCGAACCAGCGAATCGTCAGATCGTGTCGCCTGCACAGCCGCATCAGGTCGTCCACGCCGAGCGGAAAGCGCCGCTCACCCACGCTTTCGGCGGCGCGCTCCAGATCCGGGAAGTCGTTGCGCGACATTTCCTGATGCGAGCGAATCAGCAGGTGCGCGAACTGCCGCCCGGTCGTGCCCGTCTGTGCGAGCAGCTCCGGAATGGCCGCTTGCAGCACCTGCTTCGAAAAAAGAAACGCGGGCTCGAGCGGAATGCGTTCGGTGGGCCCGCGGCGATCCGGTTCCGGCTCGGTGCCGGGTTCGGCATCCGCGTTCTCGTCGAGAAACCAGCTCGGGTCACGCTGAAAGACGTTCGCGAGCAGGTTCAGCACTTCGGGGGAGGGCACGCGTTTGCTGCTTTCGATCATGCTGAGGTACGACACGGAGGGCGCCGTCTGCGCATCGCGTTGAATGCAGCGCGCGGAGAGTTCCTCCAGCGTGAGTCCGTTCCGCTTGCGAAGAGCCTTGAGCTTGGCGCCGAGAAAATGGCCTTTGCGCAGAATCGTGGACATGGCGGGCGCTCGTTCGGTGGTGGAACTCGAGGGGCCGATCGAATCGACCTGCGCCGCCGCGCACCCGGGGGCGTTTCGAAATCGCGGCAGGTGAGGCGCGGGTGAAATTAACAGTGTGAAGTTTTGGGAGTCAAATTCCGCTCCAGGCGCGCTTTATGCTGCCCGCCCCTTCATCTCGTGCCCAACACCGGAAAAACACTTGAGGAGAGCAGCGCATGACACATCCGACCGCACCCTCCGCCGCAGATCTTCGCCGCATGTGGACCAGCGATGCCCGCTGGGCCGGCATCACGCGCCCGTATTCGCCGGAAGAAGTGGTCCGTTTGCGCGGAACCGTGCACATCGAGCACACCCTTGCGCGGCTCGGCGCCGAGAAGCTGTGGCGCTACTTGCACGAAAAGCCGTTCGTGAACGCGCTTGGTGCGCTCACGGGCAATCAGGCGATGCAGCAGGTGAAGGCCGGGCTCGACGCGATCTACCTCTCGGGTTGGCAGGTGGCGGGGGATGCGAATCTCGCGGGTCAGATGTATCCGGATCAATCCCTGTACCCGGCGGATTCGGTGCCGAGCGTGGTCCGGCGCATCAACAACACCCTGCGCCGTGCCGATGAGATCCACCACGCCGAAGGGCAGGACGGCATCGATTGGTACAAGCCCATCGTGGCGGACGCCGAAGCGGGCTTTGGCGGCGTGCTGAATGCCTTCGAGCTGATGAAGCAGATGATCGAAGCGGGCGCCGCCGGTGTGCACTTCGAGGATCAGCTCTCATCCGCGAAGAAGTGCGGACACATGGGCGGCAAGGTGCTGGTGCCCACGAGCGAAGCCATCAACAAGCTCGTCGCCGCGCGGCTTGCGGCCGATGTGTGCGGCGTGCCCACCGTGCTCATCGCGCGGACGGATGCCGAGAGCGCAACGCTTCTGACCTCGGATATCGACGAGCGCGACGCTCGCTTCATCACGTCCAAGGAGCGCACTGCGGAGGGCTTCTTTCGTATCGAGCCGGGGCTCGACACCGCGATCGCGCGTGCGCTGGCCTACGCGCCGTACGCAGACATGCTCTGGTGCGAGACGGCCGTGCCGGACATCGGCGATGCCCGCCGCTTCGCTGAGGCCATTCACCGGCACTTCCCCGGGAAGCTCCTCGCCTACAACTGCTCGCCCTCGTTCAACTGGAAGAAGAAGCTGAGCGACACCGACATTGCGCGGTTCCAGCGCGAGCTCGGTGCCATGGGCTACAAGTTCCAGTTCGTCACGCTCGCGGGGTTCCACGCATTGAACTACTCGATGTTCCAGCTCGCGCGCGGTTACCGGAACCGGCAGATGTCCGCCTACGTGGCGCTTCAGCAGGAGGAGTTCGCGGCCGAAGCCGACGGGTATACCGCCACGAAGCATCAGCGCGAAGTGGGTGCGGGCTACTTCGACAGCGTCACCGAAGTGATCACTGCGGGCACATCGTCCCTGAGTGCGATCAAGGGTTCGACGGAGGAGCAGCAGTTCACGGGCTCTCCACAGCGCGCGGCGCGTGTGAGCGCACCAAGTCACTGACGGCGCGTCAGCGGAGTGTGGGCCTGTTCACTTCCACAACGCCTGTGTCGGTGAAGCGCACGTTGCCCGCGAGAATGGCGTTGGGCCCCAGCTCCATCGCGTATATCAGCAATCGGCCCTTGCGATCGGGGTCGATGCGCACGGTGGTCGGGCGGCCGAGGAGGGCGATGACATCGAGCTCGCGCATGCCCGGCCGCACCTTGTCCCAGTTCGTCGAGATGAGCCACGCGGGTGAATCATCCTGCTCGCGACTCGGGACACTCGGTAGCGCGCTCGATGGCCGTGCAGCTGCCGCCTCGCGCTGCCCGCGCTCCAGCGCGTCCAGGCGGCGGGACTGCGCGTCGAGCTCTCGCTGCAGCCGCATGACTTCGTTCTCCAGCTGTCGGACGCGCAGATCGTCCACGCGTTGGGAATAGGCCGGTGCGCTTGCAAGCGCCGCCATCACAAACCCGAGCGGCGCAACGCTCACCGCGAGAATCGAACGCTTCCTGTCGATCGCGCGTGCCATCGGACGTCCCCGTACCGTTCTGAAACCGCACCGAGTGTACGGCGGGGGACGCAGAAAATCCCTTTGGGCGGCGCAACCGCATCTGAGGGACAGATATGCCATGGCACGATCAGTGATCCCGCGCCACAGTCTTCTTCCGCGCCACGGTTCCGGCCTGCGCTCATGCCCCCGGGTGTCATGCCAGTTGCGCGGGCGGACCGTGCTCAGTCGAGGCGGCCAAAGCGGCGCACGATGCCATCCGAGCCGAAGCGGCCCACCGCGAGGATCACGGCCCCGAGCAGAACCGTTGCTTTGGCCACGCGCACGGGAACCACGGATGCGAACAGCGGCACCAGCTCCAGCGCGATCCCGAGCGCAGCGAAGAAGGCGCCGATCACGTACAGCGAGTAGCGGCCCTTGCGGGCGAGTTGTGCCGAGCGGACAGAGGGTGTTTCAGTCATGAGGGTGGGTGCTGCCTCGCGTGGAATTCAGCGATGCACGCAGCCGCAAGCGGCACGTCGTGCAGGGCGCCATCCGCTTCCCTCGCGACGACGCGCATGGCATTTTGCCACGCATGATCCGTTCGACACCCGCGTCTCCACGCCGCGTCAGTCCCTTCGACGTCCGCCCGCTTACCGCAGATCTGTGGCCCGCGCTCGAGGACCTGTTCGGCAAGACGGGCGCGTGCGGCGGCTGCTGGTGCATGTACTGGCGCATCGGCATCGCCTATCGCAATCGGCCGCGGGAAGCGAACAAGGCCGCGTTCCGGCATATCGTGAAGCAGGGTCCGCCGCCGGGGCTGCTCGCGTTCGACGGCGATCTCGCAGTGGGCTGGTGCCAGGTCACGCCGCGCGATGCATTGCCTCAGCTCGACCGGGCGCGTGCCATCAAGCGCGTGGACGATGTGCCCGTGTGGTGCGTCTCGTGCTTCTATGTGCGCCGGGGATATCGGAACCGGGGCGTCACCTCCGCGCTCATTCGTGCGGCGCTCGAGGCGGCACGATGCGCCGGAGCGCCTGCGCTCGAGGCCTACCCCGTCGATGTGACGCCCGCGGCGCGAAAAAGCATCTCCGGTCTGTACACCGGCGTGGCGTCGACCTTCGAGCGCGCGGGGTTCCGGACGGTGGCCCGGCTCGTGCCTCACCGCCCCATCATGCGACACGACCTGAGGTCGATCCGGCCGTGAGCGCGACGACACGCGTCGGACTGATCTCCGACACGCACAACCTGCTGCGTCCCGAGGCGCTCGCGGCATTGAGCGGAGTCGACCACATCGTGCATGCGGGGGATATCTGTTCCGAAGCGATTCTCGCGAGCTTGTCCGAAATTGCGCCCGTAACCGCGGTGCGCGGGAACAACGACAAGGGCCCGTGGGCGCGCGCGCTCCCCGAAAAGGAAGTGGTCACGTTCGGTGCCGTGCACGTGTACGTGCTGCATGATCTGGCTGAGCTCGATCTCGATCCCGCAGAGGCCGGCTTCGCTGCGGTGATCTCGGGCCACTCTCACAAGCCGCGCGTCGAGCAGAAGGGCTCCGTTCTGTACATCAATCCCGGCAGCGCCGGCCCGCGCCGGTTCAGGCTGCCGATCAGCGTCGGGTTCATGGAAGTGGACGGGCAATCCGTTCGCGCGCACATCCGGGAGCTCGCGATCGCCTGAGGGCGGCACACGTTTCCGCCACGCTTTTCCGCCACGTTGGCTTACTTGGGTCCGGGCGGCACGGTCGGAACGGCTGGCGTATCGGTGCGGCGGGTGGCGTCCTCATCGAGGTCCGGCGAGCCGGACTGCAAGCCCTGATCCGGATGCGTCTGCTGGCGGCTCGCGGCGTCACGCGCACGACCCGGCGTCTTGCCTGCATCCTTGTCCGTATCCTTGCTGCTGCGTTCCTGCGAGTTGCGATCGGAAGGTTCGGTCACCGCGTTTTCCCCTGGGTTCGTTTTCCTCGCTGAGAACGAGTGGCGAGCGCTCATGTTCCGCACGCAGTCGCGCTCGCGTGCACGGCCCCAGCCTCCGCTCGGAAAGCACGACATCTCGCGATCGGGCGCATGCTTACCGCACGGCTCAGGGACGAACGACTCTCACTCCGGGATGAGCCGCGGACGCGCGTTCGCCCGGCTGAAAGATTTCCTTTCCACACAAATCCACTTTCCTTCCCGATCAAGTTCCACATGGCGGCCGCGGCTATCGTTGGACGTTTGCGTGTTCGCGGCGCGCTCATCGGTGCCCGGGCGCGCTACAGGGACGAAGCGCCTGCCGCAACAGAGCGTATTCACAGGGATGCAGGGAAGCAATTACATCGTCCGCTCCTGTGAGCGGGCGTCGAACAATCTTGGGGGAACCAGACAGATGAGTACCGATCGTTTCACGGGCAACGTGCGCCCGGTGGGTCTTGCCGTGCGGCTGATCCTTGCATCGTCTGTGGCCAGCACGGCGTTCGCACAGAACGTGGAAGGGACTGCGGAGGGCATCCAGGAAGTGACCGTCACCGCGCAGTTCCGCGAGCAGAACGTTCAGGACACGCCGCTCGCAATCACGGCGGTGTCGGCGGAACTGCTGGAAGCGCGCAACCAGACGAACATCACCGAGATCACGAATCAGGCGCCGAACGTCACGCTGAAGCCGCAGGGGCCCACGTTCGGCCCTTCGATCGTGGCCTCGATCCGCGGCATCGGCCAGCTCGACTTCAACCCCGCGCTCGAGCCGGGCGTGGGTCTCTACGTGGACGACGTGTATTACGCGACGCTCACCGGCTCGATGCTGGATCTGCTCGATCTCGAGCGCGTGGAGATCCTGCGCGGCCCGCAGGGCACGCTCGCGGGCCGAAACTCCATCGGCGGGGCCGTGAAGCTGTACTCCCAGAAACCCCGCGGCGATGGCAGTGGGTATCTGTTAGCCACGTACGGGTCGCGCGATCGCGTGGACTTGCGGGGCAGCGCCGATTTCGCGCTTCGCGAGAAGCTGTTCGCGCGTGTCTCGGGCGTGAGCAAGCGCCAGCGCGGATACATCGAACGCCGCGACTACGGCTGCGACCACCCGGAAAGCGGTGTCCCGCGGTTGCTGTCGTCCACGCGCGGCTGCATCGTGGACTATGACAGCAACGTGGACCTCAGCGCCGTGCGCGGGGCGCTGCGCTGGCTGGCCAGCGACAATCTGGAGCTGAATCTCTCCGCGGATTTCACGACAGACGACCGCAACCCGACCGGCACGGTGATGGTGGCGGGCACCACGTCCGTGCGCCCGAACGTACAGCCCGTGCAGGGGCCCAATGGAACGGCGTTGTCGCTTGCCGATTTCGCGGTTCCGTATGGCTCGTATTACAACTATGCGAGCTATTACAGCCCGCCCGCGGTGTTCAACGGTGGCTCGCTCGTCGATTATCCGATGACCGAGTCTCGTGCCGAGCCGAATCAGTTCTTCGAAGGGTGGGGCGTCGCGCTCTCGGCGGACTGGTCGATCAGCGACACACTGTCGCTCGTCTCCATCAGCGCGTACCGCGAGTACGACAGCGGCTTCTCGAACGACAACGATCTTTCGCCGCTCGCCAACTCGCTTGGCTTCGGCACGCTGCCGTTCCATTCCGTGAGCCAGGAATTGCGCCTCAACGGCACGTTCGCGGAGCGCTTCGACTACACACTCGGCGCGTTCTACATGGACCAGCAGTCCCGCTACGAGTCGTATCAGGACCTTCGCTACACCGGCGCGAACCCGCTGCAG
>JADGHX010000214.1 GCA_019683695.1 Steroidobacteraceae bacterium
CCCTCACTCCATAGACTTCCTCACGATCTTCATCCATGCCGTTCGCACAGTGCGGCCCGACTTCTCAGGACCTCCCGCCGATCCACCCCCACTGCCCTTTCAGCTTCAGGACCCCCGCCGCGTTCGCGCCGAACTCCTCAGCGCAGGGCTGAAGAACGTGCACATCGAGACGATCACGGAGTCGACGCAATTCGCCAATGGCGCCGCATTCTGGGACTGGCTGATCTCGAGCAATCCGATCGTTGCGGAGCTCCTCGATGAGCTGAGCCTCTCGGCAACCGAGCGGGAGACCCTCGTTCAGGCGGTCGAGGCACTCGTGCGAGAGCGCGCAAACGCGACGCTTTCGAATCCGGTGAACGTCGGGGTTGGTGTGAAATAGGCGGATGCGGGCTCTACAGTAGAACTCGGGTCGTCTGCAAACGCGCGCTTTTCTGCGAGAACGAAGTTGGATTCGGCCAGAACGATCATGGATCGGCTTCGAATCGAACCTCACCGTGGCGCAATTGATCGTAGACCCCGGAGTCGAGCAACATTTTCTCCGGCTCGGATTTCGGATTGGCACCCCTCAGATCGCTCGCCAGAACCGATAGCCAGGTGAACACGCGCAGTTGCAGCCCACCTTTTCGCGACTGCGCACCGTCTCCCCTGCGACGTTCCGTCTGTGCCGATCGAGACCGAAGTGGTCGGGGCGACATCGTCTGGTGGGTCAACAGCGGAAGTTTCGCGACGCCAGAGAAACAGCATCGAGGAGTACAGCCCGGTGCATTGCTCGTGATTGCTCAGTAGCCTTCAGTGCATGCAGGACATCTCGAAGAAGAGACTCGCCTTAGCGCGTCAAACCATACGGCAAACCTCGTTGTCGTGATGCATGGCTTACATCCGCCGTCGAAGTATGCTCGGTCATCCGCAACTGGGTCCGCGGGCTGAATACGTGTACGATGACGGTGCGACCTGGCCAGAACCGGGAATCGCCAACTAGAAAAAGCGGGGGGCCGGTGGGAATCATAATCAACGCCGTCATTCTGTATGTATTGGTTTCCGTTCTGGGAGATTCTTCGGAAGTATCCACGCGCTGGAAGGTACTTGGCATCGCTGCGGCCGTCGTCTTGATTGAAACCGCCGTCTCGATGAGCACGACGAGTATCGTCGCAAACCTGGTGTTAATAGTACTGACGACCACCGGGGTCGCCGTTGCGCTCGTAACCTGGTGCAAGCTGGCTCGTTCGACAGCAATCAAGATCGCGGCGATCTTCCTCGCCATTCGCATCATCCTGGCGCTGGGCGCCATGTGGCTGGTTTCGAGGATGAGCGCTGTTGCCTGACCTCACGCCGCTTGCGAATCCCGTGAACGTCGGCGTTGGTGTGCAATAGGCTAAAGTGGACTCAACAGTGCACCTCAGGCCTCTCAAGACGTCGATCGATCGGCATTGATCCCGCGCGACAATCTGCTTCGCATTGCTGAAGTTCGAAATTAACTTGCAGCCGCCACGGTCGAGCTGCTCGTCCGGTGCATCGTGGCCATTTCTGATCGTGGCACCGCAAAGACGCCGTCGTCTTCGCAAGCGTGGATCTTTACATGCGTGAACAGGGCCAGGGACCGGAGTACTTCGCGAACAACAACCGCAGGGACTTCATGACTCCCGAGGGGAGAGGCATTTCCGGCAGTACGGATGCAGAATTCTGCATAGTTTCGCCGCAACGAGAAGGCTGACCGAGAAGGAAGACACGGTTAGCCGTCACATTTAGTTCCGCGGCCCTCGGGCAGCGCCACCTCAGGTCCCATCCGTCCAGCCGCCGCCCAACGCCTTGTAGAGCAGCACCAGATTCGACGCACGCGCGAGCCGTGTATTGATGAGCGCCTGCTGCGCCCTGAACAGGTCCCGCTGCGCGACGAGCGTCGTGAGGTAGCTGTCGACTCCGTTTCGGTACCGCATCTCCGCGAGCCGATAGCTCTTGCTCGCCGCTTCCGTCAGCTCTTCCTGCGCGCGAAGCTGTTCATCCAGCGTCCTGCGCGCGATCAGCGCATCAGACACTTCGCGGAACGCGACCTGGATCGTCTGCTCGTACCGCGCGACCTCGATGCGCTTGCGCACGTGCGCAAGATCCAGGTTCGCCGCATTCGCGCCACCCGAGAAGATCGGGACAGTGATGCGCGGAATGAAGCTCCACGTCCTCTCGCCTCCCTCGAACAGGCCCGAGAGCTCGCGATCGGCATCCCCGTAACTTCCCGTCAGCGTGATGCGCGGGAAGAACGCAGCGCGTGCGGCGCCGATGTTCGCGTTTGCCGCTTTCAGCGCGTGCTCCGCGGCCCGGATGTCCGGCCGTCGCTCGAGCAGCTGAGCGGGAAGACCGGCCGGCAGATCCTGCGCGAACACCTGACTGTTGATGGAGCGCTCGCCCGTGCCGACATCCACGGGCAGCGGCTCGCCCACGAGCAACGTGAGCGCGTTTCGATCCTGCACGATCTGGCGCGTGTAGGTGGCAATGCTCACTTCGGCGTCGTGCAGAGCGATTTCCGCCTGATGCACGTCCACTTCGCTCGCCACGCCGGACTGGAAGCGCATGCGCGTAAGCTCCAGCGACCGCTGCTGGCTCTGCAGGGTCTCCCGCGAAAGCCGGAGCAGCTCCTGGTCAGCGACAAGCGTCAGCCACGCATTCGCCACCTCGGCAACGAGCGCAATTTGCGTGCTGAGCCGCGTTTCCTCCAGACCCAGATAGGTTTCCAGAGCTGTGTTTCGCAGGCTGCGCACGCGCCCGAACAGATCGAGCTCGAACGCGGTAACGCCCGCGGCCACGGCGTAACTGCGCGAGACGTAGGTCTGCCCAGTCGTCGACAGGCTCGAGGGAACGCGCTGCGAGTTGCCCTCGCCCGCCACCTCGATGTTCGGGACGAGGTCCGCCCGCTGAATGCGGTACTGCGTACGCGCGGCCTCCACGTTCAGCGCGGCCATGCGCAGGTCCCGGTTGTTCCGGAGTGCACGACCGATAAGGTCCTGCAACTGCGGATCGGGGAAAACCTCTCGCCAGCCGATATCGGATGCGAGCCGCGCTTCCACGGCCGCACCGGAAGCACTCGCACTCGCGCCGGCAGAAGTATTGCCCGCCGCAGATGCCTCGCCTGAAGAGGAAATGCCGCCCGACGCCGACGTGCCTCCCACATTGGGTACAGCCGTGCTGAACTCGGAATTTACCGGGGCCGACGGCCGCTCATAACGTGGTGCCAACGTGCACCCGCTGACGGCGGCGCCCAGCAGAGCCAGCGCGACCGCACCTCGAATTGACGCCTGCCGTGTCACGAAACGACCTGTTTCCATCTGCTTCATGACCGGCTCGCCTCCGCCGCCGGCAACGCCGGGCCGCTCTCGGCATCCTGCGGAATCTTTCGGGGCTGCACCCTGAAGAACCGCAGGACGAGGACGAAGAACAAGGGCACGAAGAAAATCGCCAGGAACGTGGACGCCAGCATGCCGCCGATCACGCCCGTGCCGACCGCGGTTCGCGCGCCGGAACCCGCGCCGCTCGAGACGGCAAGCGGCAGCACACCGCCCATGAACGCAAGCGACGTCATGAGAATCGGCCGCAATCGCTGTCGAGCGGCGTGAACCACCGCGTCCATGAGGCTCTGGCCGCGATCGAAGTTCTCCTTGGCGAACTCCACGATGAGCACCGCGCTCTTCGCCGCAAGGCCGATCGTGGTGAGCAGACCCACCTGGAAGTACACGTCGTTCGAGAATCCGCGCGCCAGCGTCGCCAGCACGGCGCCAAGCACGCCGAGCGGCACAACGAGCAGCACCGTCACCGGAATCGCCCAACTTTCGTACAGAGCCGCAAGACACAAGAACACCACGGCCAGCGAAATCGCGTAGAGCACGGGCGCCTGCGAACCGGACAGCCGCTCCTCGTAGGACAGCCCCGTCCACTCGAATCCGACGCCCGCGGGCAGCTTCGCGACGAGATCCTCCATGATCTGCATCGCCTCGCCGGAACTGTGGCCCGGCGCGGCCGCGCCCTGAATCTGGTACGAGGGCACGCCGTTGAAGCGCACGAGCTTCTGCGGCCCGTACGTCCACTCACCGCGGCCGAACGCCGAGAACGGCACCATGCCGCCGTCCTTGTTGCGCACGTACCAGAGGTTCAGGTCCTCGGGCTGCATGCGCGAGCTGGGCTCACCCTGCACGTACACGCGCTTCACACGGCCACGATCGATGAAGTCGTTCACGTACGTGCTCGCCCAGGCGGTGGAAAGCGTCTGGTTGATGTCCGCGATCGACACGCCGAGCGCGCTCGCCTTCTCGCGATCCACGATGAGCCGGAACTGCGGCGCATCTTCAACACCGTTCGGCCGCACGCCCACGAGCGCGGGGTTCTTCGCCGCCTCGGCGAGCAACTGATTCCGGGCCGCAAGGAACTGCTCGTGCGTGAGGCCGCCACGGTTCTGCAGCTGCATGTCGAAGCCCGACGCGTTACCCAGCTCGAGCACCGCAGGCGGCACGATCGCAAGGATCATCGCCTCCTTCACGGACGCGAAGTACTTCATCGCGCGCGCCGCCACCGCATCCACGGACCGCTCCGGACTCTTGCGCTCGCTCCAGTCCTTCAGCTTCACGAACACCAGACCGGAGTTCTGTCCCGTGCCCGCGAAGTTGAAGCCGGCCACGGTGAGCACGCCTTCGACGCTGTCCTTCTCCTGCTCGTTGAAGTACCGCTGGGCCGCATCGAGCGCCTCCCAGGTGCGCTCCTTGGATGCGCCGGGCGGCGTCTGCACCTGGCCGTACAGGATGCCCGCATCTTCAGGCGGCAGGAACGAGGTCGGGATGCGCGCGAACAGCACACCCATCACGAGCACGATCGCGGCGTAGATTGCGAGCATCCGCCTGGGCCGCGTGAGCGCACCGTGCAACCCTCGCTCGTACTTCCGGGTGCTGGCCGTGAACCCGATGTTGAACCACCGGAACAGGCCACGGTGCTCCACGTGGCCACTCGGCGGCAGGGGCTTCAGAAGTGTGGCGCACAGCGCCGGCGTCAGGATGAGCGCCGTGAGCACCGACAGCGTCATCGCCGACACCAGCGTGATCGAGAACTGCCGGTAGATCACACCGACAGAGCCACCGAAAAACGCCATCGGCACGAACACCGCGGCCAGCACGAGCGCGATACCGACGAGCGCGCCGGTAATCTGGCCCATCGACTTGCGAGTCGCCTCCCGCGGTGACAGGTGCTCCTCGCTCATCACGCGCTCGACATTCTCGATGACGACGATCGCGTCGTCCACGAGCAAACCGATGGCCAGCACCATGCCGAACATCGTCAGCGTGTTGATCGAGTACCCGAAGGCCGCGAGCACGCCGAAGGTGCCGAGCAGCACCACCGGAACGGCGATCGTGGGGATGAGCGTTGCCCGCACGTTCTGCAAGAACAGGAACATCACGAGGAACACCAGCACCACGGCCTCGACCAGCGTCTTCACCACTTCCTCGATGGAGGTGCGGACGAACGGTGTGGTGTCGAGCGGGTACACCACTTCCATTCCCGCCGGGAAGAAGGGCTTCAGCCGCTCGATGGTGGCGTGCAGCTGCTCGACCGTGTCCAGTGCGTTGCGTCCCGCCGCAAGACGGATCGCGACGCCAGCCGCCGGCTTGCCGTTGTACTTCGTGTCGCGGGTGTAGCTCTCGGAATTGAGCGCCACCCGGGCGACGTCCTTCACCCGAACCTGCGAGCCATCCGCGTTCACGCGCAGCAGGATGTTCCCGAATTCCTCAGGCGTCGACAGCCGCGTCGGCCCGATGATGCTGGCTGTGATCGCCTGGCCTTCCGCCGCCGGCAGACCGCCGATCGAGCCGACCGAGAGCTGCACGTTCTGGGCGCGCACCGCCGAGATCACATCCGATGTGGTCAGCCCGTAGTTGTTGAGCTTCACCGGGTCCAGCCAGATGCGCATGGCGTACTGCGAGCCGAACATCTGCACATCGCCCACACCGGGCGTGCGGTTCAGCTGGTCGAGGATGTTCGTCGCGACGTAGTCGGACAGATCCTCGTTGCTCATGCTGTCGTTCGTGGAGATGAAGCCCATCACGACGAGGAAGTTGCGGGTGGGCTTCGTCACGCGAATGCCCTGCTGCTGCACTTCCTGCGGAATCAGCGGCAGCGCGAGTTGCAGCTTGTTCTGCACCTGCACCTGCGCGGTGTCCGGATTCGTGCCCTGCTCGAAGGTCAGCGTGATGGTCGCTGTGCCGTCCGCGTTGCTCTCGGAGGTGATGTAGGTGAGGTTGTCGATGCCATTGAGCTGCTGCTCGATGACCTGGACAACGGTGTCCTGCACCGTCTGGGCGGAAGCGCCCGGATAGTTGATCGCGATGGCGACCTGAGGTGGCGCGATCCCGGGGTACTGCATGACGGGCAGGTTGATCACCGAGAGGGTGCCCACCAGCATCATGATGATGGCGATCACCCACGCGAACACCGGGCGATCGATGAAGAATCTCGACAGCATCGGAGAGAGCCCTTTTAACGGCGCGCGACTTCGGAGGCCAACGCATCGCGCTGGGCGCCACCGGGCGCCTCAGCGCCCTTCGCGGACGACGACGACGTCCCGGACGCTCCGGTTACCTGCGCGGGTGCGGACTTCGGCTGTGCGTCACTGGCTTGCGCAGGACGCGCGTCTGTCCCGGCGGGACTCCTCTCAGAGCCCGGGCTCGCGCCCTTCTCGACGGCCGCCACCGCGCGCACTTCCACGCCGGGGCGAATCTTCTGCAGGCCATCCACGACCACGCGTTCCTGCGGAGCGAGCCCTTCAGTGATGAGCCAATCCCCACCGATGACGCGATCGGCGCGCACCACGCGCTCGACGACCTTGTTGTCGTCACCAACCACCATCACGGTGGCTTCGCCTTTCTGATTGCGGGTGACGCCTCGCTGCGGCACCAGCAATGCATCGTGGCGCACGCCTTGGGTGAGCTGAGCGCGCACGAACATGCCGGGCAGCAGCTCCCGCCGGGGGTTCGGGAAGATCGCGCGCAGCACGACAGCGCCCGTGCTCGGGTCCACGGACACTTCGGAAAACTGCAGCTTGCCCTTCTCGGGATACACGGTGCCGTCCTCGAGCGTCAGGCTCACTTCGGCCTGATTCGCCGCGTCCCTCTGCAGCACCCCGTCCGCAAGCTGCCGCTGCAGACGAAGCATCTCCGTGCTCGATTGCGTGATGTCCACGTAAATAGGATCAAGCTGCTGGATGAGCGCCAGCGGCTGAGTCTGCTCCTTGGTGACGAGCGCACCCTCTGTCACCAGCGCCCGTCCGATGCGGCCGGAAATGGGCGACAGCACCTTCGTGTAAGCCAGGTTGATCTCGGCCGCCTCCACCTGCGCGCGCGCCGCCGCCACGTCCGCCTCGGCCTGCGCGCGTGCGGCAACGGCGTCGTCGTAGTCCTGCTTGCTCACGGCATTTGCTTCGATGAGCGGCGCATAGCGCTCCTCGAGCAGTTTCGCGCTGACAAGCCGGGCTTCCGCCCGCTTCAGGGCCGCCTGTGCCGAACTGAGCGCCGCGCGATACGTTGCGGGGTCGATCTGCAGCAGCTGTTCTCCGGCCTTCACTTCCCCGCCTTCGGAGAACAGGCGCTTCTGCACGATGCCGCTCACCTGCGGGCGGACCTCCGCAACGCGATACGCAGTCGTGCGCCCCGGCAGCTCGTCCGTGATGCTCACGGTGCGCGGAACGAGCGTGATGACAGCGACCTCGGGTGCGGGCGGTGCTCCCGCGCTGGGCTGTGCCCTGCCGCATCCGGCGAGCACTAGAACGGCGGGAACAAGAAGGGCCGAAACCCGGAGAATGTTGTTATGAGCAGTCATGGGGGTCTTTGTACTTCTGCAAGCAGCAATCACATGCGCGAGGCATTCGCCAGCATGCGAGTGAGGAAACGGG
>JADGHX010000215.1 GCA_019683695.1 Steroidobacteraceae bacterium
CGTAGCGTTCAAATCCCGCCAGCGTCTGTTGCTTCATTCCGTCCTCCTCCAGAAGCGTAATGATGCAACAGTTCTCGTCGGTAAATCAGAGTGTCCTTAACGAGTAGCAAGAGAACCGGAGGCGACTCATGCAACCCCGCCAGGACCAAGCGGCTTTCCTTTCGGGGGGCGGCGAAATCCAGCCGTGTGGGGTGCGTCTACACGGCAAGCGGGAAATTTCCGCGTAGCTTTTTAGGGCCTGAGATGGCCGCGGGTTCCCGCCGCCCGGGCGCCGGTGCGTCGAGGGGCGAGCCGCGCCTTATTCCGCCGCGGTCGGTCTCTCGTCAGCGACCAAATCACAGTTCGCTTGCGGCTGGCCAGCAGATGCCGAGCTGGCAACGACGTGGGCCAGCGGGCGCCCCGCGAAGTCTGCGACTTGGCGACTTCGTTGCGCTGACCGGATATGCCCGGGAAGAGAGGGATGGTGGAGCGGAAGGGGATCGAACCCTCGACCTTCGCATTGCGAACGCGACGCTCTCCCAGCTGAGCTACCGCCCCACACGGATCGGAATGGCCGGACGGCCGCCCCGAAAGGCGCGCGATCATAGCATCGGATTTTGCGTTGGCCAACGTCGGCTCTGCGGCGGGTCGGCCTCGCTCGGGGAGGGTCGATTCCCTCGCCAGTTGTCAAGCCTCGAGGGGCGAGTGAGCCGACCGAAATGTGAACGGCTCGCAGGCGAATCGGCCCGCGACATGACCTCCAATCGCTGACTTCCAGGGTGCTCGAGCCACGTGTGCGAACGTCGACGTGCCGGAGGGATGGCGCTGGACGGGCAACGCAAGCGCGTCAACGCGCGGCTCGTCCTTTTCAGGCTGCGCGAGGAGCTGGCTTCGCGAAGCCGCCTCGAGAAGCTGGTCCGCGAGCGCCCGTCGAGGAGCTACCCCGCGAAGCGCCTCTCGAGGAAATGCCCCTCGAGGAGCTGCCCCGCGAAGCGCCTGCGAGGCGCTGGCCAGGCACGCATTCGGGGCGGAGCAGGATGCACGCATCCGGCACGCGCCACCCCCGCCTCACAACCCCTTGCTGTTCTCCACAACCCACTCCCCAAACGCCCCCAGCACCCGATCCATCTCGCACGCGTATACCGCCGGCAGCTCGTACGAGTGCAGCTCCCGGATCAGCTGCTCCACCGCCGTGTACTGCGCGTCCGTGGTCTTGAAAAGGATGCGCCACTCCTTCTCGTTCTGGACCGCACCTTTCCATTGGTAAAAGCTTTCGATCTCCGAGATCTGCGCGCACGCCGCAAGCTTCCGCTCGACCGCCGCCCGGGCAAGCGTGCGGGCTTCCTCCAGGCTGCCGGCCGTGGTGAACAGGGCGATGGGCTTCATGACGGGGCTCCTGTCTGGCGTGATGCGGGTGTGTAGACTGCGCGCGTGATTTAAGCAGATCGGGGCTATCGAGTGCGGCAGGCCACCCACACGCTTCGGGTTCGTACGCCAGGCCGGGGCCTGGTCGAGATCACGCGGGACGTGCGTGTCTGGGTGCAGGCACAAGGGATGACCACCGGCCTGCTCACGCTGTTCTGCCGGCACACCTCCGCGTCGCTGCTCATTCAGGAGAACGCGGCGCCTGAGGTGCGCTCCGATCTCGAAGCGTTCTTCGAGCAGCTGGCGCCCGAGAACCCGAGCCGCTACGCCCACGACGACGAAGGTCCGGACGACATGCCCGCCCATTTGCGAACCGCGCTCACGCAGGTTCAGCTCTCCGTACCGCTCGTGAGCGGCCAGCCTGCCCTAGGCACGTGGCAGGGAATCTACGTGTTCGAGCACCGCAGGAGCCCGCATGAGCGGCAGGTGGTGCTGCACCTCATCGGGGAATAGGCCGGCACGCGTGCGGCGTTGGCGCGCGACGCTGGTCTTCCGTGGCACCGCCTTATAGATGTCAGCTGCTCGTAGATGTCAGCTGCTCGCGGCCAGGTGTCGGGCGAGCCTGCGGCCGCGGCGCGGCGCTGGCGTGTTCCGCCTTGCAGATGTCGAGCGGCTCGACGGCCCCGCGCCGGGCGTGCCTGCCGCTCGGCACGACTCGGGCCTTTGCCTCGTAGATTCCGGGCAGCTCACCGCAAGTACCAGGCGTGTCCGCGGACCCCGCGGCGACGTTGGCCTCGTCGAACTCCCGCAGCTCACAGCCAGGCACCGAGGCACCGCGCGCGCCCCGACGGTCCCCGATGCATCAGTGCTCCCAGTCCGTCGTCAACCCGGCCTCGCGCATCGCCGCGTCCAGCTGCATCACCGCCTTGCGTGCGGGCGGGTGCGACCGCAGGCTGCGCGCGAGCGAGTTCAGATAGGTGGCGAGCGTCAGCCCGTTCGGCCGTGGACGCACGAGCTCGCGGTCCACGGCCTCCGTCAGCTCATCGATTTCACTGATGTCGCAGCCATCGAAGCTGCCGTTGTGTGCGATTTGCTTGGCGGCCTGAACGGCCTCGCGAATGTTGTTCATCGCGGGTCGGGTTCTGTGCATGGAGAGACTCTTCTGGAATGCCTTGTGCGCAAGGCTACGACCGTGCGCAGCAGAAAGGATGCCTGCTAAGCCTTAGCGTCGGGCATGCTGGCTGCTGAGCCTGGCACTCGCTTCTCGCAATCGGAGCGCAAGCCGTGACTCGTCTGTTCGACGCCGATTCGTGTGCGTGGATGTGGGATGAAGCGCTCGCCGCCCTCGAACGGGCCGAGCGCCGCCACCGCCGGTTCTTCGCGCTGGTGGGGACGCGGGCCGCACAGACGCAGCCCGTGTGGGAACCCCCGACGGACATTCTTGAGACCGACCACGAAGTCTGGGTGGCGGTCGCGTTGCCCGGTGTTCGGGCGAACGACGTCACGCTCGTCGTGGAAGGCGCGGACCTCGTCGTCCGCTGTGAGCGCGCGCCTGCCGCGGGTGTGCCGGCCGCGCGCATCCGCCGCCTCGAGATCCCGTACGGCGTGTTCGAGCGTCGGATACAGCTTCCGCCCGGCCGGTACGTCCTGCACGACCAGCGAATGGAAGATGGCTGCCTGCAGCTGCACCTGATGAGGGAGTGAGCCATGGCAACCAGCCCATCCGAACTGATCATCCTGCCGGTGCGCAACGTGGTGCTGTTCCCCGGCACGGTGCTGCCGTTGTCCGTCGGGCGCCCGCGTTCGGTTGCCGGCGCGCAGGAAGCCGTGAGGACGCGTGAAAAGATCGGTGTGCTGCTCCAGCGCGGAATGGACGCTGCCGAACCGGGCCCGTCGGAGTTGTACCAAGTCGGCACCCTCGCAAGCATCGCGCGTTTCATCACCGCGCAGGATGGATCTCACAACCTCATCCTGCAGGGTGAGCAGCGCTTCACGATCGACGAGTTCGTGCAGACGGACCCGTGTCTCCGGGCCCGCATCACGCTGCAGGAGGAAGAGTCGGTCACGACCCCGGAGATCGAGGCGCGGGTCGTGTACCTGCGCGAGAAGGCGACAGAGGCGGTGCAGCTGCTTTCGCAGGCGCCTGTTGAGATTTTGCAGGCGATTCAGTCCGTGCAGCCAGCGGGCGCGCTCGCCGATCTGGTGGCGAGCCTCATGGATCTGCAGCCGGCGGAAAAGCAGCAGATCCTGGAGACGTTTCCGCTGAAGGAGCGTCTGGATCGCGTCATCGATGCACTGAGCCATCGCGTGGAAGTGTTGCGGCTCACGCGCCAGATCGGTGACAAGACGCGCGAAGCGCTGAACGACCGGCAGAAGGAGGCCGTGCTTCGCGAGCAGCTGAGGCAGATCCGGCAGGAGCTGGGGGAGAGCGAAGAGCAGCCCGCGCAGCTCGAGGAGCTGACGCGCGCCATCGATCAGGCCGGTATGCCGGAGGACGTGCTGGAGCACGCCCGCAAGGAGCTGCGGCGCCTTGAGCGCATGCCCGAAGCCTCTCCCGAGTACTCGATGGTGGCGAGCTATCTCGAGTGGATGGCCGCCATGCCCTGGTCGAAAGTGGACACGGAAGATCTGGACGTGAACCACGCGCGCAAGGTGCTCGACGAGGACCACTTCGACCTGGACCGCATCAAACGCCGGATCATCGAGTTCCTCGCCGTGCGCAAGCTCAACCCGCAAGGGCGCAGCCCCATCCTGTGTTTCGTGGGCCCGCCCGGCGTGGGCAAGACCTCGCTCGGGCAGAGCATCGCGCGAGCGCTCGGCGTGAAGTTCTCGCGCGTGAGCCTCGGTGGAGTGCACGACGAAGCGGAAATCCGCGGCCATCGGCGCACATATATCGGCGCGCTGCCGGGAAACATCGTTCAGGCACTGCGCAAGGCCGGCACACGAAATCCGCTGCTGATGCTGGATGAGATCGACAAGCTCAGTGCGAGCTTTCAGGGGGACCCGTATTCGGCGCTCCTGGAGGTGCTCGATCCCGAGCAGAACAGCACGTTCCGCGACAACTACCTCGGTGTGCCCTTCGACTTGAGCAAGGTGCTGTTCATCTGCACGGCAAACGTGCTGGATACGATTCCGCCACCGCTGCGGGATCGCATGGAAGTGATCGAGCTCACCGGTTACACGGAAGAGGAGAAGCTCGAGATCGCCAAGCGTTATCTCGTTCCGCGGCAGCTGAAGGCGAACGGGCTCTCGGAGGAGCAGGCGCGTTTCACGGACGAGGCGCTCAAACGCATCATCGAGGACTACACGCGCGAGGCGGGGTGCCGCAACCTGGAGCGGCAGATCGGCGCCGTGTTGCGTGCCACCGCTGTGAAGTTCGCCACCGGCGGAGAATCGCAGGTGACGCTGGGCCCGGGCGATGTGGCCGGCATCCTCGGGCCGCGCCGGTTCGAGAACGAGCTGGCGATGCGCACGAGCGTGCCCGGCGTGGCGACCGGGCTCGCGTGGACTCCTGTGGGCGGAGACATTCTCTTTATCGAGACGAGCCGTGTGCCGGGAAGCGGCAAACTGATTCTCACGGGGCATCTCGGGGATGTGATGAAGGAGAGTGCGCAAACGGCCGTCACATTGGTGAAGGCGCAGGCGGATGACCTAGGCATTTCCGTGGACCGGCTGGACAAGCAGGATCTGCACATCCACGTGCCCGCCGGCGCCATTCCGAAGGATGGGCCGAGCGCCGGCGTGGCGATGTTCACGTCCCTGGCGTCACTGCTCACGAATCGCACGGTGCGCAGTGATGTGGCGATGACAGGCGAGATCAGTCTTCGCGGGCTGGTGCTGCCCGTGGGCGGGATCAAGGAAAAAGTGGTCGCCGCGGCCCGGGCGGGAATCCATACGGTGATTCTGCCCGCGCGCAATCGCAAGGACTTCGAGGACATTCCCGAGAGCGCGCGAAAGCAACTGCAGTTCGTGTGGGCCGAGCGCGTGGAAGATGTACTCGCCGTGGCGCTGAGTGAGTCGCATGCGGATGATGGTGGCCGACTGGCGCGGCGAAGCGCCGCGGACGAACGGGCGCGGGCGTCGCACTGAGCGAGTCACACGTGGATGGCGGTGGCCGGCTGGCGCGGCGAAGCGGGTACGAGCGGCGGCGCTGGTGTCGGATTGAGCGAGTCACATGCGGATCGCGACGGCTGGTCGGCGCACGAGCGGCATGAGCGGTGACGCTGGTGTCGGATTGAGCGAGTCGCAGCCGATGACGGCGGCCGATTGGCGTGCCGGAACGCGGTTGAGGCGACGCGGGCGTCGCATTGGCACTGACCCTTCGGGCAGTGCGGCTTCGGTTCACTGGCCAGCGGCGTCGGAGAGCGCAGGACTTTCGACGACGTAGCCTTCGGCTTTCATCTGCGCGATGCGGCCATCCGGCGAAAGAATGGACGCCATCGACAGCACGGCGAACGTCACCTCGTTCTGCGATAGCGCTCGCTCGACGTTGGCCTTCCACTCGGCGCGGGCGAGTGTTTCAGCCTTCGCGTATTGCTCCCGCAGACGTGGAGAGTGGGTGATGACGTTGAGGCAGCTCTGCGCTCGCAATGGCGAGGCGTGCAGTCGGTCCAGCGCCTGCACGTCGCCCACCGCCCAGGCGCGCGCTCGGCGCTTCATCTGTGGGATCTCGTTTTCCACCAGATCCAGAATCGAGACGAAGCAGGCAATGTCGATGTCGCGGGGCGTCTCGGTGAGGTCCTTGAGCAGTTGCCTCGGGTTCTCCAGTTTCAGCTTGATGCGTGGGGCGGTGACGGGCACGCGGTGCTTTTTCGCCAGCTTGCGGACCGTGCGCAAGACGATCGCATCTTCCGTCAGACCCGCTTTCTCGAGCGCCTCATAGTAGAGGCTCATGGCGGCCATCATCGGCCGGTATGTCTCGAGATCGTTCTCATCGAAGTAGGGCTCCTTCAGAGACGACCAACGTGCATAGAGCTCCGGCGAGAGCACGTCCTTCAGCCGGGCGCCATCGGGGTTGCGGCGCGCGCGCAGCGCGGCCGGAAGCAGGCGGATGGCGCGGAAAAAGCCGATGTCCGCCTGAACGGACTCCTGCACCAGGATTTCCTGCGCGCTGGCAATTGTCTCTTCCACCTGGCGCGAGCGCCACGTGATCTCGCGGGGAAGGGGCGAGAGCGTGCCGAGAACCCACATCACGTGGCCGTCTTTCGAGACTTTCCACAGCGAAGGGCCGGGCTGTTCGCCGGAGATGGTGATTTCGTCGATGGGTGTTTCGGCGGCTGCGGACTGATCGATGGGCGCTGGCGGTGTGCCTATTGGGGCATTGGATGGATCGTTGGGGGTGTCCGGTGCGCCGATCGGGGCATCGGATTGATCGAAGAGGGTGGTGGTTCCATCGATCGCGGCATGAGTTTGATGGGCGACAGCGGCGCCTCCATCGATCGAACCGTCGGTCGGATCACCGGATCCTTCGGGGGTTGTGGGCGGCGATGACGGTGCGCGGAATGTAACGCTCTCTGGCAGGGTGGATGCTCTTGTACCGGGAGCGGCTCTTGTACGGAGAGTGACTCGGTCCGGATTGTATGGCGCCTGCTCAGGCGATGCTTCGTGGCCGGCGCGGACTTCCCCGCCTGACGATTCGGCTGACGCACGGGCTGCGCTTTGCAGGCGATCCTCCGATCCCGCCGCGGAGACGAGCGGCCCGGCGGCACAGAGGACAACGACACACGCAGTGAGGATCCGAACCAAGTGCCGCCCACTCCGTCGCGCTGGAGAATTCCCGGCGGAGACAGTATCTTTCAGCCCTGCGGCGCGCAACGCGTTCGCGGATGCCTCCGGGCGCCCAGAGTCGCCCCCAATACGCCCCCGTAGCTCAGTGGATAGAGCAACCGCCTCCTAAGCGGTAGGTCGTCGGTTCAACTCCGGCCGGGGGCGCCATGCTCGTCCATGCCTGTCCACTATCCAGGCGACTTGCCCGATTCCATCGCCGTCGCACGGGCGGCGCCTGTCGACACGCGGGACGCGTGTGCTTCCGCCGCACGCCACCGCAACGACCAGCGATTCATTCGGCGCGCGAATGTCCAGCTTGCCGGCGAATGCTTCAGACGAAGTGACTTTTGGGCGGCATCTCCGATGAATCTGAAGCGTTCTATCTCCCGCATCTTGGGACCGTCGCACATCCCGCAACGATGATGAGCGAGCCGAGCGTAAGCATGTGGACGAGGCCGATGGCTTTGTGAAAATTGAGCACACGTTTCGCCCCGGAATCTTGCGCCTCCCCAGGCTACTCGCGTCTTGCGGTCTTCACAGCGAAGCCAAGCAACAGCGCCAGTAGAGTGAGGAGACCGACGCTGC
>JADGHX010000216.1 GCA_019683695.1 Steroidobacteraceae bacterium
ACGCCCCACCCGAGCCGGAAAACGAAAACAGAGTTGAACGCGGCGTTCGCCACCACGACCACCGACGTGATGAGCACCGTGACGCGGGGCCGCCCGATGCCGTTGAAGAAGCCCATCACGGCCCACACGGCCGCGCCAAAACACGAGCCCGCCACACGCGGCAACCAGAAGTCCGCAGCCAGCGTCTCGATGCGTGGATCGAACCCGAACGGCGCCAGCATGAGCCGCCCGCCAAGCCCCGTGAGCACGAACAGCGGAGCAACGAGGAGAATGCCCCACAGCGCGGTCCAGAGTGCCTGCGAGGCGTGCAGATAGCGGCGAGCCCCGTAGGCCTGGGCGACCAGCGTCTGCACAGCCATGCCCACCGCGCCGAGGATCATCACCACCACCAGCACGAGCCATTGCACGGCGCCCACGCCGGCGAGGGCCTCCGTCGAGATGTGCCCGACGAACCAGACATCCGTCAGGTTCAGCAGCATCTGGACAGCGCTGTTGGCGACCAGCGGCAGGGCGAGCGCCAGCACCGCGCGCAGGTCGATGTGTGCGCGGCCGGATGCATCGAAGCGCTGCGCGGGCAATGGCCCGGGCGCCGTACGGGGCTCGGTACGGATGTCCATCGAGCGAGAGGAGTTGCCCGGTCGTGAAAAGGGCAGCGCATTCTCGCACAGACGCTTTACGAACCCCCGCCGGCGCGGCAACGTACGCCGATGGCAGCGAAAAAATCTTCCGCGCGCCGCCCCAGGCAGGCCGGGTCGCGCACGGCCAAGCGTGGCCGGGGAAAACTCTCGCCGAGCCGCAGCAGCCGCGGGCTGGCCGCCGCCGACGTCCCTATCGCGCCGGACGATCCGGAGGTCGCCGAGGTCGCCGCGCTCGTGAGGCAGGCGGGCGGCGCGCCCATCGGCGCGTATCGCGAACCGTTGGGCGGGCGCGCCATCATGCTGGCCTCCGTGCCGATCGCCGCTGTTCAGCCCACGCCCTTTCAGCGCGACCTCTCGCCCACGCACGTGAAGCGCCTCGCGGAGAAGATCGACGAGACCGGCGCGTTCCTCGATCCGCTCATCGTCGTGCGGGGCGAGGACGGGCGCCTGTGGACACCGAACGGGCGCCACCGGCTGGCCGCCGCCAAGGTGCTGGGGCTCAAGCAGATCACGGCGCTCATTTCGCCGAACGAGGCGCTGGCCTATCGCATTCTCGCGCTGAACACGGAGAAGGCGCACAACCTGAAGGACCGCAGCCTCGAAGTCATCCGTATGGCGCGAAGCCTCGCGAAGAAGCAGGGCCAGACACCCGAATCGGAGCTGGCGGCGCAGTTCGAGGCGCCCGAGCTCATCACGCTCGGCGTGGTCTACGAGCAATCGCCGCGCTTTGCCGGCGGCGCGTACAGCCCGTTCCTCAAGAAGGTGGACCGCTTCAGCGATCGGCCGCTCGCCACGAGCCTGCGCGAGCGCGAAGGGTTTGCGGCACGCCTGCTCGAAATCGATGCCGAGGTGAAGCGGATCGTCGCGGCGCTCACGGCGCGCGGCTTCAAGTCGCCGTACCTGCGCAATTACGTCGTTGCGCGCATCAATCCTGTGCGCTTCCACAAGGCGAAGAAGGGTGACACGAAGCCCCCGATGCCGATTGCGCAGGCCCTCACCCGCATGGCGGCGGCCGCGAAGAAGTTCGACATCTCCACCGTGTCGAATGCCGAGATCGCGTGGGTTGCGGTGGGCGCAGCCTCGAGCGAGTAGCGGCGAATTCTTCCGCAATCGAGTGTGCGTCATTCGGACGCGACGCTGCGGCGGTCGGCCACCGCATCGCCGATTCGCGCATACATCGAGGTCTGCTGTGCACCGGGGTCTGCGCGCGCAGCGCTGTTCATCGCCTCCACGAACAGCTCGCGCCCGACGTCGAGCTCTCCCGCCCGGACATGTGCCGCCGCGAGCGATGCAAGCGCGCCCGCACGCAGCTCCGGATGCACAATCTTGCGCACGGTCTCGATCGCGATGGCAAGCGTTTCCCGCATTCCCGCCGCATCGCCCATCTGCAGCTGCACCCGCAGAACACCGAACAGGGCCGCCGCCGAGGACAACGGGTTGTTCAGGGTTCGGATCAGCTGCACCGCCTCGCTCGTCTCTCCGCGCTGCGCCTGAATGGCGGCAATGTCGCGAACCAGCAGGGGCCGAAGGCTCCCGTCTTCGGCGCGCATCGCCGTGGCGTAGGCTTGCGGGAAATCCCCGGCTCGCGCCTGCAGGGGCGCAATACGGCTCAGCCGCACCGCCTGTTCGGATGTCTTCAGGTGGCTGAGCTGCTGAAGTGCGCTCTGGAGCGTGGCGCGGGCTCCCGAAAATTCCTGCGCGGCAATCTGCGCCCGGGCAATCTCGATGAGGGCATCGCATCGCCGTGCGGCAATCCCCCGCCCGCGCGCGCGGCGTGCCAATGTCACGGCACGCTCAAAGAGGGCTCGTGACTCGGACGGCCGCCTCTCCGCGTACACCGATGCCACGCGCGCAAGAGCCTGTGCCTGCTCGAGTCGATCGTCGATCTGCTCAGTCGCCTCGAGTGCGCCCTGGATATCTCCCGCGGCCGCCTGCGCAGCCGCCACCTGCACCAGTGCACGCGCACGATATTCCGCCGGCTTGACACGAACGGCCAGCAATTGCGCCTCGGTCACATTCCCTTCTCCCGCGAGCGCCGCGGCGACATCGCCGAGCGCGAGCGCATTGGACGGGCCGTGCTGAATGCTGCGGGCGGTGATGAGCGCTGCCGTGAAGTCGCCGTCCGCAGCCTGCAGGATCGCAATGGTGCGCAGCGCCCGCCCCTGCCGGGCGCTGTCCCCGATCCTGCGAGCCGTTTCGATGGCACGGGCCGTATCGCGCTCGCTCCGGTAGGTATCCACCACGCTCGCGAGCACCGCGTCCCGCAGTTCCTGATCGGGAATGGAATCGGCGAGCGACACCGCCTTTTCCAGGTCCTTCGCCTTCACGTGGGCGAGCGCCACATCGTGCACGGCCCATGCCCGCAGCGCGCCGTCCGGCACCTCGAGCGCCATGGAGGTTGCGGTGGCGAGGTTCTCGCGCGCTTCGGCGTCGAGCCCTGCTGAAATCTGCGCTTCCGCGATCTCGGCAAGGGCCTGCGCGCGACGGAACGGATCGGCGATGGCGCGGCTCGCCGTGAGCGCATGGCTCAATGCATCGTGCGCCCAGGATGTGGCCGGCGCGCCATCGGCTTGCGCGCAGGCGGCCGCGGACGCGGCCAGCAGTATCAGAATCAGGGCGGCCACCACGCCACACCTCCGGCACCGGGACGAGCCGAGTGGATTGTGTGCGCAATAAGTCGAATGGTGCCTGTATGGCGCGACACTGTATCGCAAGCCAGCGCTGACGGAACAGAACTTGCTCTTTGCAGTGATGGCCTGAGGCAACCTGAGCTAGGCGATGCACGACGTCGTTCGACCGGTCAACGAGTACGCCATTTTCGGGGTGGATCTGAAAGGATTTGCCACTACGTGGAGCGAGGGGGTGGAGCGCCTCCTCGGCTGGCCGCGCGACGAGTTCATCGGCCTCACGACCGAGAAGCTGTTTTCGCCGGAGGACGTCGCGAACGGTGTACAGCGCACGGTGTTGCGTACCGCGGCGGAGCAAGGCCTCTCTGCCAGCGAGCTGTGGCTGCTCCAGAAGGACGGCACACCCTTCTTCGCCAGCTGCATCATCAGTCGCGCGATCGACGCCACCGGCCACGTCATTGGATTTACCTTCGTGCTGCAGGACCGGACGGAGTGGCGCCGCGCGCAGGAAGAGCACCACGCGCTGCTCGAAACCGAGCGCAAGGTGCGGCAGGACGCCGAGCAGGCGAGCCGCCTCAAGGACGAGTTTCTGGCGACGCTCTCTCACGAGCTGCGGTCTCCGCTCAATGCGATCGTCGGCTGGGTGCACATCGCGCGGCGCCACGCCGGTGACAATCCGGAGCTGACCCGCAGCCTCGACACCATCGAGCGCAACGTGCGCGCGCAAACGCAGATCGTGAACGACCTGCTCGACATGAGCCGCATCATGACCGGACAGGTCCGCCTCGATTTGCAGACAGTGGACCTGCGCGACGCGGTGTGGAATGCCGTCGAGACCGTGCGCCCCGCTGCCGAAGCGAAGCGTGTGCGGCTCGAGAAATCGCTGGAATCCAGCATCGGCTGGACCAAGGTGGACCCGGCCCGCCTCCAGCAGGTGCTGTGGAACCTGCTCGTGAACGCGGTGAAGTTCACGCCACCCGGCGGGCGCGTGCGCGTTGCGCTTCAGCGCGCGAACTCGCACGCCGAGATCGTCATCGAGGACTCCGGCGTGGGCATCGCGCCGAGCTTCCTGCCCCATGTGTTCGATCGCTTTCGCCAGGCCGACAGCTCCACCACCCGACGGCACGGCGGCCTCGGGCTCGGTCTGTCCATCGTGAAGAGCCTGGTGGAGCTGCACGGCGGGTCGGTCAAGGCGGCCAGTCCCGGCGAGGGGCTGGGCGCCACGTTCACGGTGGCCCTGCCCATCGTCAGCACGCATGGCGAAGACGTGCATATCGATTCGCGCCAGCGCTTCACGCACGACCTCGATGCCTTGCCGCGCCTGTCGAAGGTCTCGGTTCTGGTCGTGGACGACGAGGCGGATTCGCTGCTCTTCTTCGGGCGCCTGCTCGAGGAATGCGGCGCGCACGTGCTGCTCGCCGTGGATGCGGAGCAGGCCATGGACATGCTGCGCACCGAATCCGTGGACATCCTGATCAGCGACATCGGCATGGCCGGCGCGGACGGCTACCAGCTCATCCAGCAGCTTCGCGCCCTGCCCGACGAGCGCGTGTCCTCGATTCCGGCAGTGGCCGTGACGGCGTATGCCCGCGCGGAGGATCGGCGCCGGCTGCTGCTCGCCGGCTATCAGATGCATATCTCCAAGCCCGTGGAGCCGCAGGAGCTGGTCGCCGGCATCGCAAGCCTCATCGGACTCACCGGCCGCACGAGCGCGCTGAAGCGCGTGGCAAACGAGCAGCGCTACAACTGATTTGTCGCCGCGACCGGCAGAATCGCCGGCGTACCGCACGCGAGCGTGAACAGGGCCTAGAATACGGCGCCTTTCATCATGCGGCCTGCGGGCCGCCGGAGCTCGGGCTGCATGCGTCGCGTTGTGTTCGGGGCCGTTGTGTGCGCACTGGGAACGGCCGTCATGTCCCCCTCACTTGCCGCCTCCTCGCAAACCGCGCTGGAGACCGTTGCGGAACGCTCGGGCTTCCGCGTCACCGGCCGCTTCGACGAAGTCGAGCGGCTCTGCGCGGAGTACGCGAAGGTCTGGCCCGATGCGGTCCGCTGCTCGGAGTTCGGGCGCACACCCGAAGACCGGCCGATGCTGGCGCTCACGGTGACGCGCACCGGCGCGCTCACGCCTGCGGATGCGCGCGAGCGCAACGTGCCCGTGATGCTCGTTCAGGGCGGCATCCACGCTGGCGAGATCGACGGGAAGGACGCAGGGTTTCTCGCGCTTCGCGAGATGCTCCAGGGCAAGCTCGCGCGCGGTGCGCTCGATGCGTTCGTCTTCGTGTTCGTTCCGGTATTCAATGTGGATGGGCATGAGCGCTTCGGCCGCTGGAATCGCCCCAACCAGAACGGCCCGGAGGAGATGGGCTGGCGCGTCACCGCCCAGAACTACAACCTCAACCGCGACTACGCCAAGGCGGACGCGCCCGAGATGCAGGCCATGCTCCGCCTGCTCGATGCGTGGAACCCGGTGCTCTACGTGGATCTGCACGTCACGGACGGCGCGCAGTTCGAGCCGGATGTCGCCAACTGCCTCGAGCCGATCTACATGGGCGACCCCGGCCTGCGCGATGCGGGGCGCGCGCTGGTGAGCGAGCTGAATCAGTCGCTCGCCGCGAAGGGCATTCAGGCGCTCGACTTCTATCCTTCGTTCCGCGTGCCCGACGACCCGGCCTCGGGATTCGAGGCCAGCGTGTATCCCGCGCGCTTCTCGACAGGCTACTGGGCGCTGCGCAACCGCTTCTCGCTGCTCGTCGAGACGCATTCGTGGAAGGACTATCCCCGTCGCGTTCGCGTCACGCACGACATCATCGTGAAGCTTTCGGAAATGATGGCGAAGCAGGGGCGCACGTGGCAGAACCTTGCGCGTGAAGCCGACGCGCGCGCCGCGGCGCTCGGCGGTCAGGACGTGGTGCTCGACTACGAGGTGGGCCCGCATACCACCACGATCGAGTTCCGCGGCTACGCCTATACGCGTGAGCCCTCCGCCATTTCGGGCGCGCTGATGACGCGCTATGACACGAGCAAGCCCCAGACGTGGCGCGTGCCCTTCCGCGATACCGTCGTCCCGAAGCTCACCGTGCGTGCCCCTCGCGGCGGCTACGTGGTGCCGGCCTCACAGGCCGCGTGGCTCGCCGAGCGGCTCGCGATTCACGGCATCCGCTTCGAACGGCTCGACCGAGGCGCGACGGCCGCGAAGGTCGAGGCCTTCCGGGCGAGCAAGGTCACGCTGACGAGCGGCACCTTCGAAGGTCACACGCTCGCGACGCTCGAAGGCCAGTGGCAAGCCGAGAAGCGCGATATCCCGGCCGGCTCGCTCTTCGTGCCCATCGCGCAGCCGAACGCGCGTCTCGTGATGACGTTGCTCGAGCCGCAGGCCAGCGATTCCTACGCCGCGTGGGGATTCTTCAACGGCATGTTCGAAGCGAAGGAATACATGGAGCCCTACGTCGCCGAACAGGTCGCGCAGGAGATGCTGGCGCGCTCGCCGGAGCTGGCCAGGGAGTTTCGCGAACGCCTCGAAGACCCGGCGTTCGCGAAGGATCCCGAGGCGCGCCTCGATTTCTTCTATCGACGGCACCCTTCGCACGACGAGCGCGAGAACCTCTACCCGATTCTGCGAGTGGCAAGCCGCCCCTGAGGCGCAGCGGCGAGGCGCACGGGCTCTAACCTGCGTCGGAGCGCCGCTACCACTCGCTGCTGCGAACGCGTATCGCGCGGCGTGATCGCGCGATACGCGGTCTGATTCAAGCCGTGACACGCTGAGCCCGAAAGGGTTGACCCGATCTGCATGCGCTGGACGAGGCGCACGCGCATCGAAGCAGCGCGACGACGCGGCTGTTGTGAACCCCTATCGCACGGCGTGATTGCGCGACGCGCGACCTGATTCGAGCCGTGATTCCCCGAGCCCGAAAGGGTTGACCCGATCTGCACCGACTCCGCGCAGCGCGTCGAGCTGCGCCCACAAAGGGTGCGCTTCGGCGGCTGGCCCGCGCACGCGCGCTCGACACACGCGCAAGACCGACGTGCGCCAAGGGCTTGAGCAAGCGCCACTTGCTCGGCCGAGGCACGATTTCCCGCGCAGCCTCTGCATGGAATTTGCACCGGCCCCGCCACCCGAGTCCGACCCGACGACGCGCCCAGAATGAATGCCCTCCTCGAAACCGATCATGTCTCAGGCGAGCGCGTCGCCCTGGACAAGGAGGCGTTCAAGCGTGCCTTCCTCGACAACCTGTTCTACGTGCAAGGCAAAACGCCCGCCCTCGCCACCAAAACCGATTACTACATGGCGCTCGCGTACACCGTGCGCGACCGCATGCTCCATCGCTGGATCAGCACCGCAGAGACCTACACGCAGC
>JADGHX010000005.1 GCA_019683695.1 Steroidobacteraceae bacterium
CGTGTCGTGGGCGCGGTGATGTGTATATGCGACAAGTACGTGGACGCGGCCATGAACAACGCCACGGACTTCAACCGGCCGCTGCAGGAGCTGCTGAACGAGTTCTGCTGGGGCGGGACCTGGGGTCGCGAGGGGCTCACACGCAAGGAGCGCAGCATGATCAACCTGGCCATGCTCACGGCGCTCGGCCGCACGCACGAGGTGGAAACCCACGTCCGCGGCGCCTTGAACAACGGCCTCACCCAGCAGCAGATCGCGGAAGTCCTGCTGCAGACCGCGATCTACTGCGGCGTTCCGGCTGCAGTCGACAGCTTCCGGGCGGCGACGAAAGTCATTGCCGAGTATGGCAAGTAAGGACCGGATCGGATTCGTGGGGCTCGGCAACATGGGCGCCCCGATGGCGAGGCGCCTTGCCGCGGCGGGCTATGCGCTCACGGTCGCGGATGCGCTGCCGGAGGTCGAGCAGCGCTTTGCGGCCGAGGTGAATTGCGAGCGCGCGGCGAGCCTTGCGGCATTGGGCGAGCGCTGCCAGGTCGTCATCACCATGCTGCCGAACGGCGCCATCGTTCGGGAGGTGCTGCTCGGCACGAACGGCATTGCGCACCGGCTCGCCGCAGGCTCGGTGGTCGTGGACATGAGCTCGTCGTCGCCCATCGGCACACGCGAGCTGTTCGCGGACCTCGCGAAGCTTGGCATTCCGCTCGTGGATGCGCCCGTCTCCGGCGGCGTGAAAAAGGCCGCGGATGGGACACTGGCGATCATGGTTGGCGGTGACCCGGAGCCGATCGCCCGCGTGCGGCCCGTGCTCGAAGTGATGGGCAAGGTGTTCCTCACCGGTGCTTCCGGAACGGGGCACGCGATGAAGGCGCTCAACAATTTCCTCTCCGCGGCCAACCTTGCCGTGGCGGCGGAGGCGGTCATCGCCGGAGAGCGCTTCGGGCTCAACCCGGCGACGATGATCGACATCCTGAACGCGTCCACGGGGCGCAACACGGGCACGGACTCGAAGTTTCCGAACAACGTGCTGCCCCGCACGTTCAACTCCGGCTTCGCGCTCGGCCTCATGGCGAAGGATCTGCGGCTGGCGCTCGAAGTGGCGCGCTCGAGCGGCGCACCGGCGAGCCTGCTGGAGATGTGCTCGCAGATCTGGTCCAACGCGGAACAGCAGCTCGGCGCCAAGGCGGACAACACCGAGGTGGTGAAATACCTCGAGTCGCTGGTTCCGCCGCGGCCGGCGGGCAGTGGCGGTCGTCATGCCTGATCCGGCGCCGTACGAGGTTTACGCCATCCGCTACGCCACGGTGGCACGGCGCAGCGCGGAAAACTTCATCGGCGGGGACGCGCACGAAACCGGTGCGCGCATGGACTACTTCGTCTGGCTTGCGCGCAACGCGGAGCGCACCTTCGTCATCGATACAGGCTTCAATGAAGCCGCGGCGCGCAAGCGCAAGCGCGAGTTCCTGCGCTCGCCGGCCGAAGGGTTGCGGCTCCTGGGCGTGGATGCCGCCACCGTGGAAGACGTGATCCTCACGCATCTGCACTACGACCACGTCGGCAACTTCGACCTGTTTCCGCAAGCGCGCTTCCACCTGCAGGATCGGGAGCTGGCGTACGCCACAGGGCGCTACATGGCGACCGGATTCTTCTCGCACGCGTACGAGCTCGAAGAAGTGGTCGCGATGGTGCGCAACGTGTACGCGGGGCGTGTCGAGTTCCACGATGGCGACGCGCAGATCGCACCGGGCCTCTCCGTGCACCACATCGGCGGACACACGCAAGGATTGCAGGCCGTGCGAGTGTGGACGCGCGTTGGGTGGCTCGTGCTCGCCTCCGACGCGAGTCACTACTACGCAAACATGATCGAAGCGCGCCCCTTCCCCATCGTTGCCAGCGTTACGGAAATGGTGGACGGCTGGCGCAAGGTGCGCGCACTCGCGAGCGATCCGCGGCACGTCGTGCCGGGCCACGACCCGCTCGTCATGCAGCGGTATGCCGCGCCGGATGCAGCGCTCGAAGGGATCGTCGTACGGCTGGACGCCGAGCCTCGCGCGTAATCGCGCCGGCGGCGCATGAACACTCGAACGATTGCGGCTCGCCGGGCACAAGCGCCGGCGAGCCGCTTAACGCAACGCGCGCTCAGAACGTGAGGCGCGCCCCCACGACGAACCGTCTGCCGAGCACGTCGAACAGCGCCGCATTCGTCTGCACGGAACCGCCGAACGCCGAGTGATTCGCTGCGATCGGCGGATCCCGATCGAACAGGTTGGTCACGCTGCCGAAGAGCTCGAGCGCGGTGTCGTGCACGTCGAAGTTGTAGGCGAGGTGCAGGTCCGTGTAGTACGCGGGGCTCACACGGTCCACATCGATGGTCGGGTCGCCCGGGTTCGGACCATTGTCGTTGTAGCGGCGCTTGCCGCTGCCGATGTAGCGCTCCTGCAGGAAGGCGGTGAACGGCCCGTGCCGGTAGGTCGCGCCCGCCACGACCTGAAACTCGGGGAACGAGAGCGCGCCGGTCTCGCCCGCCCGGTCCTGCTTGGGCTGGCCGAGGTTCGTGATCGAATTCTCCTGCAGCCAGCTGCCGAGCAGGCGCAGGCTCAGCGAGCGGGCGCCGCCGAAGGAGGTGTTGTAGTCGATCTCCAGATCGGTGCCGCTCACCTTCGCGGTGTTGATGTTGAGGTACACGTTGCGAAGGCCCGTGATCTCGTTCGTGACCGGATCGCGCGTGATCTGATCGCAGAGCGCCTGCGCGCCCTGGAAGCAGCCCGTGACGATCCCCTGCGCGCCGAGCTGTCCGATGCTGCCGTCGATGTCGATGGAGTACCAGTCCACCGACATCGAGAGCCCCTCCACGACGGGCGGCTGAACCACCACGCCGAGCGTGAGGGTGTCCGCCTTTTCCGGCGCCACATTGGGATTGCCGCCGATGATCTGCGTGAAGCTCACCGGCTCATTGTTGAGCTCGGGGTCGAGCACCGTGGCGCCGGCGCCGGAGGAATCGAACCGCTCGGACATGTTCGCCGCGCGCACGTCCCGTGAGAGCGTGCCGCGCAGCCGCACGGCGTCGATCGCCTGCCAGTCGAGACCGGTCTTCCAGGACCAGATGCCCCCGCTGCCCGTGTAGCTCGCCCAGCGTGCCGCGGCACTGAAGTTCAACTGCCGCGCCAGGGTGCGGTCCTTCAAAAGAGGCACGAGCGTTTCAGCGAACACCTCCTTCACGCTCACGCGGCCACTGAAGGTCGGCACGATGGAGAACTGCACACCGCTGTTCGCGCCGGCAAAGCCGAGCGGAATGCCCTGGATGCCGATGTCGGGATTGTTGAACGGCACGGCGACGAAGTTCGGATCGTTGGTCGGGTTCGTCGGATCCTGCACCGTCTGGTTCAGCTCATCCTGTCGCCAGGCGACGCCGAAGGCGAGCGAGACGGGGCCGGCCGGGCGGCTCTCGAACAGGTCGCCATCGAGCGAGAGCTCGAATGCATGTTGCGTGTTCACCGTTTCCGCGGTCTTCACGCCTTCGGTCACGTAGGCGATGGCTTCGGGGCTGGCGCGACCCGGCCCCAGCAGATTGATGGGAATGCAGCCGAACGTGGGATCGTACAGATTCCGGCGGCACGTGATCGCGCCGGTGTCTGGGTCGCGCACCGCGTCCATCGCCAGAAACAGACGATCCGTTCGCGGGAAGTTCACCGCCTGCATGCGGCTTTCGTTGCGGCCGTGCTGGTAGTACGTGTCGAGGCGCCAGCCCGCCAGGGTTCCGCGCAAGCCGAGAGTGTACGACTGCATGTCGTTGCTCTGGATGAGCCGCGAGACACTGAGGTCCGCCGAGCTGCCCATTCTCGAGAAGCCGAACGAGGGGAGGTCCTCGTCGATCATGATCTGGCGGAGACTCTCGGGCAGATAGGCGTTGTCGCGAAAGATGCGCGCCTGCCAGGGGCCGTGCATCACCGACACGAAGCCGTTTCCGTTCACCTCGTTGCTGCCGAGGATCACCTGGCCGAACGCCTCGAAATTGTCGTTCAACGCGTACTTCAGATGCGCAAAGCCGTTGTGCCGCTCCACGTTCGGCACGAGGCCGCCGTCGGAGGCGCGGTCGCGCTCGATGTTGTCCCCGATGCCGCCCGACTGCGACTGCGTTCCGGTGAGCGATGCCGGATTGCCGAGCACGAACGGCACCGCCGAGCCGTCGGCGAGAAACATGAGCCGATCGAGCTTCGAGCCCGGCTGGTTGATCAGCCCGCCAAACGTGTACAGCGTGCTCGTGACGTGCGGCCGCACGAGAAGCTGCGGGCCCTGTCCGGTCGCGACCCATTCCGGATTCGTGACCGTGCCCCAGTCCTGCATCCAGTTGCGCCCGTCGTAGGTTTCCACCGCGTTCGAGTCGTAATAGTCGAACGAGGTGATGAGGTGAGCGCGCTCGCCAAGCGCCGTGCCGAACGCGATCGAGCCCTCCTTGCTCTCGTTGTCGCCGCGCGAGGTCATGCCGCCCTGCATGTGAGCCTTCACGCCGGTGAAATCCGTATCGAGAATGAAGTTCGTGACGCCGGCCACCGCGTCCGTGCCGTAGGCCGCTGAGGCACCGCCGGTGACCACTTCGACGCGCTTGATCATCGCTTCCGGCAGCACGTTGATGTCGAGCGTACCCTGCTTCGTGGAGGGCACGACGCGGCGGCCATCGAGCAGCACCAGCGTGCGGTTCGCGCCGAGCCCGCGCATGTTCAGAATGGACTGGCCTGCGTTCGTGCCGATGAACACGTCCGTGCCCGGTGCGGAATTGCCGAGGAACTGCGGCATCTGATCGAACGCGTCGATGAGATTGCCCGGCGCCGCCATCGACATCTGCTCGGACGTCACCACGGTGACCGGCACCGGCGTATTCATGCCGGTGTCGCGAATGCGCGAGCCGGTGACGGTGATCTCATCCAGAACCGGATCCTGCCCGGCCTCCTGCGCGCCGGCGCGCGCCCCCGAGGTCATGGCGGCCAGGCCCGCCAGGAAGGATGCGAGGAACCCCCTGCGTTGCTGCGGTTTCATCTCTTCTGCTGCCCCTGTCGTATCGGGATACACCCGCACCACGAGTTGCCTGTCCCCGTGGAAGGACGCGGTCAACCCTGTTCCCCGCAGCAGAATCTCCGCGCCCTCCTCGACGCGGTAGCGACCGACGAGGGCGTTCGCTGCGACACGGCTGACGTCCTCGTAGGGGAAGAGAACCACCAGGTGCGCCTGCTTTGCGAACTCGGTCAGAGCAAGGTCTGCCCGCTGCGCCGGGATGCGGAACGTCTCGAGCGCAGTGTTCGCAACGGCCCAGGAGCTCGCCATCAGCGCAACGGCAAACAGCGCCCGAGGCCCTCTCGGGAAGCCGTCGCGCCGGACCTGCACGCCCCTGGGCATCTTCTGGTGACTAGGACAGGTGAGATCGAAAAAAGGACCATCCCCGCACGTGCCGCGTGCCGCCGACGCGACGGCCGTGCGGACGTTTCAGCGTTTTGCCGTCAGCACGATCACATCGCCCTCACGACGCGGCTCGATGTTGAAACTTTCACGCAAGGCGAGCAGCAAACCCTCCACATCGCCGGCGCGGAAGACGCCCCCCCACGCGAGTGCGACGAATGGACTCGTCCGCAATCGAAAACCGCACCGTGGTATAGCGCGCAATGTCCGCGAGCACGCTATCGAGCGGTTCGCCCTGATAGATGAGCAGCCCCCGTTGCCAGGCGAGATTCGCTTCGAGCTGCACGGCCTCGAGCGGGTGCACCTCCGCGACGGCGTCGGCCACCACGGCCTGCTCGCCGGCGCGCACCGTCACTTCCTCGGTGGCGTGGCCGCGCGTCGCGGCGGGCTCGCGCATGACTTTCACCGTGCCCTCGGAGACGGTCACGCGCACATCGTTGCCGGATCCACGCCGCACATTGAACGTGGTGCCCACGGCTTGCACGAAGCGGTCTCCGGCCCGCACCCGGAACGGCCTTTCAGGGTCGTGCGCCACGCTGAAAAGCGCCTCGCCCCGGTTCAGCACCACCAGCCGCTCCGTGGCGGAATACGCCACGTCCACGAGTGTGTCGGTGTTCAGGGTGATGACCGATCCGTCCGGCATCTGCTCGGACATCTGCTGGCACGCTTGGCAAACGGCGCGCAATCCGCTGCTTGCAGAATGGTTCTTTTTTCCGGCTGAATGGTCTACACGTCAGCTACACATGTCTGCTGGGGGAGCGGTAAACGATGAGAATGGCGGGATTACGGTGCGCGCTGGCCGCGCGGGTGGCGCTGCTGGCGATCGGATTCGGCGTGCTGCCGGGCATCGCCGCGGCCGAAACGGTGCTCATCACGGGCGCCAACTCGGGCATCGGGCTCGAGTTCACGAAACAGTACGCCGCACGCGGGTGGGACGTCATCGCCACGCACCGGCGGTCGGGGACGCCGAAGACGCTCGCCGAGGTCGTGGCGCGCTATCCGAAGGTGCGCGTGGAAACGCTCGACGTCACAAATGTGGAGCAGGCGCGTGCGCTCGCCGCGAAGCTCGCCGATGTGCCGATCGACATCCTCATCAACAACGCCGGTGTGTACAACGACCGCCGCTCCTGCAAGCCCGGGGACGACACCTGCCCGGGCGACTGGTCGACGCAGACCTTCGGCAAGATGTATTACCCGCTGCTCGACACGATCCTGGCCGTGAACGTGAAGGGGCCGCTGATCGTCTCCGAGGCGTTCTACGAGAACGTGAAGAAGAGCAAGCTGAAGAAGATCGTGGCCATCAGCTCGAGCAACGGCACGCTCACCGGGGAGAAGCCGCCGCGGCCGGGCGCCATCTTCTACCGCACGAGCAAGGCGGCCCTGAACCGCTCGATGCAGATCGTGGCGAGCTCGGTGAAGAACGATGGCGTGACCGTCGTGATGCTGAATCCGGGGCCGACGCTCACCGAGCACCAGTCTTATCTCAGAGGTGAGTACAAAGGCATGCTGGAAACCTCGTTCACGGTCGGTCACATGATCAGGACGATCGACAAGGTCACGCTCGCGGAAACGGGCAGCTTCCTGCGTTACGACGGCGCGGTGGAACCGTGGTGAGTGCTGTGACCGCAGGAGCGCGTGAGCTCCACGGCGCCTCGGCGCGCGAGTTGGAAATGCGTGACAGCACCGTGAGACGCGTGAGGGGCATGGTCGTCTTCGGCGCCCTCTGCGCCGCCCTGCTGGGTGGCTGCAATCAGGGAACGCAGAACGCCGCGCCTTCGCACGCGGCGGACGAAGCTGCGATCACCGATTTCAACCGCCTGTATCTGAAAGCGATCAACGACGGGGATATCGCCGCGCTCGCGAGCCTCACGACAGAGGATCACATCATGATCGCGCCGGGCCGGCCACCGCTCGTGGGCAAGCAGGCGAACATTGCGGCCATGGAGCGGGGCTTCGCGCAGTTCGACATCGACGAGACGTGGACGCCGGTCGAGACCGTGATCGCCGGCGACTGGGCGTATCAGCGCGGCACCTACACCGTGATCGCCACACCCAAGGCGGGTGGCCCGGGGCGCGACACCAGCGGGCATTTCCTGCGCATCTACCGGCGCCAGCCCGATGGGTCGTGGCGCATGACGCGGGACATGTTCAACAGCGAGGCGCCGCCGCCTGCCCCCGCGTCTGCGCCCACACCCGGCACGAACTGAGCCGCGCTCGGGCGGATACACCGGCATCGAACTGCGCCGGCCGATTACGCGATCTTGCCGCTGCGAAACCGCGGGCTCGTCTCCGCGCCGGCGCGACGTTTGCCGCGCGAGGCAAATGCGCCGGGCTTGCCGTGCGATCCGTGACGTTCCTGGGCGCCGCGCCGCTCGTGCGGATGGCGTGACTGCTGCTGTCCCTCACGCTTGCCATGACCGGGCGCATGACGCCCATTGTGCTGAACCGGGCGCACGGCCCCGGGGCGCGACGCGTGTACCGGCCGAGGCTCACGCACATCCGACGAAGTGGACCTGTGCGGCGCCTGTGTACGTGCCGGTGTGTTTGCAGCAACCGGTGCGCTCACCGCGAACTGCGGAAGCGGCGCAACGGGCAGCGAGCGCCTGAGCAGCCGCTCGATGTCGCGCAGAAGCGAAGATTCGTCGGGAGACACGAGCGACACCGCACGCCCAGTGCTGCCTGCGCGGGCCGTGCGGCCGATGCGGTGAACGTAGTCCTCGGGCACATTCGGCAGCTCGTAGTTGACGACGTAGGGCAGCTCCTTGATATCCAGCCCGCGTGCGGCGACTTCCGTCGCCACGAGCGCCACGATCTTGCACGCTTTGAAATCGGCGAGCGCGCGAACGCGCGCACCCTGGCTCTTGTTGCCGTGAATGGCCCCCGCGGGAATGCCCGCCGCTTCGAGCTGTTGCGTGAGCCGGTTCGCGCCGTGCTTCGTGCGCGTGAAGACAAGCACCTGGTGCCAGTTGCCTTCGTTGATCAGGTGCGCAAGCAGATACCGCTTGTGCTCCTTCGGCACTCTGAAGACCTGCTGCTCGACGCGATCCGCGGTGGCGTTGCGCATGGCCACCTCCACCGTGACCGGCTCGCGCAGAAAGCGCCCGGCGAGCTCGCGAATGTCGTCGGAGTACGTGGCGGAGAACATCAGGTTCTGGCGCACCGGCGGCAGCAGCTTGAACACGCGCTTGATCGCGTGGATGAACCCCATGTCGAGCATGCGATCCGCCTCGTCCAGCACGAAATGCCGGATCTCGCGCAGATCCGCAGCGCCCTGCTCCGCCAGATCGAGCAGGCGCCCGGGGCACGCGACCAGCAGATCGCATCCGTCCCGCAGGGCATTGATCTGCGGGTGAATACCCACGCCGCCGAAGGCGACCACGGTGCGCAGCCTCACGTACTTGCCATACGTGCGTGCGTTGTCCGCGATCTGAGCGGCCAGCTCGCGAGTCGGCGTGAGCACGAGGGCACGTGGCGCGCGCTGCGATCCGGGGCGGCCCAGCTTGTGGAGGATAGGCAGCACGAACGCCGCGGTTTTCCCCGTGCCGGTCTGCGCGCCGGCGAGCACGTCGCGGCCGGAGAGCACGGCGGGAATGGCCTTGGCCTGAATGGGAGTCGGCGCGGCGTAGCCTTTCTCGGCGACGGCGCGCACCAGCTCGGGCGAGAGCCCGAGATCAGCAAATGACATCAAACAAAAACCTTTGTCTGTGGACTCGCGCAGCGGCTTTAAGGCCGCGGCGGTCAGAGCGAGGGAGATGAGTGGGATCGAACGCGAGCCTCTTGAATGGGCTCAGGCGGCGAGCAAAACAAGGCGCTGACCGTGCGCCTCACGTTTAGGCGGGCGGCACTCTACAGGCTTTGCGCCGCCGCGTCCAACCCGGACAATTCGCATCATGTCTCTCATCACACTCCGCGACGCGCATCTCGCCTATGGCGACAGGCCCCTGCTCGATGGCGCGCGCTTCTTCATGCTGGCCGGCGAGCGCGTCGGCCTCATCGGCCGCAATGGCACCGGCAAGTCGACGCTCCTGAAGGTGATCGCAGGCACGGTGCACCTGGACGATGGCGAGCTGCAGCGCCGGGACGGCCTGCGCATCGCCTTCGTGGAACAGGAGCCGGAGCTGCCGGCTGCGGCCACATTGCGTGACAGCCTGCTGTCTCTCTCGAAAGACGGCCTCGCCGCCGCCGCAAGCGCGGACGACCGGGAGCGCTGGCGCCTGCATTCGCGGCTCGACGAGTATCTGCAGCGCTTCGAGCTGAACCCGGAGAAGTCTCCCGAAACGTGCTCGGGCGGCGAGCGCAAGCGCGCCGCGCTCGCGTGGGCACTCGCCCTCGAGCCCGAGCTGTTGCTGCTGGATGAGCCCACGAACCACCTCGACATCGACGGCATCGCGAAGCTCGAAGACCTGCTGCTGCGGGTGCCAGCGTGCCTCGTGATCACACACGACCGCGCCTTCCTCGACCGCGTGACCACGCGCATCGTGGAGCTGGACAGAGGTGTGCTGCGCTCCTATCCCGGCAACTTCGCCGCGTACGAATCCCGCAAGCTCGAGGAGCTTGCCGCGGAAGAGATCGCCAACCGGCGCTTCGACAAGTTCTGGGCGCAGGAGGAAGCCTGGATCCGCAAAGGGGTCGAGGCCCGCCGCACGCGCAATGAAGGGCGCGTGAAAAGGCTCGAACGGCTGCGGGCCGAGCGCGCCGAGCGCCGCGAGCGGCTCGGCCACGTGAAGCTGAGCCTCGATGCTGGCGAGCGTTCCGGCAGGCTCGTTGCCGAGCTTACCGACGTGACGAAGCGCTATGGCGATCGCGTCGTGCTCGACAAGGTATCTGCCCGCATCATGCGCGGCGACCGCGTGGGGCTCATCGGGCCGAACGGCGCGGGCAAGTCCACCCTCATTCGCGTCATCCTCGGCGCCCTCGCGCCGGACAGCGGCAGCGTGCGCCTCGGCACGAATCTGCAGGTGGCGTACTTCGATCAGCTGCGCGAGCAGCTCGACCCCGAACGCACGGTGGCCGACACGATCAGCCCCGGCTCGGACTGGGTGGAGATCGCCGGCGAGCGCAAACACGTCATCACATACCTCGCGGATTTCCTGTTTCCGTCGCAGCGCGCGAAATCCCCCGTGAAGATGCTCTCCGGTGGCGAGCGCAACCGGTTGCTGCTCGCGCGGCTGTTCGCGCGTCCGGCGAACTTCGTCGTGCTCGACGAGCCGACGAACGACCTCGACATCGAATCGCTGGAGCTGCTCGAGCAGAAGCTCCAGGACTATCCCGGCACGCTGCTCCTCGTGAGCCACGACCGTCGCTTCCTCGACAACGTGGTCACGCAGACGATTGCCGCGGAGGGTAACGGCGTCTGGCGAGAGTACGTGGGCGGTTATTCAGACTGGCTGCTGCAGCGGCCCCGGCCTGCCCCTTCACCGCGCGAGCAGGCCGCGCCCGCGAAACAGACCGCGCCGCGCGAGAAGACCCGAACCCGGCTGAGCTACAAGGAGCAGCGCGAGCTCGAGGCCATCCCCGGGGAGATCGAGGCGCTCGAACGGGAACAGGCGCAGATCAACGAACGCATGAGCAGCGCGGACTATCACCGGCAGGGCGCTGCGCAGATCCGCGAGGACCGCCGGCGCCTCGAGGAGATCGAGGCGTTGCTGCTCGAGAAGTTCACGCGCTGGGAAGCGCTGGAAGAGCTGCGAAATCGCGCGTGAGCGCCTGTGCGCTTGAGGAGCGGCCGACGAGCGTCAGCCGACGGCGCGTGTCGCGGCGTCCGCTGCGAAGCCGTTCAGCGCCTTGCACACGCGCTCCACCTCTTGCGCAAGCTTCGTGATGCGAGCTTCGAGATCGGGACGTGTCAGTCTTGATACGTGCGCTTCGAGCTCGGCGGAGAGCTCGCGGAGCGCCTCGGCATGCAGATTGGCGCTCGCCCCTTTCAGCTGATGGGCGGCCCGCGCCATCTGCGCGGCATCCCCGGTGCTGACACCGGCGCGTAGCGCCGCCAGGAGCTGGCCGCTGCTGTTCGCGAAACTCTCGGCAACGGATTTGATGAAGCCCGCATCGTCGCCCGCGAGCTCGCGCAGATACGTGAAATCGACCGGTTGCGACCCCGACGGCGTGGTCACGAAATTCGCAACGGCCGCCTCGGTCAGCGGCACCTCGCCTTCCACGGCAAGCCCGTAGCGCTCGAGCACTTCCTCGAGCTGCTCGGTGGCGAGCGGCTTCGTGAGCAGGCCATCCATCCCGGTTTCGAGACAGCGCTCGAGCTGACCCGCCATGGCGTTCGCCGTCAGCGCCACGATGGGCGTGCGCCGGCGTCCGCGCTCGCGGTCCCGGATCTCTCGTGTGGCGGTGTAGCCGTCCATCACGGGCATCTGCACGTCCATGAGCACGAGGGCAAACTGGCCTCGCTCCCACGCGCGAATGCATTCCACGCCATTCTCGGCGAGCGTCACGGTGCAGCCGAGCCGCTCGAGGAACCGGCGCGCGACCTTCTGGTTGATGGGGTTGTCTTCCACGAGCAGCACGTTGCCGGCGTAGCGCCGCGTGGCGTGCTGATGAACGGCGTTCGACGTGACGATCGGATGCGTCTGCAAGTGCCAATCGTGCGCCTCGTGAACCAGCACCTTGTCCAGGCACATCAGCAGCTCGCGAGCCTTCACGGGTTTCGTGAGATATCCCGCGAAGCCCATCGCAGCAAACCGGCGCAGATCCCCATGGCGATCCATCGACGTAAGCAGCACGACGCGTGCGTGCGCGAGCTGCGGGTCCGAATTGATGCGTTCGCCGAGCATTGCACCATCCATGTTCGGCATCTGCAGATCCGCCAGCACGACATCAAACGGCCGCCGGTTCTGCACCGCCGCCTGCATGATGGCCAGCGCTTCGCGCGCGCCGGCGGCGGGCGTCACCTCGAACCCGCCGTGCGCAAGATGCCGCACGAGCACGCGCCGATTGGTGTCGTTGTCGTCCACGACGAGCACGCGGCGACCCTTGCGGCGGCTCACCAGTTCCTCGGCGGGTGCGGCCGCGTCGATCGGCTGCATCGGCAGCTCGAACCAGAAGGTGGCGCCCTTGCCAAGCGCGCTTTGCGCGCCGACCTCACCGCCCATCATCTCGACGAGCCGCTTCACGATCGAGAGCCCGAGGCCCGTGCCGCCGAAGTGGCGGGTCGTCGAGGAATCGGCCTGCACGAAGGGCTCGAACAGCGACTTGATCTTCTCCGGCGCAATGCCGATCCCCGTGTCGCGCACCTCGAAGCGCGTGATCACCCGGTCGCCTTCGCGCGCGCGCACCGACACCTCTGCGGCGATCTCGCCCGTGCGCGTGAACTTGATGGCGTTGCCGAGCAGGTTGACGAGACACTGCCGGATGCGCTGCGGATCGCCCATCACCCGCGCCGGAACGTCCGGGTGCACGTCGATGATCAGCTCCAGGCCCTTCACCGCGGCCTGAAAGGCCATGGTGGCGCCGATGTCCTCCACACAGGCGGGAAGGTCCATCTCGATGGATTCGATATCGAGCTTGCCCGCCTCGATCTTCGAGAAATCGAGGATGTCGTTGATCACCGTGAGCAGCGAGTCCGCGCTCGCACGGATCGTGTCCGCGTAGTCGCGCTGGGTGCGGTCGAGCGGCGTGTCGAGCAGCAGCGTCGTCATGCCGATGATGCCGTTCATCGGCGTGCGAATCTCGTGACTCACGTTCGCGAGGAACGCGCTCTTGGCGCGATTCGCGGCCTGCGCTGCCTCTGACGCGCGGATCAGCGCGTCGCGCGCCTCGCGAGCGTCCGTCACGTCCTGCATCGATCCGGAGGCCCGGCGCATGCCGGGCGGGGAATTCGGGTCGAGCGCACCGCGCAGCCGGAACCAGCGGTAGTCGTCGGATTTCGTGCGCATGCGCACTTCGATGTCGATGGGCGCGATGCCGGCGATGTTCCGCCGCACGGCCTCATCGAACATCGGCAGATCATCCGGGTGCACGCGCTCGCGCAGCACGGTGCGATGATCGCCCAGCTCGCCCACCCTGAAGCCGAGCAACTCGTGCAACCTCGGCGACAGCCACATCTTCTGGAGCGCCAGATCCACTTCCCAGAGGCCATCGGCCGTGCCGTTGATGGCGCGCTCGTAGCGGGCCTGCACCTCGCGGAGCGCATCCTCCGCGAGCTTCTGTTTCTCGATATCCTGGATGGATCCGGAGATGCGCAGCACGGTGCCCTGCTCGTCGCGCTCGGCGGAGCCGCGCAGCCGGAACCAGTGATACGCGCCGTCCTTGCAGCGGGTCCTCAGCTCGAAGTCGAGCGGTGTGCCGTGCTCGACATGCGAGCGCAAGAGCTCCATGCCGCGGCGGCTGTCCTCCGGGTGCACGATCGCGCGCACGGCGTCGAGGCTGCTCACGTCGATCTCGCCGGGCTCGTAGCCGAGCAGCGCGTAGCAATTGGAAGAGGCCCAGTGCTTGCGCGTCGCCCAGTCGAGCTCCCAGTGCCCCTGCTGCACCGAAAACGAGGCGCGCTCGAGACGGCGCTGCGCCTCGTGCAGCTGCTCCGCCTGCGCCTTCAGCCGTTCCGCGGCCTCCACTTCCGCCGTCACATCGCACGTCGCGCCGAGCGCGCGCAACGGGCGCCCGCTCGCATCCCGGACGAAGCGCTGATAGATGCGCACGTGCTGGATCTTGCCGTCGCGGGAGACGCGGCGGCAGCGCGAGGAGAGCGAGGCGGCACCGGCTTCGAGCGCCTGCAGCGTCTCCTTGCGCACGCGCTCGGCATCCTCGGGCACGAGCGCGTGGGAGAGAATGGTGTTCGCCTCCTCGATGCTGATCTCGCGACCCTGATAAGCGGGAGGCAGGCCGTCCATCCAGGTGAACTTGTTGCTCCCGTAGGAGAACTCCCAGCAGCTGAGGCCAGCGGCCTGGATTGCCACGCTCAGGCGGTCGAGGAGCTTGCGTTCCGTCGCGGCGCGCGAGGCGAGCTCCTCGGCCGCGGCGACTTCCGCCGTGATGTCCCAGCTCACCCCGAGCGAATGACGGGGCCGGCCCGCCGCATCGGTGGTCGTGCGCGCGTAGGCCTGGATATGCCGGATGCTCCCATCGGGCAGCTTGAGCCGATAGCGGAACGAGGTATCGCGCTCGCCCCTCGCGAGCGCGGCAACCGTGGCCGCCGCGCCGATACGGCTGTCATCCGGATGCACCCACCTGAACAGATCGGCGCCCAGCTCCGCGCCCGCATGGCGCTTGGCGGGCCCATCGAGCCGTCGCTCGTCGAAGCGCAGGACGTTGGTCGCCCAGTCGAACTCCCAGACGTAGATGCCGGCGGCCTGCGTGGCCACGCTCAGGCGCTCGACCAGGGCGCGCTCCTTCGCGAGCTGCGCTTCGAGCTGCTCCGTACGCTCGACCTGCGCGGTCACATCCGAGACCATCGCCGCGAGCCGCGTGGCCTGCCCGGAGGCATCCCGGCTCACTTTCAGATACAGGTCGACCCACTTCACCGAAGGCTCGGTACGGGGCGTGCGGCAGCGGTGGTGAATGCGGTCGCCCGAGGCGAGCAGGCCCGAAATGGCCTGTTCCACACCCGGCAGATCGTCCGGGTGAACGAGACGGGCGAGTTGCGTGCGCGCGGGCGCGCTCGCAGCCAGGTGGTAGAGATCCTGGCAGCGCGCATCGGCCGCGAGCTCGCCGGATGCAGGATCCCAGTCCCAGAAGCCTATGCCGGCGGCCTCGGCTGCGAGATTGAGATGCTCCGGAATCCGTTCGGGCGAGGAATTGGAAGTGCGTTCGACGGCCACCCGGCTTCGCCCCCTGATTACGACGGGACTCTATCAGCGGCCGCGGGGCGGGCCCCGGCACGCCATCACAAGTGCGCGAACTGTTCTGATTTTGGTGCCGCCCGCGCGCCCACCGCGTGCCGCCAGACATTCGTCGAAATGTGCGCTGGATCATTCCCCGCGAGCGCACGGGGCGGCTTCAGGGGTCCGCGCCCGGCGGGGGGCCCAGTGCCTGCAGCAGGATGGCGTGCACGTCGCGGAAATCCGTTGCCCAGAACGCGCGGCCCATCGCGGCGCGCAGCCCGGCGATGCTCGCGCGGGCTTCCCGCAGCTCGCGCAGCGCCGCGACGGTGTCTCGGGAAAGATTCCTGAGCGTGGACGCGGGAGGCAGGTTGCTCTCGTCGGTGCCGTGCCAGCGCATGAGCTGATCGAGGCGTTCGTCGTCCAGCAACGGCTTGTCCGCATCATCCGGCGAGCCGGGTACTGCTTGAATGTCCATGGCGCGCTCCACGGGGCTGACCGGCAAAAGCAAACCGCATGCCATCGCCCACGCTGCGTGACAGACTCAACGCTCGTGCACGCCCGCACCGCTGCACACCGACACGGAACGGAGGAGCCTTGAGCGCCAATCGCCGTGATGAAGCGGGATCGCTCCCGGCAAGTTATGGCACGCAGGCGTCGGTTCGGCCGGCAGACAGGACGACCGGCATCCGGCGCAGGGATCTGCTGGTCGGCGCAATGTGCACCTGCTGTTTGCCGGCGCTGCTGCGCGCAGCCCAACAAACCGGCCCGATGCAGCTCGACGAGGTGGCACCCGGTGTCTTCTTCCGGCGCGGAGCCGACGAGGACGCCGCCGCGGAGAACGACGACGCCCTCGCCAACATCGGCTTCGTGGTGGGCCGCGAGGCTGTCGCGGTGTTCGATCCGGGCGGAAGCCTCACGGATGGCGAGCGGCTCCGGGCCGCCATCCGGGACGTCACGCGGCTGCCTGTCCGCTACGTCGTGCTGTCACACGTTCACCCGGACCACATCTTCGGCGCCGCTGCGTTCGAGCCCGACAAGCCCGCGTTCATCGGACACGAGCATCTGCCCGCCGCCCTCGCCCAGCGCGGTGAGTACTACCGCAAGCGCCTTGCAGCCGTGCTCGGCGATCATCGCGCCGGGAAGGTGGTGGCGCCCACGCAGCTCGTGCGGGACAGGCTGCAGATCGACCTGGGTGGCCGCACGCTCGAGCTGACGGCCCATCCGCTCGCCCACACGAACACCGACGTCACAGCGCTCGATCGCAAGGCGGGCCTGCTTCTCGCATCCGACCTGGTATTCGTGCGTCGCGTGCCGTCTCTCGATGGGAGCCTCCGTGGCTGGATCAGCGAGCTCGGCGCTCTGCGCGCGCTGCCCGCGCGACGCGTGGTCCCCGGTCATGGGCCGGTGGCGTTAGACTGGCCTCGAGCCGCAGCCGACCTCGAGCGCTACCTCAACGTTCTGCTGTCGGAGACGCGCGCCGCCATCGGCAAGGGGCAATCCATCGAGGAGGCCGTCGAAACCGTCGGGCGCTCCGAGCGAGGCAAGTGGGCACTCTTCGACGACTACCACGGTCGGAACGTCACTCAGGCGTTCAAGGAGCTCGAATGGGAATGAAACGGCAAGCACCTCCGCGCACGCGGCGTCCCCCCTGGCTTGCGGCCCTCCTCTTCGTGCTCGCGCTCTGTGCGGCGCCGGTGGTGGCCACCGCGCAATCCGCGGGCCTTCCGCAGAACATCACGTCGATGAGCGCCGGGGAGATCCGGGGCGCTGCACCGGCGGACGACCCCTCACGTGTCGCACGCTGGAACGCGCTGAAGGAAGCGCTGTTCGGCAAGCGCCCAGTGCTCGAGGGCACGGCCGTCGTCCAGCTCGAAGCGCCGCCGCGCGCGCTCGATGCCGCACTCGTTCCGATGACGGTGACGCTCGCGGGCGGCAAGAGCGTGAAGGGTCTTTATCTCGTCATCGACAACAATCCCTCGCCGCTTGCCGCACGTGTCACGTTTGGCCCGCGAGCGGACCCGAGCGTGCTGAAGCTGCGCGTGCGCGTGAACGAGTACACGCTGGTTCACGCGGTTGCCGAGGCGGAGGACGGCACGCTCTACGGCGTGGAGAAGTTCGTGAAGGCCGCGGGAGGGTGCTCTGCACCCGCAGGCGCGGACGAATCAGAGGCCCTGCGCGACATCGGCCGCATGAAGCTGCGGCTGCCGGACACCCTCACGCCCGGCCGGCCGGTGCAGACCACCCTCATGATCCGCCACCCGAACTTCAACGGCATGCAGATGAACCAGATCACGCGCATGTACACGCCGGCCCGGTTCATCCGCACCACCGAAGTGAGCTACCAGGGCGAGAATGTGTTTCGGCTCGACTCGGATATCTCGCTGAGCACGAATCCCGTCATCACGTTCAACTTCGTGCCGGATGCGCACGGCAAGCTGCACGTGAGCGTGCTGGACAGCGAGAACCAGCGCTTCGAGCAGACGTTCGACGTGCCCGCCGGCAGCGCGCCCTCGGCTGTGCCGACGGCATCCGCTCCCGCGAACGGCGCCGTTCCGGAACCCGCGGACTTCTGGACGGGCCCGATCAACTCGGCGGTCCCGGCCACGCTCACCGGCGGAACCGTCATCCGTGCATCGGAGCTTGCGAAGCTGCTGAAACAGGAGCGGCCCGTGATCGTGGACGTGTCGAATACACCGCCGCGGCCTTCGAACCTCGCGCCGCAGGCGGTGTGGATGCCGCCGCCGCATCCGGTCATTCCGGGGAGCCTCTGGTTGTCGGGCGTGGGCGAGGGTTCGGTGAGCGCCGCGACCGATGAGTTCTATCGCAGCCGCCTGGCGCAGACGACGTCGAATGATCTGAATCATCCCGTCGTGGTGTATTGCCACGAGCGATGCTGGCTCAGCTGGAATGCAGCGAAACGCGCCATCCGCTATGGCTACCGCCGCGTGTACTGGTTTCCGGACGGCATCGAGGGCTGGCAGGCCGCGGGCCACGCCACCGAGGTGGCGCAGCCCGAGTTCGCCCCCGCGCTTCAAAACACCCTGAATCGCACAGGCTGAGCGCGGTCGCTCAGCCCCAGCCAAACCCGATTCGGAACGCGCCGTACAGGCAGCCGAGCACGAGAATCGTCACCGACAGGAAAGACAGGCCGGCGCCGATGTGGCGCGTGGCGGGGTCCCTCACGTATTGAAACGTGTACAGGATACGCGCCGCCACGAAGAGACTGCCCAACACCGTCGCCCACGTCTGGCTCACCCACCAGCCGTAGAGCCACACGGCGGGCACGAACGCGATCAGCATCTCGAGCGAGTTCTGGTGCACGCGGAACCACCGCTCGAACATGGGGTGACCTGTGCAGGCCGGCGCATCAACCCCGTACCGCACGCGTGCGCGGCCCACCAGCATTCCGAGCACCAGGTAATGGAGTATCGCCGCGAGAACCACCACAGTGACCCAAACCATTCCGACCTCCCCGTCAGACGCTCGCGGCATTGTCGCCGATTCGCGCACGGCACGCCTGATGTGGCTGCACGTCGGACAGAACGGATCGGCTGCGCGCTGTTCGCATGGCGAGACTTCGTCGCTCGCGGCGGCTCGCACTGCTGCGGACAATCGTGGTGACGCGGCGTCGAGCAAACCCACGCTCATGAGAAAGCCAATGCCGCTGGCACGCGAAAGTGATTCACGTCCGCGCTGCCGTCTTCGCCATGCGGCGCGAGGAGCGATCCGCGGCTCGGCCTCCGGATACGCTCGTCACATCCCATGCGACACGGTGGCCGCGCACCCGGGCGTCATGAGAACAAATCCTCCAAACGGGCGAGTCACGCCTGCGCGTGAGCCACTATCATAGGGACATGGCACGCGGTCCCGATGGGAATAGCGACAAGCCCGAGCCGTTCGACATCCTTCTGTTCGGCGCCACGGGTGACCTCGCCATGAGCAAGCTCATGCGAGGCATCTACCGGCGTGTCTCCGCCGGGCAGATTCCGGAAGGCTCCAAGGTCTTCGCGCTCGCCCGGTCGAACCTCACACGCGAGCAATACCTCGAGCGCGTGCGTGAGAGCTTCCGGACCGTGCTACCGGCGAACGAGTTTTCTCAGCAGCAGTGGGATGCGTTCGCCCGCGTCATCGACTACCTGCCCGTCGACGCCACCGTGCGCGAGCACTTCGATGCTCTGGCCCGCGCACTCGCCGGGCGTGAGGGCAATGTACGCGTCGTATTCCTCTCGCTTGCGCCCAAGCTGTTCACGGCGGCGTGCGCGAATCTCGCGGCGGCGGGCATCGTCACGCCGAAGACCCGCGTCGTGCTGGAGAAGCCGCTCGGGCAGGATCGACGCTCCTCGGACGAGATCAACAGGCTCGTCGGCTCGATCTTCAGCGAGAACCAGATCTTTCGCATCGATCACTACCTCGGCAAGGAAGCCGTGCAGAACCTGCTCGCGCTGCGTTTCGGCAATCTGCTGTTCGAGCCGCTCTGGAGACGCGGCCGCATCAGTCACGTGCAGATCACGGTGGGCGAGCAGGTGGGCGTCGAGGAGCGCGGCGAGTTCTACGATCAGACCGGCGCGCTGCGCGACATGGTGCAGAGTCATCTCCTTCAGCTCCTGTGCATCATCGCCATGGAGCCGCCGGTCAGCGGCGATGCGGATTGCGTGCGGGATGAGAAGCTGAAAGTGCTGCGCGCGCTGCGCCCCATCGAAGGCGCAGACGTGGAGGTGAAGACGGTGCGCGGCCAGTACCGGGCGGGCGCGAGCGGCGGCAAACCCGTCCGCGGTTATCTGGAAGAGGACGGCGTGCCACGCGACAGCCGCACGGAAACCTTCGTCGCACTGAAGGCCGAAGTGGACAACTGGCGCTGGGCCGGTGTGCCGTTCTACCTGCGCACGGGGAAGCGCATGCCGGAGCGCATCGCGGAGATCGTCGTCTCGTTCGAAAAGGTGCCGCACCCCATCTTCGATGGCGAGCGCGCGCATCGCCCGAACCGGCTCATCATCCGCCTGCAGCCGGATGAGAGCATCACGCTCTGCATCCTCGCGAAGACACCCGGCGAGCTCATGCGCCTGAAAACCGTGGATCTCGGGCTGCACTTCGCGGACACGTTCAAGGAACGCAGCCTCGATGCCTATGAGCGCCTGATCACCGACGTGGCAAAGGGCAATCTCCGGCTCTTCATGCGCCGGGACGAGCTCGATGCCGCCTGGGCCTGGATCGACCCGATCCGCGAAGGCTGGCTGCAGAGCGATGAGCCGCCCAAGCCGTACATTGCCGGCACGTGGGGGCCGGCCGCCTCCAGCGCGCTCATCAGCCGCGACGGCTTCACCTGGCACGGGGAGGTCTGAGCGCGCGAGCGGCTTCGTTTCGCAAGGGGGGGTTCAGCATTGACCGAAGTCATCGACGGCGTAGTCGTCTCGGGCGCGGGCCCCGTCGGCCTCGTCACCGCCATGAAGCTTGCGCGCGCGGGCATTCGCGTGGTGGTGGTGGACAGCGAACCCTTCATCCGCAATGAGCCGCGCGCTGCCGTGTATCACTCGCCCGTCGTCGAGCGTTTCGATCGGCTCGGCCTGCTTGAGGATCTCAGGCAGATCGGCGTGCTCAAGCAGGCGTACCACTACTGGTCCATCGACCACACGTTGCTCGGTCACTTCACGTTCGATGTCTTGAGGCCAGAGGACACCGCGTATCCCTTCAACCTGCATCTCGGTCAGCCCGCGCTTGCCGAAGTGATCCTGCGTCACCTGCTGCGCGTGCCCGGAGCCGAAGTGCGGTGGAACACGCGTGTGGTCGGCGTCACCCAGAACGACGAAAGTGTCACGGCAACCGTGGAAACCGCCGAGGGCCCGAAGCAGATCCGCGCGCGCTGGCTCATCGGCGCGGATGGCGCACACAGCGGTGTGCGGCGAGCGCTGAACCTGAAGCTCGAAGGGGTCACCTGGCCCGAATGGTTCGTGGCCACGAACGTGCGGTTCGATTTCACGAAGCACGGCTACGGGCAGTCGAACGCCGTGCTCGATCCGGAACACTGGGCGATCATTCCCATCATCGATCAGACGGGCCTCTGGCGCTGCACGTATCGTGAGGACGGACACCTCTCCGAAGACGAGGCGCGGCGGCTCGTGCCGGAACGGTATGCGCTCTTCGCGCCGGGCCTCGCGGACTGCACACCCGAAGCGGTGTCACCCTATCGCGTCCACGATCGCTGCCTCGAGACGTTCCGCATCGGCCGCGTGCTGATGGCCGGCGACGCCGCTCACCTCATCAATCCGATCGGCGGGCTGGGGCTCACGGGCGGGCTGCTCGATGCGCTCTCGCTGGCGGATGCGCTCATCGCCGTGATCGAAGGTCGCCGCCGCGAGCACGTGCTCGATGCCTGGGCGCAGGAACGCCGCCGCGTCTTTCTCGAAGTGACGGCGCCCACCGCGAAGGAAAATCGCCGGCGCCTGTCCGAGCGTGACCCGGCGCGACGGCAGGCGGATGCCGAGCGCCTGCGGCGGCTCACAAACGATCCGGAGCTCGCGCGGCAGGCGCTGCTCGGCGTGTTTCAGCTCGTGGGCCGCGACGTGCTCGCCTGATCGCGCTGCGTGTCGATGGCTCTGGAGAGCAGATCCGGCTGAGCCTTCAGGCGGTGCTTCGCCACGCGATGTGAGGGCGTGTGCGGCAGGGAATCCGCAAACGCCACGTAGCGCGGCACCTTCATCGGCGCCAGATGCGAGCGGCACCAGCTGATGATGTCCTCCACGCCGAGGGCGGCGGCGGGCTTCGGCACGACCACGACGAGCACTTCCTCCTCTCCCAGCTCGGAGGGCACGCCGATGGCGGCCGCCTCGAGCACATCCGGGTGGCCGGAGATCACGCGATCCAGCTCCGCGCCCGAGATGTTCTCGCCACGACGGCGGATGATGTCCTTCTTGCGCGCGACGAAATAGAAGTAGCCATCCGCATCGCGTTTGGCGAGGTCGCCCGTGAGGAACCAGCCGTCCCGGAATGCCGCCGCGGTCTGCTCGGGATCGTCGAGGTAGCTCTTGAAGAGAATCGGCGTCTGGACGACGAGCTCACCGGTTTCGCCGACGGGGACGTCCCTTCCCTCATCGTCCACGACACGCAGCGCGGAGAAGTTGCCGGGAAAGCGCGGATGCACCGCCGGCAGGCCGATGCTCCCGAGCTTGCGCGTGCCCGCGAAAGGATTGCACGCCGCGCCCGGAATCTCGGACATGCCGTAGCCTTCCACCATGTGCGGCACGTGAAACTCGGTGTTGAACACGCGCATCATCTCTTCCGAGATCGGCGCGCCGTACATCTTCGTGATCCGGTGGGAAGAATCGAACTCCGAGCGCGAGCGCTTCATGAGAATCGCGCCAACCGCCGCAAGGAAGTTGAACTGCGTGGCGCGCACCTGCGCGGCGAATTTCCAGAACTGGGATGCGCTGAAGCGCCGCGCGGTGATCACCGTGCCGCCGGCGGCCAGCGCACCGCCCGCTGAATAGAACAATGCATTGATGTGGAAGAACGGCAGCAGCGCGAGCAGCCGGTCCTCCGGTTGCAGGTGCAGCCGTGCCACGAACGCTTCGCCCGCAAGCACCCAGTTGCGCTGGCTGTGCACCACGCCTTTCGGAAAGCCCGTGGTGCCCGAGGTGTAAATGACGATCGCGGGATCGTCAGCGCCGATCTCCGGCAGCTCCACATCGCCCTCTCGGGCGGCCAGCCGCCGGATCGACTCGGTGAGCGTCTCCGCATCCGGCGCGGTGGAACCGAGCTCATTCAGGGAGATGACACGCACGGGCCCGTGCTTCATGCCATCCACGATCGTGCGCGTGCGCTCGAGATCTTCCGGCTGGCACACCACCACGCTGGCACGCGAGTGGCTCAGCATGTAATGCAGATCGTCGTCCGTGGCGGCCGGGTTCAGCGGCACGAACAGCGCGCCCGTCTTGCACGCGGCGAGGAACACGATGATGCTGAGATCCGTGTTCACGGAGATGACGGCGATGCGGTCGCCCTTGCTCACGCCGCGGCGCGCCGCCGCCAGCGCGAGAAGCGAGCTCACCTCGTCGAGCGCGGCATAGGTCCAGACACGCCCTTCGAACTCGAGCGCCGGTTTGTCGGGAACGACCGCCACACGCGAGGCCAGAAACGTGGGCACGGTGTCCGCATGCTGCGGATAAAGAGCCAGCACCTCCGCTGGCAGCAGTTCAGTTGACATGTACAGGATTCACTACGCGGCGGCGGACGTCGTCAGGGGCCGCAGGCGGAAATCGTACTCGACCGTATAAAAAGGCGTGGTCATGCGCTCGCCCGTGGGCGCAACGCCAGGCTCGTGTCGATCGAACCTGGCAACGAGGGATTCCTTCATTCCGAAGACAGCGTCCGAATCGAGATACTCGCTTCCGGCCACGAACAGGTGCGTGGTCACGCTCGCGTGTCCCGGCGCGGAGACGATCATGTGGATGTGCCCGGGCCGGTAGGGGTGCCGCCCCATCTTGCGCAGCATGCGGCCCACGGGCCCGTCGGTGGGCACGGGATAGAACGTCGGCCGGATCGAGCGGAACCAGTAGCGGCCCTGCTCGTCCGTGCGGATCTTGCCGCGCGCCTTCATGCCGACCTCCTCACCCAGCTGCATGTCGTAGTTGCCCTCGCCATCGCCGGACCAGATGTCGAGCACCGCATCGGGCAGCGGCCGGCCATCGGCGCTCAGCACCCGGCCGGAGTAGAACGTCGGCTCGCCCTTGACGCCTTCGGCGAGGTTGCTGCCGCGAGGCAGCTCCGGCGCGCCCTCCCAGTAGAACGGACCGAGCACGGTGGACTCGGCCGTGCCGTTCTCCGCCGGATGATTCAGCGTGATGACGAGAATGGACACCCCGAGCGTGTCGGACAGGAGAATGAACTCCTGGCGACGGTCCGTGCAGGCCTGACCCGTTTCGGTGAGGAACTGAATGGCCTGCATCCATTCCTCTTCCGTGAGCCGCACCTCGCGCACGAAGTCGTGAAGGTGCGTGATGAGCGAGGTCATCACCTGCTTGAATCGCGCATCCTTGCACTCCGACATCCGCGCGATGACTGCGGCCGTGATGCTCTTCTCGTCGAATTCAGGCATGTCGTGTTCCCCCTCCCGTTCTTATCCGACCGTCAGGCCACCGTCGATGGCGAGTGTGTGTCCGGTGACGTACGAGGCCGCATCGGAGCACAGCCACACGATCGCCCGAGCAATCTCCTCCGGCTCCGAGATGCGCCCCATCGGCACGCTCTCGGCGATCGTGGAAATCTCGACGTTGCCGGCGACCATCCGGTGCAGCAGCCCGGTATTCACCGGGCCCGGCGCCACGCAGTTCACGCGGATGTTCGACCGTGCAAGCTCGAGCGCCGCCGCTTTCGTGAGCCCGATGACAGCATGCTTGCTGGCGCTATAGAGCGCGATGTTTGCAATCGGCTGGATGCCGGCGCTCGACGCGGTGTTCACGATGGCGCCGCCGCCGTGCGCGAGCATGTGTGGAATCTGATGCTTCAGCCCGTGCCACACGCCTCTCAGGTTGACGTTGATGAGACGGTCGAAATCCTCTGTCGTGGCCTCGTGCACCGGGCCGAACCGGCCTTCCGTGCCGGCGTTGTTGACGGCCGCATGGATGCGGCCGAAGCGCCGGGCGGCCTCCTCCACCACCGCTTGCACGTCCGCCTCGCGAGTGACATCCGCCTCCATGAAGGCGGCCTGCACACGCCCGGCGCTGCGGATTTCCTCTTCGAGCGAGCGGCCGCGCGCGGCCCCCAGGCCTGCGGCGAACACATTGGCCCCGGCGGCTGCGAAGGCGAGCGCCGTCGCCCGGCCAATGCCCTCGGTGGCGCCGATGACGAGTGCCGTCCGGCCCGACAGATCCTGAAGCGTGCTGTTCATGGCGAATGCCCCGCATCTTAGCGGCGCGCCAGCCGCGACGAACGGATATTACTTCGACGGGCCGCTGGGCGAAGGGGCCGGCGCGGCGAGCAGCCGCGCCTTGTTCGTCTCGAGCAGCTCCCGCACGGACCGGGGCTTGCGGCCGATGAGAATCTCGAGCGTATCGCTCTTGATGTTCAGGTAGTTGTCCCGGATGGCCACCCCGAAGCTGGCACGCTCGAGAATCTCGGGCTTCGGCAGGCCGGCCTGCAACAGGGATGCCATGTAGGCCGTGTCACTCACCTCGAGCACGCGCACGGGCCGGCGGGCGATGTCGCCGAGCAGCTCCGCGAAGTCCCGCTCGTTGATGAGGTCGGGGCCGGTGATGTCGTAGATCTTGCCCTCGTGTCCGCCAGTAGTCAGCACCACGGCCGCGGCCGCGGCACAGTCCCGGCGGGCCACGGGCGCCCACTTGCCGCGGCCTGAGTTCGTGACGATTTCGCCTGCCGCGAGCGCCTGCGCACCCCGTTCCACCAGCGCATCCGCAAACCGCTGGTTGCGCAGAATGGTGTAGGCCATGCCGCTCTTCTTCAGGGCTTCCTCGGTGAGGCGGTGCGCCCGCGCAGGCGTGGCCGGGTTGTCCTCCACCGGGTTGGTGAGGGACGTGTAGACGACATGGCGAATGCCCGCACGCCGCGCCGCACTGAGCGCAGCCGCGTGCCGGGCCGCAGCATTCTCACCCGGGGTGCTGATGAGCAGGAGCTGCTTGCCGCCTTCGAACGCGGCCGGCAGCGACTCCGGCCGATCGAAGTCGCCTTGCCGCACGGTGATACCGGCCTGGGCGTAGGACGCAAGCTTTTCGGGTGTGCGCGTGACGAGAATGAGCTGCTCGAACGGTACGCCCCGCGCGAGCAGCTCTGCGATGGCATCGGCTGCGAATTCGCCGGATGCGCCGGTGACGACGATGGCGTTCGCACGCGCCCCCGCCTCCTCCGCCGCTCGCGCGCAGGCGGGCGCGAGCGCCGCGCCCACGACGAGCACGAGCGACAGTGCGAGACAGCGCAGGACCGCGATCAAGGCTTCGGGAGCAGGCTCAGGGCTTCAGTCGGGGAAGCACTCGCGCGAACTGCCGCTTCATCACATCCGCGAACACCGGCTGGAGCTTCGCGACTTCCTCATCGCCGAGCGCCTTGAGATCGTCGCCGGGCGTGAAGTTGTTCCACTCGTAGAGGTAGGCCGCGCCCCAGTCACGGTAATCGAGCCGCACGTCGTCATCCGACTTCACGAGCAGCAGCATCTGGGTGAGATTGAACACGACCGGCTTCTCCGTGCCGCCGGGCTCGTCGCTCGTGGAGAAGCCCCAGCCCTGAATGTAGCCGGGCAGGCGCCGCAGCCGGCTTTCCTCCACGGCATTCGACTCGCTGTTCGGCCCCGGCGCGATGATGATGAGCGCCGCGAGATTCTCGGCCTTGAAGAGCCGCTCCAGCTCGCCCATGCAGGCGCGCGGCAACCGGGCGGCCTGCGGATTCTCGATGATCCAGCCCTGCTTCTCGCGCCGCAGGCGATCGCTCGGCGCGAGCGCCACCGCCTCGAAGCCGGCGTTCGTCAGCTCCCAGATGAGCGGCTCGTCGATGACGTCCGCGGTCGTCCAGCTCCCGCGATACGTGCGCAGGAAACTGTCGGTCTGCGAGCGACCGATGTGATAGTGCGTGACATCCGCCAGCATCAGATCGATGACGCCAACGCGGCCTCCCGGCGGAACGAGAGGCGGCTGCGAACCCTGGCTCCATGCGGAGCCCGTGGCGCACAGGAGTAACGCGAACAGGAATGCTCTTCTGGCGAACATTGGAGCCCCCTTTTTCGTGTGCAGGTACCCCCCGGCGCGCCCTTATGACACGCCTCGCCCGCCACAATCAACGGCCGATCGCCAATTCCGGGCACTCCTTCGCACAAATGAGTTGACACCCGAAAATCGGGACGGCGATGCTGCCTTGCATGCCAGGCACCCTGTGGATCGGCACCCGAAAGGGCGCTTTCGCACTGCGCGCAGACGCGAAGCGCAAGACGTGGAGGCTCGCGGGCCCGCAGTTCCTCGGGCACATCATTCATCACATCGTGATGGATCCGCGCGAGCCGCGAACCCTGCTCATGGCGGCGAAAACCGGGCACCTCGGGCCTACGGTGTACCGCTCCACGGACAGGGGGCGCACCTGGCGTGAAGCCGCGCGGCCGCCCGCCTTCCGCAGGATCGATCACGGGGACGGGAAGGCCCTCGCGGTGGAGCGCGTGTTCTGGCTCACACCGGGACATTCGTCCGAGCGCGGCACGTGGTACGCCGGCAGCTCGCCTGCGGGCCTCTTCCGCTCGGAGGATGGCGGCGAGCGATGGGAGCCCGTTGCCGGGTTCAACGATCACCCCATGCGCCCGCAGTGGATCGCCTTCGGTACGCCCGATGGCGAGCTCCTGCACTCGATAATCGTGGATCCGCGCGATCCGCAGCATCTCTACGTGGGCGTCTCGATCGGCGGCGTGTTCGAATCGACGGACGGCGGGTGCAGCTGGGCGCCGCTCAATCGCGGCTGCGAGGCGGATTTCCTGCCCTCGCCGGATGCCGAATTCGGGCACGATCCGCACACGGTGGTGATGTCCCCGGCGGCACCCGACCGCCTGTACCAGCAGAATCACTGCGGCATCTACCGCATGGATCGGCCGGCCGGCACGTGGGTGCGCATCGGCCGGGCCATGCCGAAGAAGATCGGCGACATCGGCTTTCCCATCGTGGTCCATCCACGCGATCCGGATACTGCCTGGGTGTTCCCGATGGATGGCACGACCGTGTGGCCGCGCACGAGTGTCGGCGGCAAGCCCGCGGTGTACGTCACGCGGGATGGCGGCAAGAGCTGGCAGCGGCAGGACCGCGGCCTGCCCGCTTCCCAGGCCTGGTTCACCGTGATGCGGCAGGCGATGTGCGTGGACACACACGAAAGCGTAGGCCTCTATTTCGGTACCACGAGCGGCGAGGTGTGGGCGAGCCGGAACGGCGGCGAATCCTGGACGTGCATCGCCCGTCACCTGCCGGAAATCTTCTCCGTCACGTACGCCGAGTGATCACGGAGGCGGGTGCGCATGGCGTGCACGGTTCGGGTTGCGAGTCCCCTTCGCTCCTACACCAACGGGGCGGCGAGCGTCACCGCCGTGGGCGGCACGTTGCACGAGGTGCTCGCGGACCTCGAACGGCGCTTTCCGGGCATGCGCTTTCGCATGATCGATGAGCAGGACCGCATCCGGCAGCACATCCGCCTGTTCGTCAACACGCAGGGCGCAGCGGACCTGTCCGCCCCCGTGCATGATGGCGACACGGTTCATCTCATCTGCGCCCTGAGCGGAGGATGACATGCCGGCGCTCTCCGCTGCGGAGCTCGCTCGCTACAGTCGTCATCTGACGCTGGGCGAGATCGGCGCGGCGGGGCAGGAAAAGCTCAAGGCGGCGCGCGTTCTCGTGGTGGGAGCCGGCGGGCTTGGCTCGCCTGCGGCGCTGTATCTTGCGGCAGCCGGCGTCGGCACGCTCGGCCTCGTCGATTGCGATCGCGTGGAGATTTCGAATCTGCAGCGGCAGGTGCTCTTCGACACGGAAAGCATCACTCGGCCGAAAGTCGACGTCGCTCGCGAGCGATTGTTGAAGCTCAATCCCGAAATCCGCGTCGTCGCGCATTCACTGGAGCTGTGCGCAGCGAACGTGCGCGACGTGCTGAGCGGCTACGACATTGTGCTCGATGGCACGGATCGGCTCGCGACGCGTTATCTGGTGAACGACGCGTGCGTCATCTGCCGCAAGCCGCTGGTCACCGCCGCGATCCATCGCTTCGAGGGTCAGGCGATGACGTACGTGCCGGATCGCGGACCGTGCTATCGCTGCCTCTTTCCCGATGCGGCCGAAGGCGTCGTGCCGAGCTGCGCGGAAGCCGGCGTGCTCGGCGTTCTCCCGGGTATGCTCGGCGCGCTGCAGGCCACGGAAGCAATCAAGCTCATCGTGGGCGTGGGCGAGCCCCTCGTCGGGCGGCTGCTCATCTGCGACGCGCTCGAGATGCGGTTCGATGAATTCCGGGTCGAGCGGCGGCCCGACTGCGCGGTGTGTGGTCGCACGCCTGCGATCACCACGCCGACAGATCCGCCGGGGTCTTGCACTGAGGAAGCGTTGCGCGCTGCGCGCCGGCTGTCACCTGCGGAACTGCAGGCGATGCTGCGGGAATCGGGCTCCTCCGCGCGCCTGCAACTCATCGATGTGCGCGCGCCGAAGGAATTCGCGGTGGCCTCGCTCCCGGGCGCGGTGAACATACCGATCACGGAGTTGCCCGATCGGCTTGGCGAGATCGCGCCGAGCGCGACGCCGGTGTTCCTCTGCCGCAGTGGCACGCGGAGCCTCCGCGCATGCGGGCTTGCGATTCGGGCGGGCATTCGCGCACCCGCGCATCTCGAAGGCGGGCTGCTCGCGTGGGCTGCAGACGTGGATTCCGCGTTTGACGTCGCACCGCTGTAGCCGCGGGAACGCCCCTACTGCCGGCTGGAATCATCCGGCTCGGTGGCCACGACTGCGGGTACCGTGCTGAAGACGGTGAGGCCCGGCGCAGGAGCTGGCGCACCGGGCTGCGCGGCCCGCACGGGCAGATTGCGCAGAGCGAACTGGCGCATCTGCTGCTGCCATTCCTGGTACTCGCGATAGTGTTCGTACTGCTCGCTGCTCAGAATCGAGCGCGCCCGCTCCGTCATCAGGCGATTGAACTCATCCTGCCATTGCTGGTGCTGGCTCACGGCCTCTTCCGTGAGAACGCCGGGTGCGGCAGGCGGCGGCGGAAGTTGCTGCCGCGTTTCGATCATCGCGTTCACGAGCTGCGTGCGCTGATCGTCCGTGAGCGGCATGCCGGCGCCCTCGAACTGGGAGCTGAGCGCGCTCACCTGCATGCGCTCGGGCAACGTCTTCTGGTACTGCTCCCACTGCGCCATGCGCGCGGGGCCGATCAGCGCTTCGATCTCCGCCTTGCTCTTCGCCAGGTCCTGCGGCGCGCGGCCGATGGCGCTCGTCTGCTGCTCGGTGAGCAGGTCGATGAGCTTCTCGGACTCCTCCTTCGTCAGGCCCAGGAACTTGCCTGCATCCTGATACAGACGGCGAGTGCTTGCCCGCAGCTGTGCGCGCATGAACGGCGGCGGCGGCATCGGGGCCGCCAGGGCCTGGACGCGCCCGTTCGTGATTACCCGCGAGGCAAGACCCGCACCTTGCGATTCCACCCTCTCGACCGACTGGGCCCTGGACCCGCTCGCGCCGGTGGCACCGGCTGTGGGTGCGCGCGATGCCGCTTGCGCCACTCTCGTCAGGCTTTCCACCTGATCCCGCGCATTCGCGAGCTGCTGCTGCAGATCCGACTGCATGCGCTCGAGATCCCGGAGGCGCTTTTCGTGATCCTGCCGCAGGGCCCGCTCGGCCTCGGCGCGCTCATGTTCCGCGCTTGCGCGCTTTGCGAACTGCACGGTCGTGACGGCGAGGGCAGACGTCGTCGCCAGCAGAATGAGGACGAGTGCTTTCATGGCATCGGGCTTCCGTGCGGACTGTGTTGGAGCAATCGGCTCGACGATTCTTCTGCGAACCCGGGGCTCGTGTGGAGCTGGCGTCATCGGCGCGTCGCAGCGGCCCCGATCACGCCCAGGCCCCTGGCGACCCGTCCGAGTCCACGTTTCGGTCCGGGCGTACCTTAGCAAGAGGCTCCGAGGGCGGAAAGCCGAGCCTCAGCCTTCCGGCCTGCGAGGGCAGCGGATGTCGCCCTGCCCTGGCCCACGCACCGATGTTCTCTCACCGTCGGGACTGCAGCTCGAGCTGCAGCACGCGTGCGACCGGCTCAGCCAGTGGGCCCAGCGCAGAGGGTTGGCTCAGCACGCGGCAGTGGGACCCGCACGCGTGGTGGGCAGCAAGTCCCGCAACGATCCCTATCCCCGTCGATACCCGCGCCACGCCACACCCGGATCGCCCGTCCCCTTCTTACAATTCATTACATCCTGCGCCTGCGCGCGGCTCGCCAGCGCCGCGGCGTTCGCTTCTAATCGCGTCATGCAGGACAAGCCGCATATTCTCGTCGTGGACGATGACCGCGAGATCCGCCGGCTGCTGAGCGAATACCTCGAGAAGAACGACTACCGCGCCACCTCGGTGGCCGACGGACGAGGCATGCGCCGGGCGCTCGAGATCTCGCCGCCGAATCTCATCGTGCTGGATCTCATGCTGCCGGGGGAAGGCGGGCTCGCGCTGTGTCGCGAGGTGCGTGCGCGCTCGCAGGTGCCCATCATCATGCTCACCGCGCTGGGGGACGAGCCGGATCGCATCCTCGGCTTCGAATGCGGCGCCGACGACTACGTCGTGAAGCCCTTCAACCCCCGCGAGCTGCTCGTGCGCATCCGCGCAGTGCTGCGCCGGGCGGCCCATGCGCCGCGCGACCCGGATACGCTGGCGGTGCGCGCATATCGCTTCGCGGGCTTCCGGCTCGACACCACCACGCGCCGCCTCGCTCGCCCCGATGGCAGCGAAGTGTCCCTGAACGGCGCGGAATACCGCCTGCTCTGCATTCTGCTGAGCCATGCGAACCGCGTGCTCACCCGCGTGCAGATCATGGACCTCGCGCGCGGCCGTGACCTCGACCCCTTCGACCGGAGCATCGACGTGCGCATCAGCCGACTGCGCCAGCGGCTCGGGGACGATGCGCGCTCCGCATCGATCATCAAGACCGTCTACGGCGAGGGTTACGTCATCGGCGTGCCCGTCGAGACCGAATGAGCCGCTTCCCGCTCGTCCCGCAGAGCCTCTTCGGGCGATTGTTCACGGCAGTCGTCGGCGTGGTGATTCTCACGCTGCTGATCATCGCCCTGCTGATCGCCCGCGAGCGCCGCCAGTTCGCGTTCCTGACCACCGGCGCAGGCAACAGCACGCGCGTGATTGCGGAAACCAGCGAGTCGCTCGCGAAGCTCCCTCCCGCCGAGCGGGCAGCCATGATCGAGAAGCTGCGCGAGCAACCGCTCGTCATCGAGGACGTTCGTCGCCGTCGCCCGCCGCCGAGGCCAGAGGAGCTGCGCGACCTCGAAGAGTCGTTCGTCGCGCAGCTGCGCCGTGAGCTGGGGCCGGGATACGGCGTGCTCGTGCGCCGCGCATCCCCCGATCACACGAAGATCATCCGCATCGAATGGGCGCGCGGGGGCCAGCGCCCCGGCGCGGGTGCCGGCGAGGCCGGGGACGCGTTACCCGAGCTGCCCGCACTTTCAGATGCGGAGGGCCGGCGGGTACAAGCGCTGCGGCTGCGCGGGGCACCCGCGCGTCTCAGCGGACGATATGACGTGACCATCACGTTGCCCGACGGCGAGCGCGTGCTGTTTCGCGCCTTGCCACCCTTCCCGCCGTTTCCCATGCCGCGCGCGATCTTCATTCAGCTCGGCGTGCTCACAGTGCTTCTCGGGATCGCGCTTTTCGTGATGACACGCACCATCACTCGACCCTTGCGCGAGCTGGCAACCGCGGCGGATGCGGTGGGGCGCGGCGCCTATCTCGCGCCGCTGGCCGAGAACGGCGCGCGCGAGATCCGACGGGCCACGCGCGCTTTCAATACAATGCAGGAAAGGCTGCGCCGCTATCTCGAAAGCCGCACCCGCGTGCTGGCCGCGATGTCGCACGACCTGCGCACCACGCTCACGCGGTTGCGGCTGCGCGCGGAGTCGATCGAGAACGAGGACCTGCGGGCCCGCTTCTCCGCGGATCTCGACGAGATGGCGCGGATGGTGCAGGGTGCGCTCGGCCTCTTCCGCGATCTGAACGCGGATGAGCCGCTCGAGCGGGTGGACATCGACCAGCTCCTCGAAACGCTGCGCAAGGAGTTTGCGGAGATGGATGCGGAGATTGTCATTGAAGGGCGCACGCAAGGGCCGCTCACTGCGCGCCCCCTTGCGCTCAAGCGCTGCCTGACGAACCTGCTCCACAACGCCATCAAGTTCGGCGAGCACGCGACCGTGATCGTGGAGGATGGCGAGGAGCTCGTCATCCGCATTCGCGACCGGGGGCCGGGCATCCCGCCCGAGGCGCTCGAGCAGGTCTTCGAGCCCTTCTTCCGCGTGGAGGGCTCACGCAACCGGGATACGGGCGGCGCAGGGCTTGGCCTGTGCATCGCGCGCGATACGGCGCAGGCACACGGCGGCTCCCTCACGCTGCAGAACCTGCCGGAGCGCGGCCTCGAAGCGATTCTGAAGCTGCCGCGTGCAGAATCCCCCGATCGGGGCCGTTCCTAGTGCTTCAGCGCGTTCTCGTGTGTCTGGCCGCTGGCCTCGTCCTCACCTGCGGCTCCGGGATCTCCGTCGCGGCACCGGGCCTGCTCGATGCCATCAACGAGGTTCGCGCGAGAGGGTGTGGCGGCAAGCCCGGCGTGCGCACTCCGTTGCGCGCCAACCGGAAGCTGGATTCGGCGGCACACCGCATTTCGCGCGGGCAGGATCTCACGGCCGCGCTTGACGCCGCGGGATACAAGGCTCTGCATTCCACATCGCTCTACCTGTCGCAGCCTGGCGGGAACGAAGACATCGCACGCAAGCTCGCCGAGCGTTCCTGCACAGCGCTGAGCGATGCGGAGGTGCGTGAGATCGGCATCGAACAGCGCGGCGGCAGCACGTGGATCGTAATCGCTGCGCCCTTTGCCGCGCCGGCACTGGCAGACGCCAATCGTGTGAGCGCCGGCGTGCTGGCCCTTGCGAATGAGGCACGGGCGCATCCGCGGCGGTGTGGGCGCAAGCAGTTCGCCGCCGCCCCGCCGCTGCGCCTCGCACCGAAGCTTTCCGAGGCCGCCCGCGCCCACGCCCGGGACATGGCCCGTCACAGTCGTCTCGCGCATGAAGGCTCCGATGGCAGCACGCCCGCTCAGCGCGCGACGCGCGCAGGCTATGTCTGGCGCAGGGTGGGCGAGAATGTCGCCGCGGGCCCCATCACCCCCGAAGAGGTCATGGCCGGCTGGCTCGCAAGCCCCGGCCACTGCGAGAACCTCATGGACCCGCGGTTCACGGAGATGGGCATCGCGTACACGGTCGACGCAACGAGCGCCGCCGGCGTCTACTGGGCCCAGGTGTTTGCCACGCCGCGCTGATTGGCTTAGGGTCGCGAGCCTGTCCGCCCGGAAGGTTCGCAAGAGGCGCCCTGCTTGAGCCACGTCGTACATACCGACCGACTGGTCGACGAACAGAGAATCGGGTCGTTCCACATCAAGCTGCTCGTGCTGTCGTGGCTCGCCATGTTCGCGGATGGCTACGACATCTCCGCGTTGTCCTTCGCGGCGCCGGAGCTGGTGCGGCAGTGGGGCGTGCCGTCGGAAGCCTTCAAGGTGGCCTTCAGCGCGAGCCTCTTCGGTGTGCTGTTCGGCGCGCCGCTGCTCGGCTACATCGGCGATCGCTTCGGCCGTCGCAAGGCGATCCTGCTGGGCTCGGTGATCTTCGGCGTGTGCACGCTCGCCATGGTGTGGACCACCAGCCTCGGGCAGATGGCGGTGCTGCGCTTCCTCACGGGCATCGGCATCGGCGGGCTGATGCCCAACACGATCTCGCTCAATTCCGAGATGTCGCCCCGGCGCTGGCGAGCCACGCTCGTGGTGCTGATGTTCACGGGCATCACGCTCGGCAGCGGCATGCCGGGCCCGGTGGCGGGCTGGCTCGTGCCGGAGTATGGCTGGCAGATCCTCTTTGTCATCGGCGGCGCGGTGCCGCTCACCTTTGCGGTTGTGCTGTTCTTCGCGCTTCCGGAGTCGGTGAAGTTCCTCGCAAGGCATCCGTCACGCCGCGCGCAGCTGCTGAAGACGGCGCGTCGCATGCGGCCCGATCTGCAGTTGCCGGATGATGCGCAGTTCGTCATCGAGCAACCCGTAGCGGCGGCCGCGAGCACCAACGGCGACTTCCTCGGGCTTCGGGAGATCTTCAAGGGCGGGCTTGCCTTCATCACGCCCCTGCTGTGGGTGTGCTTCGGCACCACGCTCATGGCGAACTACTTCCTCAACAGCTGGCTGCCGCTCATTTTCGAGAGCAACGGCATCACGCCGAAGCAGGCTGCCATCGCCAGCACGCTGTATCACTTCGGCGGCACCATCGGCGGCATCGTCGTGAGCGTGCTGCTGAATCGCTTCGGCTTCGCCGCCATCGCCGCACTGTTCGCGCTCGCGGCACCGGCCATCGCCGCCATCGGGTTCGAGGGGCTCTCCACCACCACGCTCACCTACGTCTCGGGTTTCGCGGGGCTCGCGGTGCTCGGCGCGCAGTTCGGCAACAACGCCTGCTCGGGCCTCATCTATCCGACGGAGGCGCGCTCGCAGGGGGTGGGCTGGGCGCTCGGGATCGGGCGCATCGGCTCGATCGTCGGCCCTTACGTGGGCGGCGTGCTGATCGGCATGAACATTCCGATGAACGAGCTGTTCCTGTGGGCCTCCCTGCCGATGGTGCTCGGGCTCGTCGCCGCCACGCTCGTCGCGCGGCTCTGCTACAAGCGCTTCCGCGGCTTCACGCTGGATGACAGGCCTGCGGAATCGGATGCGGGCGCGAGGGCTGCGGGCACGAAACAGCTCGAAGCCGCGCGCTAAAGCGCGCGGGCTGCTGCCCGGCGCATCCCGCGTGCTCGGGCGGCCGCGTTCAGCCGCGGCCGATGTACGGCATCTTCGTGGCCATCACGGTCATGAACTGCACGTTCGCCTCGAGCGGCAGATTCGCCATGTACAGCACGGCCTGACCGACGTGCTTCACGTCCATGAGCGGCTCCGCATTCGGGCCGACACGGGGCATCTTGTCCACAAGCTCCGTGTGCGCGTTGCCGATATCGATCTGGCCACACGCGATGTCGAACGCGCGCCCATCGAGCGAGGTGGATTTCGTAAGCCCCGTGACGGCGTGTTTGGTGGCCGTGTACGCGGCGCTGTTCGGCCGCGGCACATGCGCGGCGATCGAGCCATTGTTGATGATGCGTCCGCCCCGAGGCGTCTGCGCCTTCATCATGCGCACGGCTTCCTGCGTGCACAGGAACATGCCGGTGAGATTCGTATCGACGATGCTCTTCCAGGATTCGAACGGCAGATCTTCGATCGGAACGGCGGGCACGCTGATGCCGGCGTTGTTGAACAGCAGGTCGAGGCGACCGAACACCTCGCGTGTGCGGGCGAACAAGGCCCGCACGGACTCGGGGCTCGTCACGTCCGCCTGCACGGCGAGCATTGCGGAAGGCTGCGCGCCCGCCGCCGTCGCCTCGGAGATGGCGGCCTGCAAACGTTCCACTCGCCTTCCGGCGAACACGACCCGCCAGCCATCCGCCACCAGAGCGAGCGCCGCAGCCTTGCCGATGCCGCTGCCCGCGCCGGTAACGATCGCGATCTTGCTCTCAGCTTTCATTGTCTCGACTCACTCACACGTGCATGAAGGTGAGCGAGTGTAGTGGCACGCGTCGGCGCTCGCTGCTCCGATCTGCGTTCGCGCCGCGGTCCGCACGCTTGTACAGGCCGCGCACCTGCACAGTTTCGGGGTCGCGCGAAAGCCCGCGGGCCGCCCGATACCACAAGCGAGGCACAAACAAGGCAAAATCACTGGCAGTCAGCCACCCAGGGGACATTCAGCAATGATCAGGATAGTCGCAGCTGCGCTTCACCTGCTGGCACTCGGTCTCGGACTCGGCGCCGTGCTCACGCGCGGCAACGTGCTGCGCGAGCCACCGACAGCGGACTCCCTGAAGCGCGCCTTCCGCGCAGACAACCTGTGGGGCGCGGCCGCAGTGCTGTGGCTGGCAACCGGCCTCTGGCGCCTCTTCGGCGAGCTCGAGAAGACCACGTCGTACTACGTGGCGAACCACTGGTTCCTGGCCAAGATGGGATTGTTCGTGCTGATTCTCATCCTGGAGGTGATGCCCGCCATCGTGCTGATGCGCTGGCGGGCGGCCCTGCGGCGCGGCGAGAGTCCGGCCACTTTCGCGTCCGCGCCCATGGCCAGGCGCATCGCCCTGCTGAGTCACATCGAGGCGTTGCTGGTCGTGGCGATCATCTTCGCCGCGTGCGCCATGGCACGCGGCTACGGAATTCCGGGCCCCGCGGGCTAACCCGCGATGACGTGAGGGTCAGAGCCGCTCCCCGGCGCCGCCCGACGCCACGCGAAAGCGGATGCGGCCGTGGGTCACGGGCACGTGGCCCTTGAGGTGCGTGGCGCGCCACGCGTCGAAGCCGGCCAGATCGAGCCCCGGCGGCGCCGCGCCCCATGAGTCCCGGTGCAGGTAGGTCCACACGTACTCGCGCAGGAAACCCGCGGCTTCCACGCGGTCAATGTCGCTGAAATAAGCGGACGCCACGCGTGCATCGGTGTGCCGGAGCGCGCGAAACATGTTCACGGCGGTGGTGCGGCCATGCACCTCCTCCTCGAACGACGCGTCGCGCTCGCCCGCAGCCGCGGCTCCGCCTTCCTCGCTGACGGCGTACGCGGCCCGTGCAAAGAGATACGCGAGCCATATCCTGCTTTCCTCCCTCGGTGTGGCCGGATCCCACACGATGGACACTTTCTCCGCGGCCTCGGCCTCGGCTCTGGCGCGGGCGCGTGCGGCGGCCACGGGTGCCGCGGTGTCGGGGATGGCTTGCCCGAGCGCCTCGAGAATCTCGCCGCGGCTGAGCAGTGCGTCTTCGCCAAGCCCCGGCGCGGCATCGAACCGCGCGTCGATGACGAGGCCGTGCGCGGCGGTGAAGATGAGCCATGTGGAGGCCGCGTCCTCACCGTGCCCGACGGTGAAATGCGCCTCACGCGCCACTCGGCCGGAACGAGGGCCGAGCGTCACCTCCTTCTCGTACTGCGCCTTCAGGCCGGGCACAGGCGTGGAGGCGATCACGTCCCGCTTGGCTTCCTCGTAACGCTGCAACAGGTCCGGCGCGTGCAGGCCATCGGGCATCGACCCTTCACCCAGATCCGTCACGCTGATCTCGAGCGCGAGGCCGAACGCGCGATAGGAATAGCTGGCCGAGCGTGCACCCTCCGGGCCGCTGTGCTCGCCGATGAATTCCAGCGGGCCGATGTATTCGGGCAGCGCGAGCCCGCCGATCGAGGTGGTGTGGACGGGCATGGTGGGCGCAACAGCGCCGGCGGGCAGGGTGAACGGCAACAGCGACAGCGCACCCGCGATCAGCGCGATGGATGGTGTTCTTCTTCTCAATCGATCCCCCCCGGTTCAACGAGACCGGGAAGGTGCAACGGGCGTGCCGGACGTGCGCACGCCTTGCACGGCGGCCACTTAGGCACTGGCACGCGTCTTGTGTGCGGTCGTCCTGTCAACCTTTTCGACAGCCTCGGCGCCGCGCGACGGCAGTGAATTACAATCGCGGCCCATGCTGATCTGGCTCAAGGCGTTCCACGTCATCTTCGTCGTCACCTGGTTCGCGGGGCTGTTCTATCTGCCGAGGCTGTTCGTCTATCACGCGTCCGCGAAGGATGCCGTCAGTCTCGAGCGCTTCGTGGTCATGGAGCGGCGACTCTACGGGATCACGACCATCGGCGGTGCGCTCGCCATCCTGTTCGGCGTGAGCATGATCGTCGTGCAGCCTCAGTACCTCTCGGCAGGGTGGCTGCGCGCGAAACTGGTACTGGTCGTGCTGCTCATCGGCTACCAGCACATGTGCCGAGCGCTCATGCGCGCGTTCCGCGAGGGCCGCAACACCCGGTCGGATCGCTGGTATCGCTGGTTCAATGAAGCCCCAGCCCTGCTGCTCATTGCGATCGTGATTCTCGCGGTGGTGAAGCCCTCTTTCGGCTGAGCCCCGAACGCATCACCCCTGCTCGAGCTTGAATTGCACCTGCACCCGGGTCCAGGACTCCACGGGTTGCCCGGCCTGCATCGCCGGCTGAAACACCCATTTGCGAATGGCCGTCACTGCGGCCTCATCCAGCCGCGGGAAGCCCGTGCTGCTCAACACTTCAACATCGATGGGCCGTCCGTTCGCGTCGACGAGCACGCGGTACACACCCACGCCCTCCTCTCCCGCGCGCCGGGACTGCGGCGGGTACACGGGATTGACGCGGCGGTCCACCTTCATGTTGGCCGTCTCGCCCACCGGCTGCGGCGGGCTGGGCTCGCTGACGGGCGCGGTGATCGCGGCGGGCGCCGGCTCTTCGACCGGCACTTCCACGACGGGCACCGTGTCCTCGATCGGCATGCGATCGAGTGTCGGCTCCGCCAGCTCCGGCTTGATCACCGGGACAGGCTGGCTTTGCGTCTCCTCGGGAACATCGATGATCACCGCATCCATGCGAGGCGCGGCGGTGGGGAATTCGACGATGCCGAGGCTGGTGGCGATCGCATAGATCAGCACGGCGTGCGCCACCACGACGACGACACCAACCGGTCCACGCTGCAAAATACCTGGCTTGCTCTGCATGCCAGGGCCCTCCTTCGGGCGCTGCCCAGTCTCCCTTCTGAGCGAGTAACGCGGCGAAGCGTTCCGGGTTCGGAGCGATTTTCGCGAGTTTCCGCGTTGATTCGCGTGTTCCTACCGCGCCGTCGGACTTCCTCCTACACGGATGTTCCGGGCGCTGAAGGGACGGCCGCTGCCCCAGTTGCGTGCAGCCGACGCACCAGCAGCGGGCATGTCACTGCAGCCTGTTGGAACGAGCACGCAACTTTGCGCGAGCGTGAAAGTCTCGGTGCACGTTCTGTGATGAGCGCCATCAGCTCACCTGCCGCACATTGCTAGGGTGGCGTAACATTTTTGATGCTTCGAGTTCATGAGCACAGCCGATCACTCGCGGCGCTCGGCCGCGCGCCTTTCTGAAGACATCCTGCACTCGTGGAGCGGCTTGCCGGACGGCGTCAGCCCCAGCCCGCGCGAGTCGAATGTGCCTTCCGCGCGCGAGCTCGAGTACATGCGCATGCTGAAGACGTTGCTCGGCAACGTGGACGGCATGGTCTACCGCTGCCGCGACGATGCGCACTGGACGATGGAGTTCGTCAGCGAGGGCTGCGAGCGCGTCACCGGCTATCAGCCTCGTGATCTCATGGGCAACGGACGCATCACCTACGAGTCGATCACGCACCCGGAGGACAAGACGTGGGTGCGCGAAGCGGTGCGCAGCGCGCTCGCGGCGCGCACGCGCTTCGATCTCGAGTACCGCATCCTGCATGCCGATGGCGGCGTTCGCTGGGTGTGGGAGCGCGGCACGGGCGTGCTCGATGAGCACGGCCGCGTGATCGCGATCGAAGGGCTCATTCAGGACGTCACGGCACGCCGCGACGCGGTGCAGGCGCTGCGCGAAGCGGAGCGCCGCTATCGCGGCCTCTTCGACAACGCCATCGAAGGCATCTTCCGCACGACGCCCGACGGGCACTACCTCGATGCGAACCCGGCGCTCGCGAACATCTACGGCTTCAGCTCTCCGCAGGAGCTGATGGACTCATTGCGCGACATCGGCCGGCAGCTCTATGTCGACCCGCAGCGGCGCGAGGAATTCATGCGCATCATGCGGGCACGCGGCTCGGTGACCGGCTTCGAGTCGCAGGTGTACCGCAAGAACGGCGACATCATCTGGATTTCCGAGAACGCGCGGGCGCTGTTCGATGCCTCCGGAACGTGCGTGGGTTACGAGGGCACGGTCGAGGACATCACCGAGCGCAAGCGCTATCAGGCGCGCATCGAGCAGCAGGCAAACTACGACACGCTCACCGGCCTTGCGAACCGCTCGCTCCTGCAGGATCGGCTCGAGCAGGCGCTGCTCACCGCCGCGACCTACCGGACGAAGCTCGCGGTGGTGTTCGTCGATCTGGACCGGTTCAAGCTCATCAACGACAGTCTCGGGCATCACGTCGGCGACGAGCTGCTGAAAGTGATGGCGGGGCGGCTCGAGTCCTGCGTTCGCGAGTGCGACACGGTCGCGCGCCTCGGCGGCGACGAGTTCGTCGTGCTCGTCACCGGCCAGAGCGCGGCGGATCAGGTGCGCAGTGTCGTTGAGCGCATGCTCACCGTGGTGTCGCAGCCGTGGGTCACCGAGCACGGCGAATTCAACGTGAGTTGCAGCATCGGCGTGGCCCTCTTTCCGAACGACGGCACCGATGCGCAGACGCTTCTCAAGCACGCCGACTCGGCCATGTATCGCGCCAAGGAGAGCGGCCGGAACAACTTCCAGTTCTTCACACGTGAGCTGAACACGCTCATGACGGAGCGGCTGGAGCTCGAGTCGCGCCTGCGCCGCGCGCTCGAGCGCAATCAGTTCCTCCTGCACTACCAGCCCCGCGTGGACCTCACGAGCGGGCGCATCATCGGCGCCGAAGCGCTGATCCGATGGCAACTGCCCGACCAGGGCCTCGTCGCACCCGGGCGCTTCATTCCGCTGGCCGAGGAGACCGGACTCATCGTGCCGATCGGCAAGTGGGTGCTGAAGGCCGCCTGCGCGCAGAACCGGCGCTGGCAGGACGAGGGTCGCGAGCCCATCGTGGTCTCGGTGAATGTCTCGGCGCGGCAGTTCCGCCAGGACAATCTCGTGCGCACGGTCGCCGAGGTGCTGCAGGAGACGGGACTCGAGCCGCGCTATCTGGAGCTCGAGCTCACGGAGAGCATGGTGATGCACGATCCGGCGCAACTCGTGGCCATGCTGGGCGAGCTGAAGCGACTCGGCGTGCACATCGCGGTGGATGACTTCGGCACGGGCTACTCGAGCCTGAGCTACCTCAAGCGCTTCCCCGTGGATCGGCTGAAGGTCGATCGATCCTTCGTGGAGCATCTCGCGACCGATGCGGACGATGCGTCGATCGTGCGCGCCATCATCACGCTCGGGCACAACCTGGGACTGAAGGTCGTGGCCGAAGGCGTGGAGATGCCCCAACAGGTGTCGTTCCTGCAGACGCATCACTGCGATGAGGCGCAGGGCTTTCTCTTCGGCCGGCCGGTCGGGGCGGACGCCCTGGCGCAGCTCCTGGGTCGGCGCATCGCGCCCGGCGTGGAGGCGTGAGGCGCTCCTTGCCTGTATCCAAAAAAGAAGGCCGGACCTGAAGCGGTCCGGCCTTCGCAGGCGTCTTCGCGACGCGGGCGGTCAGAACAGTCCGACGATCTTCCCGCTCTCGTCCACGTCGATGTTGTTGGCCGCCGGCACCTTCGGCAGGCCGGGCATCGTCATGATGTCGCCGCAGATCATCACGATGAACTCCGCGCCGGCGGCGAGCCGCACTTCGCGGATGTTCACCACGTGCCCCGACGGCGCACCGAGTAGCTTCGGGTCCGTGGAGAACGAGTACTGCGTCTTCGCCACGCACACCGGGTAGTGCCCGTAGCCGGACTCCTGGTAGTGCTTGATCTGCTGACGCACCTTGCTGTCGGCCGTGATGTCGCTCGCGCCGTAGATCTTCGTGGCAACGGCCTTCATCTTGTCCCACAGCGACAGGTTGTCGTCGTAGACGAACTTGAAGTTGCTCGGCTGCTCGCACAGCCGGACCACTTCCTTCGCCACCTCGATCGCGCCCTTGCCGCCTTCGGCGAAGTGCCGCGCCAGGATGATCTTCACGCCGAGGTGAGACAGCTTCTCCTGCATGAGCTTGATCTCGGCGTCCGTGTCCTCGGCGCGCTGGTTGATGGACACGACGGTGGGCAGACCGTAGTGGTCGCGCACGTTGTGGATGTGGCGCTCGAGGTTCACGAGGCCCTTCTCCAGCGCGGCGAGATTCTCCTTGCCGACCTCCGCAACGGGCACGCCGCCGTGGTACTTGAGCGCGCGCACGGTGGCGACGATGACGGCCGCCGAGGGCTTGAGGCCCGCCTTGCGGCACTTGATGTCGACGAACTTCTCGGCGCCGAGGTCCGCACCGAAGCCGCCTTCGGTGACCACGTAGTCGGCAAGTTTCAGCGCCGTCTTCGTGGCCATGACGGAGTTGCAGCCGTGCGCGATGTTCGCGAACGGACCGCCATGGATGAAGGCCGGATTGTTCTCGAGCGTCTGCACGAGGTTCGGCGCGAGCGCATCGCGCAGCAGCGCGGTCATGGCGCCGTGGGCGTTCAGGTCGCGCGCACGAATGGGCTTCTGATCGCGCGTGTAGCCGACCACGATGTTGCCCAGGCGCTCTTTCAGATCCTTCACGCTCGTGGCGAGGCAGAAGATGGCCATGACTTCCGAGGCCACGACGATGTCGAACCCGTCCTGACGGGGATAGCCGTTGCCCGGGCCGCCGAGGCCGATCGTGATGTCACGCAGCGCGCGGTCGTTCACGTCCACCACACGCCGCCAGGTGATCCGGCGCACGTCGAAGCCGAGCGCGTTGCCCTGGTGAATGTGGTTGTCGATGAGCGCCGCGAGCAGGTTGTTCGCCAGCGCGATCGCCGCGAAGTCGCCCGTGAAATGGAGGTTGATGTCCTCCATCGGCACGACCTGCGCGTAGCCGCCGCCGGCGGCGCCGCCCTTCATGCCGAACACGGGCCCGAGGGCCGGCTCGCGCAGACAGATGATGGCCTTCTTGCCGAGATGGTTGAGCGCATCGCCGAGGCCCACCGTCGTGGTGGTCTTGCCCTCACCCGCCGGGGTGGGGGAGATGGCCGTGACCAGCACGAGCTTGCCGTCGGGGCGGCTCTGCAGCTGCTCGATGTAATCGAGCGAGAGCTTCGCCTTGTATCGGCCGTAGGGCTCGAGATTTTCCTCGTCGATGCCGAGCTTCTTCGCGATCTCGGTGATCCGCTTCATTTTCGCCGCTTGGGCGATCTCGATGTTGCTCTTCAAAAGGGGACCCACCCGCCGTTGAAATGGGGGCGCACTCTATCATCCATCGCCGGGCTTGCGGCAGACCGCGAGGCGGTCGGGCCGCGTCGTGAAATCGCAGCGCTCGCGTTGCGGCCACGCCGCCGGTCCGAATACCGCACCGGGGGCGGTTCGCAGCCGATGCCGGGCGGCTCGTGGCGGCGGCAGCGGTGCGCGCCGGCCCTCCCCGGCGGCGGGACACCGGGTGAGGCGCCGCCCCGGGGCGACAAGATTAGTTCGATAGCAACCTATCTTTCCGCTTTAGCGCGGCTGCAGGCGCGCGCCTGCCAGAAGGCCGAAGAGCGGGCGCGCCGGCCGCGGCGGCAACCGCGCCACGTCCGCGCCGGCCTCCTCCGGCCCGGCACAGGCGCGCCGCGGCTCGCCGTCCACGCGCTCGAGCGCGAGGGCCACCTCCTCCGGCGAGAGCCACGTGCCGTTCGCCGGCTCCAGGGCCTGCGCCTCACGCCCCCGGATCTCCACGATGGGCGCGCCCGGCCGCTCGCGGTCCCGACGGACGAGATCGCCCGTGTCGAAGCGGATGAGCGGCACCGCGCCCGCCTCCAGGTCCGTGATGACCAACCGTTCGAACGGGCTGCCCGCCCCGACAGGCAGGAATTCGACGTGAAAATCGCGCTCCAGCACTTCGTACGCCGCGCGCCCCGGACGCGTGTACGCGATCAATCCCACGTCGTGAATGCTGTAGAAATCCGCAACGCGCGCGCTGAACGCCGATTCGAGCAGCGCGCGCTGCGCATCCGTCAGCTGCTCCGCGGTGCTGATGACGAGCCGCGGCCGGAACCTCACCTCGGGGGTCGTGAGCATCCGACGCGCAATGCGCAGAAGCGAGCTCAGTGGGCCGTAGAGCACCTGGGGCCGCGTGCGCACGAATTTCGCGAACACATCGGCTTCGGGTGCGCGCGAATCGATACACGTCCAGCGCATCAACGCCGCGCCCGCCGGAAAAGGCGGCTCCATGATCAGCATGAGGCGCTCACCCGGGCTGTATCCCACGTCCCGGAGCGCACGCACGAACCGCTTGCGCCGGCGGCGCAATGCCGCATGGTCTGCCGGCAGCTCGCCCGGCTGCACGGACGCTGCGTCCAGCGTGCGCCCGAGGAAGCGCTGATCGATGCGCAACTCGGCGGGGCACGCCAGCAGGTCCGCTTTGCGGACCACAGGCAGGAATTCGAGGTGCACGGCGGAGGCGATGCGCGTGAGATCCACGCCAGCGGCGCGCCAATGCTGCCGATAGAACGGCACGTGTTCGACGGCATCCAGAAGTATCCGGTGAAGTCGTATCGCGTTCATGTTTGTGCTTCCGTGACGAGATCGCCTGCAGATGCCGGCACCCGCGCATGCGAGTGCCCGCGGATTTGACAGAAGACCGCTGAATGGCCGGACCACGCGGCCCGCGCATCCTGTTCAGTGAGGAGAATCCCCGTGCCTTCCCCAGTTCGGATTCGTTTTGGGCGTGCCTGTTGCACCTCCCGTGCCACACGTCACGGGCGGCGGCGGCGGCTGTGAGCGGGTGTTTCCGGGTACTGCCTGCGCCCGGCGCGTGTACGAAAGGCACAGTGCGTGTAAAGACGCGCACTACAGATTCCCGGACACGGACCGATAACCGAAGGCCGGCCGCGCGTCTCGTGCGAACTGCCCCAGTGCATGGCGTGCCCCGCTGCGAAGGGTGTCACAGATGCACTGCCCGACTCGCAAGCGCGCGTGCCGGCAAGTAGCGCATTGCGGTTAGTACTGACGACTCGCACACAGACGTCCGCAACGTCGGACGGCGAGACTCCCCGACTCCATGACAGCGATCGACGAACGAGGCAACGGAGACAGCGCGACGGCCGGCGGGACCGACATGCCGACGCCGAACCGCTCCGGCTCACGCGCCGGCGCCTTCCTGGAGCGCTTCAATCGCCCCGTCACGATCGTGGCAGCCGTTGCGATCCTGCTGTTCGACAACCTCATCCAGACGTCACTCGGCCCGGCCTATGTGACCGTGGTCATTCTCAGTCTGTGGGCACCGCGCACACGTGACACGTATCTGGCAGCCATGCTCTGCACGGTCTTCCTGCTGCTCGACATGGCGCTCGCGCATCCGCCGCCGGACCTTTTGTGGCTCATGGTTTCGCACCGTGCGCTTGCCATTGCCGTGATCTGGATGACTGCGCTCATGTGCCTGTGGCGCAAGCGGCAGGAGCAGGAAGACGCGCGCGTGCTCGCCCAGGCGGAACGGGCGCTCACCGAGAGCCGCGAAGTCCTGACGGCCCTTGCGCGCGCGGAGAAGGCGGAGGAAGCACATCGTCAGGCCGAAGCGCGCCTCGCGCGCGCCATTCGCGGCACGAGCGACGGCCCGTGGGAATACGAGATCGCCACGCAGCAGTACTGGCTCGCACCACAATGGCGCGAAATGCTCGGCTACAGCGAGGACGACTTGCGGAACCCGACGCTGGAGACGATGCGGCAACTCATCCACCCGGAGGACCTGCCGATTCAGCAGGCCGCGTTCGAGCGCTGTATCCAGACAGCCGGCGTGTACGACGCGGAATTCCGTGCTCGCACGAAGAGTGGCGAGTACCGCTGGTTCCGCTCGCGCGGCATCTGCGACACGGACGAGAACGGTCGTCCGCAGCGTGTATCCGGCGCTCTGCAGGACATCACCGAGCGTCGCGAGTATCAGCACGCGCTCATCGAAGCGCGCGAAGCCTCGGCGGCGGCCAATCGGGCCAAGAGCGAATTCCTCGCCAACATGAGCCACGAGATCCGCACACCGATGAACGGCGTCATCGGCATGACGGAGCTGCTGCTCGACACGGACCTCGACCCCTCCCAGCGCGACTACACCGAAACCATCCGCGACAGCGCGACGGCGCTGCTCACCGTCATCAACGACATCCTCGACTTCTCGAAGATCGAGGCCGGCAAGCTCGATCTCGAGCACATCGAGCTCGATCTGCGCGACACGGTCGAGGACGTGGCGCGCCTGCTCGCGATCCAGGCGCACGGCAAGGGGCTCGAGCTCACCGCGCACATCGACCCGGCGGTGCCGGACCTCGTGAAGGGCGACCCCGCGCGGCTGCGCCAGATTCTCGTGAACCTCGGCAGCAACGCGGTGAAGTTCACCGCGAAGGGCGAGGTGGCCATCGAGGTGAAGGTGGCCGAATCCACGCCCGACAGCACGCTCATCCGCTGCGAGGTGCGCGACACCGGCCCGGGCATCCCGAAGGACAGGCAGGCCGCGCTGTTCCAGCCCTTCTCGCAGGTGGACGCCTCCACGACGCGCAAGTTTGGCGGCACGGGTCTCGGTCTCTCGATCGTGAAGCGCCTGGCGGAGCTGATGGGCGGCGAGGCGGGCCTCGAAAGCACGGAAGGCGTCGGCTCGACGTTCTGGTTCACCGCTCGCGTGGGCGTTGCGGAGCGACGGCACATCGATGCCCAGGCCCAGCATGAGATCCTGAAAGGGCTGCGCGTGCTCGTCGTGGACGACAACGCCACCAATCGCAAGGTGCTCGCCGGGCAGCTCGAAGCCTGCGGCATCGAGCCGGTGTGTGTCGCCACCGCGCAGGACGCCCTGCAGGAGCTGGTCGATGCCACCGTGCAGAACTCCCCGTTCCAGGTGGCGCTGCTCGACTATCACATGCCCGAGTGCGACGGCGAGCAGCTCGGCCGGCTCATCCGCACGTACGATCATCTGACGCAAACGCGTCTCGTGCTGCTCACGTCCTCGGGTCACCGCGGCGATGCGCAGCGGTTCGCGGAGCTGGGCTTCGCCGGCTACCTCGTCAAGCCCATCACCCGGCGCGATCTCACGGCGTGCCTGAGCCTCATCATGTCGAACAGCGCCGAGTCGTGGAAACGCCGCGCGCAGCCGCTCGTCACGCGCCATCAGGTGCGCGCGGTGCGGCTCGACGTGGAGCGCCGCATCCTGCTCGCCGAGGACAACCCGGTGAACCAGAAGGTGGCGCGCATGGTGCTCGAGAAGCTCGGCCTGGAGGTCACCGTCGTCAACAACGGGCGGGAGGCCGTGGCCGCGTGGAAGGCCGGCGGCATCGATCTCATCCTCATGGACTGCCAGATGCCGGAGATGGATGGCTACGAGGCGACCCGCGAGATCCGCCGGCAGGAATACGGCCGCAAGGCCGTGCCCATCGTGGCCCTCACCGCCCATGCCATGAAGGGCGATGACGAGAAGTGCCGCGCAGCCGGCATGGACGACTACCTCACCAAGCCGCTCGACCGCGCGAAGCTCATCGCGTGCCTGGAGAAGCACCTCGGCCGCATCCAGTCCGCGCCGGACGGCGGGGCCGAGCCCGCCGCGTCCGAGGACGGCAGCGACGCGCCGGCGCCGGTCGACTGGTCGGCGTTCATGAAGTCGATGGATGGGGACGAGGCGCTCGCGCGCGAGCTGGTGGACCTGTTCATCGAAAGCGGGGACGAGTCCCTCTCCGCCATCCTCACGGCGCTCGGCATGCGCGACTACGCCGCCGTGAGCGCCCAGGCGCATTCCCTCAAGGGCGCCAGCGCGAACCTGCGAGCGACCGCCACCGCCACGGCCGCGGCGCGCCTGGAGGCCGCCGCCCGCTCGGGCGATGAGGCCCAGATCGATACGCTCGCGACGGCGCTCCAGGCCGAGGTCAACCGGACGATCGAGTACCTGCGCGCGAAAGTCGCCTCGGCCTAGCGGATTGCGCCGGTTGCCGGGTCGGCACCGGGCGACACTCACGCGGTCGCGGTATGATCCGCGCTCCCCCACTGGTCGAAGGTTTCATCGGGTGTCGGAGTCCTGGCGAGCCCATACGCTTGCGCCGTTTCGCTCGCGCACGTTTCTCAGGATCTGGTCGGCGAGCCTCGTCTCGAACTTCGGCAGCCTCATCCAGGCGGTGGGCGCCTCGTGGCTCATGACCTCGCTTGCGCCCTCGCCTGACTACGTGGCGCTCGTGCAGGCCTCGACCACGCTCCCGATCATGCTGCTCGCCCTGCCCTCCGGGGCGATCGCGGACATCTGGGACCGGCGCGTGATCATGCTGATCGCGCAGGCGCTGATGCTTGTGGTGTCCGTCGCGCTGGCGGTGGTCACGTACTACGACTCCATCACGCCGTGGACGCTGCTGATCATGACCTTCCTCATCGGCTGCGGCACGGCAATGTACGGCCCGGCGTGGCAGTCCTCGGTGGGCGAGCAGGTGCCCCGCGAGCACATCCCCGCCGCCGTCGCGCTGAACACGATGTCATACAACCTGGCACGCAGCGCGGGGCCGGCCATCGGCGGGGTCATCGTGGCGGCCGCGGGCGCCTTTGCCGCATTCGTCGTCAACGCCTTCACCTACGTGGCGCTGCTGGTCACGCTCGCCACCTGGAAGCGGCCGAGGACCGAATCCCAGCTCCCGCCCGAGTCGATGCTCATGGCCATGAGCGCGGGCCTGCGGTACTCGCGCCTGTCGCCCGCCATTCGCGCCGTGCTCCTGCGCTCCGCCACGCTCGGCTTGCTCGGCAGCTCGATCTGGGCGCTCATGCCCCTCATCGCGAGGGACCTCCTGGAGGGCAGCGCGCGCACCTATGGCGTGCTCTTCGGCACGTTCGGCGTCGGCGCGGTGGTCGGCGCGGTGATGAGCACGGCCGCGCGCATGCGGTTTCGCAATGAAGACATCGTGCGCGCCGGCACGGTGATGTTTGGCGTCACGGCCATCGTGTCCGCCTTCAGCCCGTGGATGCTGCTCACGTTGCTGGTGTTCTTCTTCGGGGGCGTCGCGTGGGTGCTGATGCTCTCCACGTTCAACATCACCATCCAGATGTCCTCGCCCCGCTGGGTCACGGGGCGGGCGCTCGCGATCTACCAGATGGCCACCTTCGGCGGCATGGCCCTGGGCAGCTGGCTCTGGGGCGAGCTGGCCGATGATTTCGGCCTGGTGACGGCGCTCGCGATCTCCGGCGTGCTGCTCTTTGCGTCCACGCTGCTGGGCTTCGCGGCGCCGCTGCCGCAATCGGAGGGGCTGAACCTCGCGCCCTCGCGCGGGCCGCTGCAGATCACGCCTCGCGTGGAGCTGGGTCCGGAGAGCGGGCGCGTGGTCGTCACGGTGGAATACCGCGTACACGAGCGCGATCAGGCCGACTTCGTGAAGGCCATGCAGGAGCTGCGTCGCATCCGCCGGCGCGACGGCGCGCGGCGCTGGATGCTTTTGCAGGACATGACCGAGCCGGAGCTCTGGATCGAGCGCTTCCACAGCCCGAGCTGGGTCGAGCATCTGCGACGCTACCACCGCTTCACGGTGGCGGACATGGAGATCGAGCGCCGCGCCGTGGCGTTCCACCGGGGCAACGAGCCGCCGAAGATCCGTCATCTGCTCGAGCGGCCCGCGGGCGAGCTGCCCACGCGCACCGAAGCGCAGCAGCTCGGCGAGCGCGCCGTCGTCAGCGACCCGAATCTGCCTTCGAGCGCCGGACGCACCTGAAGGCCTTCACAGGGCGTCGGAGCCTTCAGGGCACGTGCATCGGGACCAGCGCGGCTTCCTGCGCACAGCGTTGCGCATCCGGCGGCGGTCCCTTGCGGCGCAGCTCCGCGAGCTCAGCGCGCGCCGCCTCGATGTCCGCCCGGTACTCGGCGGACGCGGCAACCCGCGCCATGACGGCCGATGCAGTGAGGCGGCCCGCATCCACGGCGCTCGGGTGGTGCATGCCACAGACCACGCGGCTGTCCCCGAAGGCGCGACCGCGCGCCAGGATCGCGCTCGCCCGATCGGGGTCGGCTTCGGCGAGCACGAGCGCCCAGGTCCACCCCAGAACGGAGTGGCCGGACGGGTAATCCGAGCTGCGCCCGACGGACTCGGGCGGCACGCACGTCACGCCCGCATCGATCTGGAACGGCCTCTTCTTGCCGAAATGCTCCTTGGCAACGCCGGCTGCCCGGCCCGTGTCACGCGTTGCCTTTTGAGCCACGTGCAGGAGCTTGGGCGCATTGTCAGGCGTGAGCTCCACACCCACGGCACACGAGAAGTCGCGCAGCAGGTCCGATGGTGAGCCCGCAGCATCCTGCACAGCCATTGCCCAGCGAGCGGTGCCCTGGAGCTTGCGCGTTTCGCGGAAAATCTCGCGCTCGGCAGCGTAGCGGGCATCCCCCTTCTCCGGCGGCGGTGGAAGGATCGCCAGGATGTCGATGGCATCGGGTGCCAGATACCCGGGCGGCCGGATGCCTGGGCCGCTCGCGGGCGCCGTTCCACCCGGCATGGACGCATTGACCGGCGCAGCTGCGGAACCCCCATCGGCCACCGCTGCGAATGCCGCGCCTGCAAGCGCAAGCGCGAAGCCGCCCAGGCAGGTGCCGCACGCACGCAGCGCGAATCGCGTTCTTCTTCTCACGTCGCCCCCCTTTCAGCGGTTCTCGTGGTTCACCAGATCGACACGCGTTCCTCGGGCGGCAGGTAAAGCTTGTCTCCCGGCTGCACGCCGAACGCCTTGTACCAGGCGTCCATGTTGCGCACCGGACCGTTCACGCGGAAGTACACGGGGCTGTGCACGTCGGACATGACCATCTCGCGCATGACCCCGTCGCGATACTTTGCGCGCCACACCTGCGCCCACGAGAGGAAGAAGCGCTGATCGCCGGTCAGGCCATCGATCACCGGCGGCTCCTTGCCCTTCAGCGAAAGACGATAGGCGTGATAGGCCATGTTGAGGCCGCCCAGGTCGCCGATGTTCTCACCGAGCGTGCTCGCGCCGTTCACCTTGAGCCCCGGCAGCGCCTCATACTCCGAATACTGGCTCACGAGCTTCTTCGCGCGCGCCTCGAACGCCGCGCTGTCGGCCGGCGTCCACCAGTCGTGCAGACTTCCGTCCGGGCCGAACTTGCGGCCCTGGTCGTCGAAGCCGTGGCCGATCTCGTGGCCGATCACCGCGCCGATCGCGCCGTAATTCACGGCATCGTCCGCGTTCGGATCGAAGAACGGCGGCTCGAGGATCGCCGCGGGGAACACGATCTCGTTGTTCTGCGGGTTGTAGTACGCGTTGATCTCCTGCGGATTCATGAACCACTCGGAGCGGTCCACCGGCTGGTCGAGCCGCGCCACCTGGCGATGCCAGTCCCACAGCGCCGCGCGGCGCACGTTGCCGATCAGATCGTCGCGCTTCACCTCGAGCGTCGAGTAGTCCTTCCACTTGTCGGGATAGCCGATCTTCGGCAGGAAGGTGGCGAGCTTCTCGTGCGCGCGCTTCTTCGTCTCATCCGTCATCCACGTGAGCGCGTCCAGGCGCTCCGCAAGCGCGGCGCGCAGGTTGGCGACGAGCTCTTCCATCTTCGCCTTGGATTCGGGCGGGAAGTATTTCGCGACATACACCTGCGCCACCTGCTCACCCAGCGCGCCGTTCACCGCATCTACCGCACGCTTCCAGCGTTCCCGCTGCTTGGGCTGGCCACGGAGCGTCGCGCCGTAGAACCCGAAACGCAGATCGTCGAATCGCTTCGGCAGGTATGCCGCGTGATTGTTCAGGTGATGGAATGTCAGGTAATCCTTGATCGTGTCGAGCGACGTGGAGCCCACCAGTTTGGCAATGTCGCGCACGGCGCTGAGCTCGCCCACGACCACGGCCTTGCGTGACCCCAGCTCCGCGGCATCGAGGAACGCCTGCCAGTCGAAGCCGGGCGCCTCCGCGCGCAACTGCTCCACCGTGCGCGGGTTGTACATCGCCTCCACGTCGCGCCGCTTTTCGATCGGCCAGCTCACCTTCGCGATGGCGGTCTCGAACGCCATGATGCGCTTCGCCTTGCTCTTCGTGTCCGCGCTGCCGGCCAGCTCGAGCATGTTGGCAATGTAGGCTTCGTACTTCGCGCGGATCTCCGCAAGCTGCGGATCGTCCTTCACGTAGTAGTCGCGATCCGGCAGACCGAGGCCGCCCTGACCGATGCTCACCGTGTACACGTTCGGGTTCTTGAGGTCCGGGCCCATGCCAATATCAAAAGTGGACGGATACCCGGGCGAGCCGAACAGCGTGGCCACGTCCTTGCGCGTGCGAAGCGCAGCGATGCGGTCGAGCTCGGCCTTCACCGGCGTCAGGCCCTTCGCCTCGAGGGTCGCTTCATCCATGAAGCTCGCGTAGTAATCGCCGATCTTCTGCTCGGGCGTGCCGGGCGCGGGGTGCGAGGCCGCGGCCTGCTCGATGATGTCGCGCACCCGGTTCTGGGACTGCTCGTCGAGCTTGGTGAAGATGCCGAAGCTCGAGCGATCCTCGGGAATCGTGAAATGATCGAACCACGTGCCGTTCGCGTACGCGAAGAAATCGTCTCCCGGCTTCACCGAGAGCTTCCGCGCGGTGAGATCGAGCCCGAAGTCGCCGATCGCCGCCTTTTTTGGCGCAGGCACCGCCGCTGGCGGCGCCGAGGGTGCCGCCGCGCCTTGTGCAAGCGGCTGAACGCCCGGCGTCGTGCAGCCCACGGCGAGGGCGGCAAGCGTGAGGGCAGCGAGTCTGCGTGACTTCATGGGAACGTACCTGCGGAGGCTTGAGCGGCCGGTAATGATACCGGCGACGGACCGGCACGCGTGGAACGTTCGTCGTCGGGTTGCGACAGTCCGACGCACGCGCCAGGGCTCGAGGCACTTGAGACGCAACCGGGATCGCTTCTTGCGCCGCAACCTGAAGCCTCGCGATGCGAGGCCAGCCGAAGCGGAGCGGAGAACCGGTATGACGGAACTGCTGATGAGAGCCGCGCGCCAGCTCGGCGTGCCCACCGAGGTGAGTGCCGGGCCAGGTCCCGGGCTGCCCGGCGCGAGTATCTGGGCGCGCTGGCCACGCGACCCTCGCGACATCGCACAGGACGTGCTCGAACACCTCACTCGAACCAGTGCGGATGCCACCGTGGTACCGGTGCCAGGCACGTCGCTATGGCGCGCGCGTCAGGGCGAGTGGTCCCACGTCGGCCTCTTTGAAGAAGCCATTGCGCATCTTGCAGAGCACATTCTGGAGCGGTCTCGCAATACGCGTCGCTCCGGCAGACTGTCTTCGGCAGCTCATCGCAATTCCATTCGTTGACTGCACACGCAGTCCGCTTGCCACCAGATTGCCAACCGTCGCCCGGCCCGGAGGGTTCCGTTCGTATGCTTCGCAATCGCGTCCGCAGTTCGCCCACCGTTGTCGCCGGCGGGCTCGATGCATCGTCTCTTGCCGCGCGTTTCCGACGAGTGCGCGCCACCACCGAGACGCTGTGCCGCCCGCTCGCAACGGATGACTACTCCATCCAGTCGATGCCGGATGCGAGCCCGGCCAAATGGCACCTTGCGCATACGACGTGGTTCTTCGAAGAGTTCGTGCTGCAGCACTCGCTCGCGGGATACGAGTTCTTCGATCCGGCGTATCGCTATCTCTTCAATTCGTACTACGAGGCCGTGGGCCCGCGACACGCGCGCGCTGAACGCGGGATGCTGTCGCGACCCACGATCGAGCAGATCTGGGCCTATCGCGCGTATGTCGATGAAGAGATGCAGAGCCTGCTCGACTCCGACGCGCTGTTGCCGGAAATGCATGCCGTCGTAACCCTCGGGCTGCATCACGAACAGCAGCATCAGGAGCTGCTGCTCACGGACATCAAGCATCTTTTCTCACGCAACCCGCTGCGGCCGGCTTACGCGGCGGCGGCCGCCCCTGCCTCGCGCTCGCCGGCGCCGCTGGCGTTCGTCGAATTCGATGGGGGACTGGTGGAGGCGGGTTACATCGGCGGCGGCTTCTGCTTCGACAATGAGCAGCCGCGGCATCGGGTGTTCCTCGAGCCCTTCCGCATCGCCAATCGCCTCACGACGAATGGCGAGTACCTGGAGTTCATCCGCGCGGGCGGCTATGACCGGCCGGATGTGTGGCTCTCGGATGGCTGGGCGTGGGTCCAGCGCGAGCAGTGCCGGCGGCCGCTGTACTGGTCCGACTCCCTCGACGAGGAGTTCACGCTCGCCGGGCCGCGTCCTCTCGATCCGCACGCACCGGTGTGTCATCTGAGCTTCTACGAAGCCGATGCCTTCGCGCGCTGGGCGGGCGCCAGACTGCCGACCGAGTTCGAATGGGAGCACGTGGCCGCACAGGCGCCCCTGCGCGGCTGTTTCCTGGAGGCGGGCACCTGGCATCCGGTCGCTGCTGCGGAGCAGGAGGAGGGTTCGCGGAACCCCGCGCCGGTCCGGCAGTTGTTCGGCGACGTGTGGGAATGGACCGCTTCGGCCTATGCACCCTATCCCGGCTTCCGCCCACTGTCCGGCGCACTCGGTGAATACAACGGGAAGTTCATGGTGAACCAGCTCGTGCTTCGTGGGGGCTCGTGTGCCACGCCACAGAGCCACATACGCGTGACATACCGCAACTTCTTCTATCCGACCGCGCGCTGGCAGTTCAGCGGCTTGCGGCTCGCGGCGGACGTGCGCTGATGTCGCACCAGGGACTCCACGCTCACCTGCGCACCCGGGAGCGGACGCATCCAGAGTTGGTGCTCGTGGCGAACGTGCTCGCGGGTCTGCGCGAGACCCCGAAGCGCATCGCTCCGGTGTATTTCTACGACGCGGTGGGCTCCGCGCTCTTCGACCGGATCTGCGAGCTTCCCGAGTACTACCTCACGCGCACGGAAACACAGATCCTGCGCGATGACGGCGCGGACATGGCCGACCAGATCGGCGAGAACGTGCTGCTGGTGGAGTTCGGCAGCGGGTCGAGCATCAAGACCCGACTACTGCTCGATCGGCTGCGCACCGTGGCCGCCTATGTTCCGGTGGATATTTCCCGGAGCCACCTGCTGGCCGCCGCGCAGCGCATCGCCTCCGCGTATCCGCACGTCGAGGTGCTGCCGGTGTGTGCGGATTTCACCAAACCCTTCACGGTGCCCACGCCGCGCCGGGCGCCCACTCGCATCGTGGTCTTCTTTCCGGGCTCGACGATCGGGAACTTCGATCCGCAGGACGCCGTGAATCTGCTCCGCCTGATGCGGGATATCGCAGGACCTGCGGGCGGCTTGCTCCTCGGTGCGGATCTCGTGAAGGACGCTGCGATCATGGTGCGCGCGTACGACGATGCCGCCGGGGTCACGGCGGCGTTCAATCGCAACGTGCTCCAGCGATTCAATAACGAGCTGGACGCGGATTTCGACGTCACGAGCTTCAGGCATCGTGCGGTGTGGAACGCGGCGGCGAGCCGCATCGAGATGCACCTGCTCAGCACGCGCCGACAGCGCGTCACGCTCGCGGGCGAATCCATCGAGCTCGACGAAGGCGAGTGCATCGTCACCGAGCACTGCCACAAGTACACGCTCGCAGCGATCCGCGAGCAGGCCCGTCACGCAGGTTGGGCAGCCCGCCAGCACTGGCTCGACGCAAACCAGTACTTCAGCCTCACGTACCTGGAGGCGGTCGACCGCTAGCGGGTCTGTTCTACAATGGAGCGATGAACGCCTCCATCTACGACGAGCTCAAACGCGCGATCCGCACGATTCCGGACTACCCGAAGCCTGGCATCCAGTTCAGGGACATCACGACACTGCTCGGCGATGCCAGAGCTTTCCGGCTTACGGTCGACGAGCTCGTGCGCCCCTGGACCGACGCCGCAGTCAGCCGCGTGGCCGGCATCGAAGCGCGCGGTTTCATTCTGGGCGGCGCCGTCGCCCATCAGTTGCGCGCGGGCTTCATCCCCATTCGCAAGAAGGGCAAACTGCCGCACACCACTGTGCGCGTGGCCTACTCCCTCGAGTACGGCATCGACGAGATGGAAATGCACCGCGACGCCGTCACGCCAGGCGAGCGCATCGTTCTCGTCGATGACCTGATCGCCACCGGCGGCACCGCGGAAGCGGCCGCTCAATTGCTGCGCAACGCAGGCGCCGAAGTGCTCGCCGCCTGCTTCATCGTGGACCTGCCGGAACTGGGGGGCTCCCGCCGTCTGCGGGAGGCCGGGATTCCCGTCCGCACCCTCGTGTCCTTCGAGGGCCACTGACGATCGACCGCGCGCCGAAGGCCCTCAGTGCATTCGGGCACGCGCGGGGCTCCTCGCCCGTCCGCCGGTGCGCCCTGCCGTGCTGCCGGCCGTGCGCGTTCGGCTGGTCGTGCGTGTTCCCGATCCGGATCGCTTCTTTTCGAGGCTGCGGAGGACGGCTGCGTCACGCGCGTCCTGGCCTCCCGCTTTTGCTTTGCTCTTCGCCTTGCGCAGGGCGCCCTCGTCGACACCGCCCGTGGCGCGCCGCGTCGCGCTCTTGCCGGCCTTCTTCATGAAACTGCGCGTGCGCGTGTTGTAACGGCGTGCGGACTCGTAATCACCCTCACCCTGAACCTTCGGCATCTCGATCCCCTTTCGTCAGCGTGTTTCAAAACCCCGTCTAAGTAACCGACGCACGCGCGCCGCTGCTGTAGGACGGCTCTGACGCGGTAGTCAGCCGACGCCGCATCCGCTTGCGCCTTCCTTCGGATTGGGAGTGACGGGGCTGCACCGATAGCCTCACTTCATGAACCTGCGTGACCTCGGATCACTCTTCGCTCTGGCCTGCGGCGTGCTGCTGGTCCTGATGGCAGTGTGAGCTTGCAGACCCGGGCGGAAGAAAGGACGGATTCATGACGGAGCGTAGTGCCGAACGCGGCGCCGCCCTCGCGCAGGAGTTGCGCGAGGTGGTTTCACAGGCGGAAAACCTTTTGCATGCACTGGGTGGCGACGGGAATGAGGCGTTGAGCCAGCTCCGCGCGCGCGTTCACGGCGCCGTGGACGCGGCGAAATCCCGCCTTGCGGACCTGGAGCTGCAAGCCACCGCCGCTGCACAACGCGCCTCGGTGGAAGCGGATGTCTATGCACGCGAGAACCCCTGGACGGTGGTCGGCGCGGGCATGGGTGTAGGCCTGATGCTCGGGGCGCTCTTCACGCGCAGTCTGCGTCCACGATGAACGAGCCCGCTCCTTCCCTCGTCGGCCGCGGCCGGTCACTCCTCGATGAGGTGCTGCGTTTGGCCCAGACGCGCCTGGAATTGCTTGCCGCGGAGCTGCAACACGAGAAGCTCGCGCTCATCCGCCAGTGGCAGCTGGCTCTGGCCGCAGCGATCTGCGTAGCCCTCGCCGGCGTATCGCTTATCCTGTTGCTAGCGCTGGTGCTCCCGGAGGAGTCGCGCATCCGCGCGCTGATCGCGGCGTGCGTCATCTTCCTCGGAGGCGCGATTGGCTGCAGCCTCGCCTTGCGCACGCGTGCGCAGCGACCGCCGCTGTTCTCCCGCGTGATCCACCAGCTGCGCCTGGATCGAGCCTCTCTCCAGGAGCCGTCCGGGGAGTGATGACGCATGAAACGGAAGCAGGCAGAAAGGCTGGCACGCGAACGCCTGCAGCTTCTCGAAATGGAAGCCGCGCTTCAGCGCGCCTCGCTTGCAGCCACTCTCGCGAAGCTGGAGAAACGCCGCGCTCTCGCCTGGGGCGGACAGGCCGCGAGCTGGGGCGCGAGACTCCTCGCCACGCCCCGCATACGCTGGCTGCTCGCCGCGGGCCTCTTCTCGCGGCTGAAACGCAAGCGTCGAGGGGAAAAATGGGCTCACTAGCAGGAACCTGCGTCGTCCGCGCCGCGATAATCAACGAGCGAGCGCCGAAGCAGGCGAGGCCACGCGAATGATCACTGCGAGAATGGACGTGACTCAGAAACCCGTCACCGGAATCGGGGCATTGCGACTGCTCCCCATGCCCGTATGGGTTGCGCTGGCGGCAGCGCTGGTCGTCATCCTTTTCATTGCGGCGCAGAGCGAGCTCACGGGCGCGCTCATCGCGATGACCCTCGTCAGCCTGCTGTTGCTGGCCGTGCTCACGGCACTGCTTGCGACGGAAGCCGCAAGACACGAACGGCAACGCATCGCCGCCGAACAACAGGGTTCCGAATTCGAGAAGCTGCTCGAGCTGCGCACGCGCGAGCTCTCCGAGCTCTCCACGCATCTGCAGGAATTCGCGGAAAAGGAAAAATCCGAGCTCGCGCGCAACCTGCACGATGAGCTCGGGGGCCTTCTCACCGCCGCGAAGATGGACCTGTCGTGGCTGCAGTCCCGACTCCCCGAGCCGCCGTACGGCGCTCGCCTCGCGCAGCTTGGCACCGTGCTCGATGAAGCGATGGATCTGAAACGGCGGGTCGTCGAGGAACTGCGCCCGTCGCTGCTCGATCACTTCGGCTTGCCCACCGCGCTGCGCGCGCATGTGGAGTCCGTGTGCACGAAGGCGCGGCTGCAGTACGACGTCACGCTGGCCGAGGAAGCCGAGACCATCCCGAGGGAGTGCGCGATCGCCCTGTTCCGCGTGATTCAGGAAGGTCTTGCGAACGTGGTGCGGCATGCACGCGCGACGCAGGTGCGCCTCGCGCTCACGTGCGATGACAACCGTTTTCTTCTGCTCCTCATCGATGATGGGTGCGGCATGAATCTCGATCATGGCCGCTTCGGCTGGTCACATGGCCTTGCGGGCATGCGCCAGCGCGTGCAGGCACTCGGCGGCCGCTTCAGCATCGAGTCGCGCCCGTCCGAGGGCACGACGCTGCGCGTGGAAGTGCCGAAGCGGCGCATTGCGCTGACCGGTGAGGGCGGGCAACCGCGCTCAGTGACCTGACCGCGAGGGCGCCCACTTCGACTGCCCGTCCGCGACGATGCCCTTCAGCAGCGAGATGTCCCGCATCTTGTCGAGGAAATAATCCGCGCCGGCCGCGAAGCAGTGGTCGCGCACGAAGTCCGACGCATAGTTCGTCAGCACCACGATGAGCGGCTGCCCCTCGGGCGGATAGAGCTGCCGGGCCTGGCGGATGACGGCCACGCCGTTGCCCTCGGCCAGCTCGATGTCCACGACGAGCACGTCGTACATGTCCTCCTTGAGCCGCGTGAGCGCTTCGGACTGGGTGGCGGCCTGGGCCGCCACGGCGAGCCGCCCGGGCTCGGAGAGCAGGTCGACGAGCCGCCGTGAGAGGACGTCGGAATCCTCGATGAGGAGGATGCGGCGCTCGACCGCCGACTGTCCGTTGATGCCTGAGGCGCGGGCTTCGGGGGAAGTCATCGAGCGTCTACTGCAGGAGATTGTTCTTGATCGCGTAATACGTGATGTCCGCGTTGGTCTTCATGCCCATCTTCTCCAGGATGCGGGTGCGGTACGTACTCACGGTCTTCACGCTCAAGAACAGTTTTGCGGCAATCTCCGAAACGCTCTTGCCTTCGGCGAGTTTCGTGAAAATCTGGAACTCCCGCTCGGACAGCACGCTGTGGCGGGGCTCGTTCGGCGAGCCCCCCTGCATGCCGCTCACGAGCAGCTCCGCAAGCTCAGGGCTCACGTACCGCCCGCCGCGCACGGCGGCGCGGATCGCGCGGCAAAGCTCGGCATCGTCGGCGTTCTTGCTCACGAAGCCGCTTGCCCCGGCGCGCAGCACGTTGAGCCCGTACTGCGTCTCGGGGTAAGCGGAGAGCACGAGCGTTGCGATCGAGTCGTGATGGGTCTTGATCTGGCGGAGCACGTCGAGACCCGACATGTCCGGCAGCGAAAGGTCGAGCAGCAGCACGTCGCAGGGCGAATTGCGCAGCAGGGCCAGCGCTTCCCGCCCCGTGCGCGCCTCGCCGGCCCAGGCGAAATCCGGCTGCGCCTCGATGATTTGCTTCAGCCCGATGCGAACGAGCTGGTGATCGTCTACGACAGCGACACGTGTGGCAGGCATGGCACGTGGAGGTTAAGGCGACGTCCGCAGCACGATAGCGACTTTCTGATCGCGTCGCCGCACGCTGACGCCCGCGGTTGTGTAGGACGAGTCCTACACGCCGGCCGCCGCAATCAGCGCGCGGATTCCGCAGTGTCCTGAGTATCCACCAGCGCTTCCTTGCCTGCGAGCGCATCCTTGCCGTTGTAGGCCTCGAGTCGATTGTAGAGCGTCTTGAGACTCACGCCGAGAATCTCGGCCGCCTTGCGCTTCACGTGGCCGCAGTAGACCAGCGTGGCCATTGTGACGCGGCGCTCGACTTCCTCGAGCGGCGTACCCACCCGGATCGTGATGGTGGTGCCATCGTCGCTCTTCGGTGTGGGCTCGGATACGGCGACGTCACACTCGATGACGTCGTCGGCCATGATGTACGCGCGCTGCACGTAATTGCGAAGCTCACGCACGTTGCCCGGCCAGTTGTGCTGATACAGGCGCACGAGCGCATCGCGCGAGAACGTCTTGTTGGTGCCCTCGATGCGATTGAGCTCGTCGAGGAAGAACTGCGCGAGCTGCTCGATATCCGTGCCGCGCTCCCGCAGCGGCGGCAGGCGAATCGGGAAGACGTTCAGCCGGTGGTAGAGGTCCTCGCGCAGCTTGCCCTCCTGCACCGCCTTTTCGGGCTCGCGGTTGGTGGCCGCGACGACCCGCACATCGCTCGAGATGAGCTGGGTGCCGCCCACGCGCATGAACGTGCCCGTCTCGAGCACGCGCAGGAGCTTCACCTGCAGCTCCATCGGCATCTCCGTGATCTCGTCCAGGAAGATCGTGCCGCCGTTCGCGCGCTCGAAGAAGCCCTTGTGCTGGCGATCCGCCCCGGTGAAGCTGCCGCGCTCGTGGCCGAAGAGCTCGCTCTCGATGAGCTGCGGTGCGACCGCGCCGCAGTTGAGCGGCAGGAACGGGGCATCGCGCCGCCGGCTGAGCTCGTGGATGGTCTGCGCGGCGAGCTCCTTGCCCGTGCCGCTCTCGCCAATGAGCAGAGCCGTCGCGGACGTGGGCGCCACGCGGCTGATCTGATCGTAGAGCACCTGCATGCGTTGCGAGCTGCCGAGAATCTTTCCGAAGCGGCCGAGCTTGCGCAGCGCCTCCCGCAGCTCACCGATCTCCTGCTGGAGCGCGGACGTCTTCTTCGCGTGACGCAGCACGGCCTGCACACGTTCGAGGTCCGCCGGCTTCACGAGGTAGTCGCTGGCGCCGGCGCGCAGCGCCGCCACCGCACTGTCCACCGTGGCGTGGCCCGTGACGATGATCACCTCCGTGGCGTCCGGTTTTTCGAGCTCGGAGACGAGCTCGATGCCCTCACCATCGGGCAGCCGCAGATCCGTCAGCAGAACGTCCGGCCGCTGGCGTCCGAGCTCGATGCGCGCCTCGCGCAGCGACTGCGCGCGCGCCACCGTGAAGCCTTCCATGCGCGCCACTTCCTGCAGCCATTCCACGACGTCCGGATCGTCATCGACAATCAATGCGTGTGCCATTGCATCCTCGTCCACGTACTTTTTTCGGGGCTACTCTACTGCCGTTCCGGCACATCACCAATGTCGTCCTGCCCCGACAGGAACGCGTGATGCTCGATGGCTCGCCCGATGCGCAGGCGATAGCCGGACGGTGCGGGATGAACTGGAAAATCGGACTTCTCTCGGTCGGTGTGCTGGCTCTGGGCGCCGCGCTCGACCGCCGCAGACGGCAGGAGCGACAGAGGCTACCACGCCCGGAGATCGAACGTTGGGAAGAAGAAGGCGGCGCGGTGCCGACGAGCGAGGACCGGACGGCCGCGCAGACGGCGACGGTTCCGCCCTCCACATCCTGAGCTCGACGGCCATCCCGATCGGTCATGGTGTCGTCCTGCTGTGCGCTCTGCGCAACGCCTGGGACCGTGCTCGCCTGCCTTCGTTGCGCCATGCCCACGCTCGGCGGGTAAAAAGGAAACGCTCCGCCTCTGCCAGGGTTCTCAGCGCGTACTTTTTGCACCGGCTGTACCTTTTACACGCTTTGCGCCCCGTGAAACCCGCCTGGGCACGGGCTCGGCGGCGCACGCCACCGCGTGTGACCGATTGATCGGGTCACACCCGGGAGGGACAACGCTTGATGCGCGCATTCGGGCCCTCTCGTTTTTCAGGGACGCGCTCGCGCCCTGATCGGCCACTTCGGCACGTGTGGAGGGCTCTCGCCCCGCCTCCACGGCACCTCATTCGCGCGCCGCTGCCTTCGCGATGTGGCGGCGCTCCCCGGTGCCCGCGTTCATCGCCGGCGCGCCGGGTGCGCGCTGGCGTGAAAACAAGGGCTTGCACGTCCTCCTGCGAATCGGGCCCTGCGCCCGGATGCGGGCGCGGCAGCGACGGCGCGCCTCGCGCGCGATCGTCACGGACACGGCTGTCCGCATCGGGCGTGCCCCCCCGCGCACGCGACGGCCCGCTTTCAGGCGTCGCGCCGCGAAGTCCGGACGAGCGGGAATTTCTGCCGCGAGCAAGCTCGAGCATGAAGCGTGCCTGAGCCGTTCGCCGTGGCATGGGGGTTGCATAGATCAGAGCGAATTCGCTTCGACGCGGCTCTTTCGAAGACAGCGGCGAGGCTTACCGAAGACCCCCCGTTTGGCGGGCTGTGGTGCGACCAGCCCGCTATTTTTTTGCCTGCCTTTTGCACCTGTTTGCGCGCGAATCAGCGCGCGTCCGCAAGCCTGCGGATGATGGGCACGAACGAATCGAAGTCGACCGGCTTGGGCACATGCAGATCGAAGCCCGCATCGATCGCCGCTTCCACATCAGCTCGTGAGGCGTAACCGGTGAGTGCAATCGCTACCATGCGATCCCCCAAATGCATGCGGCGGAGCTTGCGAACGAGCGAGTACCCGTCCTCTTCCGGCATGCCGATATCGGTGACGAGCACGTCGAAGCGCGCCTGAGGGTCCCGCAGATAATCCAGCGCCGCGCGAGCCGAATCGCCGATGGTCACGTGCGCGCCCTCGAGGCGCAGCGTTTCCGCCACGACCGCTCTCGCGTCCGGCTCGTCGTCCACGACGAGTATGGACAGACCCGCGAGCTGCTCGGCGCGAGCGCAGCCCAGTCGTGGCAGGGTGCCATCACCCTCGAGCGCATGCGCGGGCCCGGCCGGAAGCGTGACCACGAACATCGATCCCTGGCCCAGGCCCGGGCTGCTGGCGGAGACCGTTCCGCCGTGAAGCGCGACGATCTCGCGCACGAGCGTGAGGCCGAGCCCCAGCCCACCGGCGCCACGCGTCGTGGAGCTGTCGCCCTGGCGGAAGCGATCGAAGATGTGCGGCAGCAGCTCTGGAGAGATGCCCTGCCCCGTGTCGGCGACGCTGAGCACGCTGCGATCGGCGAACTCGCGCAGCTGCACCGTGATGCGCCCGCCCGCCGGCGTGAACTTCATGGCATTGGAAAGCAGGTTCGCCACCACCTGGTTCAGGCGGTCCGGATCGGCGGACAGGCAGGCGCGCTGCGGCGGCAGATCCGCCACGATGTCGATGCCCTTGGCGGCCGCTGCCGGCCGGATGGCATCGATCGCTACACCGAGCAGCGTCGCAAACTTCACAGACCGCGGCGTGATGCGGAGCTTGTCTGTGCCGATACGCCCGAGGTCGAGCAGATCGTTCAGCATCTTGAGCTGCGACTTCGCGCTCTGCTCGATGCGCGGCGAAACGGTCTTCACCTCCGGGTCGTCCCCGCGCTTGATCGCCAGAATGCGGTTCCAGCCGAGGATGGCGTTGAGCGGCGACCGCAGCTCGTGCGAGACCACGGACAGAAACTCGTCCTTGGCGCGATTCGCGGCTTCCGCGGCCAGGCGGGCGCGCCGCTCTTCCGAGACCGCCTCGAACAGCGCAGTCACGGCGCGCTGTTCGTGCGTGGCGTCCCGCGCCACGAGTATCATTTCGCGCGCCTCACCGTCGGCGGCGCGTACCCGCCCGCGTAGCGCCACCCACTGGCGCTCGCCGCGGGACCAGCACGTTCGCACGACGAGGTCCGCATCGTCGCCGCCGGCGAAGGCACTATCGATCGCGCCGGACACCTTCTCGCGATCCGCCTCGGACAGCGCGGCGCTGAGCCCGTCCCAATCGAGCGCCCCATCGGGCGCCACGCCGAAGAAGCTCTTGAACTGCGCGCTCGCGTAGAGCAGACGGCGCTGCGGATCGAGCCTGCAGTACCCCATCCTTGCCGTTGCGAGAACGGCCTCGAGCTCGTCATTGCGGAGTGCGGGGCGCTCGCCTTCCTGCGCCGGGCGCTCAGAGCCGGGCCGGGAACCCGACCCTGCGTCGCGGATTCTTCTCATGTCGTTTTCATACGGGATTGTGTAGCGACGGATCGTGGGCAGGAGCGTTCTTACACGGCTCCTGACTGCGTTCGCCGACAGCACACGCCATCGCACGGCGTACGGGGCCGGAGAATCCGTTGCGCGTGGCTCGTCGCGATTGGCATAGCTGTTGCTTTGACCGAAAGGTTCCCAGTCGACGAGGTTCCTCCAGAGATGTCTCAAGCCGGATTAGGGCTGCGGCTCAAGCAGCAACTCACTCTGACACCGAGGCTCCAGCAGTCCGTGAAACTGTTGCAGCTGTCTGCGTTGGAATGTGTGCAAGAACTGAACCAGGCCATCGCGCAGAACCCCTTCCTCGAGGAGCAGATCGACTCGGGCGAGCCGCGCGCGGAGGACGGCAGCCCCGCCGACGATACCGCGGGCCACAGCGACCTCGATTTCGCTGGCAGCGGCGGCAGTGGCGGCGGCGAGGACACGCCGGACTGGACGGAATGGACCGCGTCCCCCTCCACGCTGCGCGATTCGCTGCGCGAGCAACTGCTGCTGCTCGGGTTGTCCCAGCGCGACTACGAGCTCGCCAACCTCATCGTGGATGCGCTGGACGAGGATGGCTTCCTCCGCCAGCCGCTCGAGGAGCTTGCGCCGCTCGCCGAGGCCGTGGCGCCCGGTGAGCTCGAAACCGCATTGAGGATCGTCCAGACGCTGGAGCCGAGCGGCATTGCCGCGCGCAGTCTGGGCGAGTGCCTGTCCCTGCAGTTGCAGGCGATGGATCACCGCACGCCCGGCCGCGATCTCGCGATGGAGATCGTGCAGACCAAACTGGATCTGCTCGCCGCGCGCGATCACGGGAAGTTGCAGAGCGCGCTGCGCTGCTCGGAGTCGGACCTGCGCGTGGCGATGGAGCTGATCCGCAGTCTCGATCCCCGCCCGGGCTCGAAGGTCGGCACGTTCGAGCCGCGCGCCATCGTGCCGGATGTGATTGTGCGCAAGGAGAAGAAGCGGTGGGTCGTGAATATCAATTCCGCGATCTATCCGCGCATTCGCGTGAACCAGCAATACGCGGAATGCTTCCGCCACGCGCGTGATGGCGAGACGACGCTGCTCGCCCAGCATCTGCAGGAAGCGCGCTGGCTGGTGCGCAATCTGGAACAGCGGTTCCTCACGATTCAGCGCGTGGCCGAAGCCGTGGTCGCCCGGCAGAAGAACTTCTTCGAGTACGGCGATCTCGCGATGCGTCCGCTCACGTTGCGGGAGATCGCGGACGAGCTCGGCTTGCACGAGTCCACCGTTTCGCGAGCGACGAGCCACAAGTACATGGCGACGCCGCGCGGTGTGGTGGCCTTCAAGCGTTTCTTCTCGAGACAGCTCGCGACCACGAGCGGCGGGTCGTGCTCGGCAACCGCCATCCGCGCGTTGCTGCGCGAATTCATCGCTGCCGAGGATCGCCGCAATCCCCTTTCGGATGTGCAGCTCACCGAGCTGCTCGCGGATCGCGGCGTGAAGGTTGCGCGTCGCACGGTGACGAAATACCGCCGCTCGATGCAGCTTCCGGCGGTGGATTTCCGCCGCGCCTGATTCCCTTTCACTGCGTCGTCGCGCCGGGGCCGGCGGTTCGGATCCGCCGGCCCCGTTCGCGCGTCCCGCGCGGTTACTCCTTGCGGCGCCCGCCGTTCGCGCCTGCGACGGAGCTGCTTCCGGGTGCGCCGCTCTGGGTCGACATGCCGCCCTGACCCGATGAGATCTGCGACGCTGCCGCCTGCGCCAGCGTGCCGCCCGTGGCGACGCGAATGCGGTTGTCGATGTCCTGCACGCCGGGGCAGGCGTCCGCGATGTCCTCGATCCGATGCTTCATGTAACGGCTGGGCACGGTGCCTTCGAGCGTGACCTTGCCGCTGACGACCGTCACGCTGACATCGCTCGAATCCACATCGCTCGTCAGCATGAGTTGTTCGGAGATGTCTTCCCGAATGCGTTCATCGGAACGCTGGTAGCCCTTGGGACCACGGTTGAACAGCCGCCTGAAAAAACCCGGGCGCTCCTCACCGTGAGATTCGCGCGGCTCACTCCAGCCGCCCGACTCGCCCCAGCCTCCGCGAGGCTCCGCCCAGCCGCGAGGCTCCCGCGGCTCGCCCCAGCCCGATCGGCCACCCCAGCGACGCGGCTCATCGCCGTAGTGCCCCCGGGACTCACCGCCGTACCCGCCGTAGCCACGGGCGCTGTATCCGCGTGAGCCGTAATCTCCGTACCAGCGCTCGCTGTAGCGAGGCTCGCCGAAATAGTCGCCGCGCGAGTAGCTTCCGCCGCCGTACCCACCGCCGCCGTAGCGCGGCTCACGCGGGTATTCGCGAGCGCGCTGACGCCACCGCTCCGAGCCGCCGTAATCGCCGCCCCACTCGCGGCGTCGAGGACCATAGCCTTCGCCGACGCGCGCGTAACCCTGACCGTAGCGAGGGCCATAGCCCTGCCGCGCCCCGTATCCCGGCCCGTACTGTTGTCCGTAGCCTTGCGGACCGTACCGATCCTCGCCGAAGTAGTGCCCTTCGCTGCCCGGCTCTCCTCCGCTCCAGCGCCCTTGCCACTCACCCGAAGAAGACTCCGACTCGCGTTCGCCGCGTTCGGGATCACGCTCGCGATAGCTCCTCGGGAAGTACTGATCGTCGTATCGCTGGTTCATGGATGCCCCTTCCGCTGATTGCCTTTGATGCCTCAACGGAAGGGGCAGCAACCCCTATTCCTTTTCTATTCATTCAACGCAGTGTGCCCGTGGCGCCACTCGCGAACCGTCCTTCCTCGTCGGAGAACACGATGTCCACACGGCGATTCTGCTGACGTCCCGCACTCGTGTTGTTGCTCGCAACGGGATACCCCTGTCCGCGCCCGACGGCCTGAATGCGTGATGGATCGACGCCACGCTCGGACAGTGCATCCGCCACGGCTTGCGCGCGTCGTTGCGAGAGCTCCTCGTTGTATTCCTCGGAGCCGGTGTTGTCCGTGTGACCTTCGACGATCACTTTCGTCCCGGGATTCTCCTGCATGAACTGCGCGATCCGATCCATCTGATTCGCGGCGCCGGGCTTCAATACGGCCTTGCTGGTTTCGAACAGCACACCACCCCCGAGCGTCAGCACCATGCCGCGCTCGGTTTGCTTCGCTTTCATGTCCGCAAGCTCGGCCCGCGCACTTTCGGCTTCCTGGCGCGCGGCTTCGGCCTTCTGCGCTTGTGCCTGCGCCTGACGCGTGCGGGCTTCGAGCAGCACGCGATTGCGCTCGCTCTCACCTTGCGCAATCTGCGCGCGATACTTCGCTTCCGAGATGCGCTCCTGCCCCGTCTTGGCCTGCTGGGTCGCGATATAGGCGTAGTGTTTCGCCTGCTCGACCCGGCCTTCCTTCAGAGCCGTGTCGGCATCGCCCAGTGACTGTCGGGCATTTGCGAGCTCGCGGCTCGCGACGTTTTGTGACATGGGGTCCTGCGCCAGCGTCTGAACTTCCGTGCGCGCTTGCTCCACCTGCTCGAGGCGCTCGGGAGTCGATGCACACGCGGCCGCGAGCACGGTGCCCGCCACTGCCAGGACGATGGTTTTCACGTGTTTCACAGCATGCTCCTCCACGGTCCTCATGGCTGCGGACTCGGCGCCGACTGACTGCTCTGTGCAGCCTCGTTGCGCAGGTCCTCGATGCTCTTCTGCACTTCCTGAGCGGAACGTTGGGCTTCACCGCTGCTCGCGCGCGCAATCGCCAGCTCCGCATCAGCCGCTGCTTCGTTCGCCTGGTTGCGGGCTTGCTCGTTCTCGCCCTTCTGCATCGCCTGATCCGCCCGCTGCAATTTGTCGCGAGCCTGCTGAACCTCGAGCGATGCGTAGCGCTGAGCCCCTCCCCGCTCCGCCTGCTCGATCAGCGTCCGCGCGCGAGTGATCTCGGCATCCGGGCGCGGGCCTTGAGACGCGCAACCAGCCGAAACGAGGGCGGTGGCGGCCGCGACATAGAACGCGATTCGCGGTGACATGTGCTTGGCCTCGCAAGTTGAAGAGTTGTTGTATCTCAGCCAGTCAGGCTCCGCGCTGCCGTCGGCATGCGTGGTCTTCTTGCGCCTGCAACCTCGATTCCCGAAGTAGGATTGCTCCGACGCTGACGTGTCGGCTCGCGCCGGGCGCGCGCCGATGAAAGGAGCGCTCGCATGAGCTGTGGCGGGGCCATGTGTTTCAGCTGACCCAGTCTTCCGTCGCTGAAGGCCGCGAACACTTCAGGATGGATGTAACACTTCCTGCAGATTGCAGGTGTGTTGTGAAGACGGCGGGAGACAATGGCTACGGTCTCGACGATCTGCTTGCGGGCTTCACGTTGCGTGCTTGCGCTCGAGGCGCACAGGAGATCGAGCGCATGCACCGTGGCAAACCAGGTGCGGAAATCCTTGGCCGTGAACGGGCCGCCGCTCGCCTCGCGCAGATAGTCGTTCACGTCACTTGAATCGATGCGTTTGCGGGCGCCGCTCTCGTCGATGTACTGGAAGAGCTCCTGCCCGGGAATATCCCGGCAATCGGCAACGATGCGCGCCACGGCGCGGTCCTCGAGCGTCACACGATGAATGACGCCCCGTTTGCCGCGAAACTCGAGCTGTACCGTCTGACCTTTCACCTCGACGTGCCGGTCACGAAGCGTGGTGAGCCCGAACGAGCCGTTGTGACGCAGGTATTCTTCGTTTCCCACGCGCACGAGCGTGCCCTCGAGCAGACGGACGATCGTTGCGAGCACCTTCTCACGGGGCAGCCCACCCTGGCGGAGGTCGCGCGCCACGCGGCGTCGGATGCGTGGCAGAGCGCGGCCGAACTCGAGCATACGATCGAACTTCGTGGCGTCGCGGTGTGTACGCCAGCGCGGGTGATAGCGATATTGCTTGCGCCCGCGCGCGTCCCGCCCCGTGGCCTGCAGATGGCCATTCTCGTGCGGGCAGATCCACACGTCCCGATACGCCGGCGGGATCACAAGGCTGCGGATGCGTGCGAGAACGTCCGGATCGCGGATCACGCGACCCCGGGTGTCGAGATAGATGAAACCGCGGCCCCGCGCGACTCGCCGGAACCCCGACTCCTGATCCGTGGTGTAAATCAATGGTGAGTGTTGCGGGTGCCGGGGCCCGCATTCTTCTGCGATCCGCGGGACAACCGAAGCAGCAGGTGCCATGCGACGCGCCCGCGTGCCAGACACATTGCGTAGTTGAGCGCCGCTGCCCGGTCCTCGAACGAGGCGAGCGGCTCCTGCGAGGGCTCGCGAAACACCTGCCAGCGATCCGCGCCGCCCGGACTGATGCGATAGACGTCGTTTTCCTCCGCTGAACTCATGCTGACCCTCGCGTGACCGGAAATCTGTCCCCGACGAGCGACACAGCAAGAAAAAGTCCTGTCGCCGGACTGCGTCAGATCGTGCGTGGGTAGGACACGTCCGACAGGACCTTCGGAGCCCCCTCGGGCGAAGGTGCGGAAGGCCGCCGACTCTGGCGAAGCGGGCGCACGGCTAACGTGGTCCCCGAAATCACGACGCAGGCAATTCCCGCGGAGGCGAACGGAAACCCATGGTGACTGATGAGATGGTGGCCCTCGTGCCTCAGATGCACACATTCGCCCGCTCCCTGTGCCGCGACGGCGTACGCGCCGACGACCTGGTGCAGGAGGCGCTCGCCCGCGCGCTCGCGAACATCGAGCGCTTCAGGCCGGGCACGAACCTCAAGGCGTGGCTCTTCACGATCGTGCGCAACGAGCACTACTCGCAGCTGCGCCGGCGCAAGTTCGAGGCACAGGGCGTGGACACCGACTCGCTGCCGGAGCCGAGCGTCCCGCCGGAGCACGATGGCGATCTCGAAGTGCGCGATCTGAACCGGGCGCTCGCGGCGCTTTCGCCGGGCCAGCGCACGGCGCTCATTCTGGTGAGCGCGAGCGGCTTTTCCTATGAGGAGGCAGCGAAGATCTGCGGCTGTGCCGTGGGCACGATCAAGAGCCGTGTGGCGCGCGCGCGGGACACGCTCCTCGCCATTCTGGATGGTGAACAGCCTGTACGGGTGCCGACCGATGACGAAGCCATGGAGCTCAGCCGCGAGTTCGCACGCTGCTCCCGCCGCATGCACAGCACGGCGACGCACGCCATCACGAGGATGTGAGCGACGCGAGCCGCACGAGCGCCTCGCCCGTAAGGCGGAACGTGAGCCACTCCTGCAAGCGGCGCGCGCCGAGCGATTCGTAAAACCGGATCGACGGCGCGTTCCAGTCCAGCACCGCCCACTCCAGCCGGCCGCAACCGCGCGCCACTGCCTCGCGCGCAAGCCACGCGAGCAGGCGCTGGCCGATGCCTCGCCGGCGAAAGGCCGGACGCACGAACAAGTCCTCGAGGTAGATGCCCGGCTTGCCGAGGAACGTGGAGAAATTGTGGAAGAAGAGCGCGAAGCCGACGGGCTCGTCGTCCACACACGCGAAAACCACTTCCGCGTACGGCCGCGGCCCGAACAATGCACGGCGAAAGCTCTCCTCGGTGGCCGTGACTTCGTGCTCGAGGCGCTCGTATTCCGCCAGCTCCCGCACGAACTGCAGCACGAGCGGCACCTCGTGCTCGCGTGCGGGCCGTATCGTGATCGTTCCCGTCATCCGCCTAACCCGTGCTCTGCAAGCCTTGCGCGATGCCGCTGATGCTGGCGAGCAGCGCTTCGAACAGGTCCCGATCCTCGCGTTGCGTTGCGCGCCAACGCTGCAACAGGTCCACCTGCATGAGGTTCATCGGATCCACGTACGGGTTGCGCAGCTGGATGGAGCGCTGGAGCGTGGGGTCCGAATCGAGCAGCTCGGCGCAGCCCTTGATGTTGAGCACGAGCGCGCGAGCGTCCTCGTATTCGCGGCGAATGGTATTGAAGAATCGATGCAGCGGCGCCGGGGCGAGCACGTTGTATGCGGCGGCGATCTCCAGATCCGCACGCGCCAGCATCGCCTCGATATCGTCCACGAGATTGCGCATAAAGAACCAATTCGCGTAGGTCTCGCGCACGCGCGTGAGCCCGAACTGCTCGACGGCCGCACCGAGCCCGGCACCTGCGCCGTACCATCCGGGCAGCATGTGGCGCGACTGTGTCCAGGCGAACACCCAGGGCACGGCGCGCAGCGTGTCCAGGCAATCCCGATCCGCGCGATGCACCGGGCGCGAGCCGATCTGCATGCGTTCGATGACATCGATGGGCGTGACGGCGCGGAAATAGTCGTAGAACTCGGGCTCGTCACGCACGAGCTTGCGGTACGCGACACGACTCGCCTGAGCGATGGTCGCCGCGCACTCGAGATGATCCGGCCTGTCCGGCCGCGCTGTGCCACGTCGGGCCGCGAGCGTGCACGTGGTGAGCGCGTGGAAGGCACGCTCCAGCGTGCGCATCGCGATGGGACGCAAGCCGTAACTCTGCTGGATGGCCTCGCCTTGCTCCGTGAAGCGGAGCAGACCATTCATGGCCTCCACCGGCGCGGCGCGCACCATCGTATCCACGCGGCCACCTCCGCGCGCGATGCTTCCGCCGCGCGCGTGGAAGATGACGAAGTCGTCGCCGTCGGCGGCCAGCGCTCTCGCGAGCGCGCGCTGCGCCTGATGCGTGGCGAAGCGAGAGGCGCACGGCCCATCCTGCTCGTTGCTGTCCGAATAGCCGATGAGCACGCATTGATGGCGGCCACGGCCCTGCAAATGCTGGCGATACACCGGGTTTGCCAGCAGCTCGCGCATGATTTGGGCCGAGCGGTCCAGCGTGTCCACAGACTCGAACAGCGGCGCCACATCGACGGCGATCGCACCGGTGCGCTTGTCGTAGGCTTCAGCCCAACGAGCCATCAGCAGTGGCGCGAGCACATCGTCTGCACCCGCGGCGCCACCCACGACAAAGTAGCCCACGGCTTGCGGGCCGTAACGGTGCCGGCCCTGCACGATGGCCTCGAACACGCCCAGCGTGCGCCGCGCGAGCGCATCCAGGTCTCCGGTAGGCCCCGCATCGCGCACGATTGCCTCTGACAGCAGCTTCTCCCGTTCGCCGGAGGGGCGCGAGAGCCATTGCGGGTCGTCGAGACAGCGTGACAGCACCTGATGATGCACGCTCGTGTGCTGGCGGATATCCAGCGTCGCGACGTGAAAGCCGAATGTGTCGATGCGGCGGAGAAAGCGATTGACGTAGTACAGACCTGCGTTGACGCCCTTGTTGGCGCGCAGGCTGTCCGCGATGAGCTGCACGTCGTCGCGCAACTGTTGGCATTCCGTGTAGCCGTTCGCGCGCCCCTCGTAGGTGTGCCGCAGGCGTTCGCCAATCTGCGCCAGGAACACGCGGTACGGCATCCGGTCGTGGCGCGCGGGCGTGACCGAGCGCGCGCCCGGCAGCAGCGTCATGTATTCGTCGATGCGCTTGGCCAGCGCGGGCGACACGCTGATGCGGCTCGCGCTCTGTGACAGGCGCTGCACGAGCTTCTGCGTTTCCCCGAAGTACGCGTTCACGATCACTTGCTGCTGGCGCGCAAGCGTTTCGCGAATCGTCTTGGCGTGCACGTCGGGGTTGCCGTCCATGTCGCCGCCGACCCATGTACCGAAGCTGAGAATGTTCGGCACCTGCACGGTGTCCGCGGGCACGCCGTACACCTTTTCGATGGCGAGCGCGATTTCCTCGAAGAACGCGGGGACGACGCGGTAGAGAATTTCCGTGAGGTAGAAGAGCACGTGCTCGCGCTCATCCGCCACGGTGAGCTTCTCGCGCGGGTGATCCTCGGTTTGCCAGCCCGCGGTCAGCTCCGTGCGAATGCCGCCCCACAATGCGCGCCGGTCGTTCGGCGTGAGCGTCGGGTTCAGCCGGTCCAGCAACAGCTGCGCAACGTGCTGTTGCTTGCGCAGGATGGTGCGGCGGGTGGATTCCGTGGGATGCGCGGTGAAGATGGGCTCGATGCGCAGGCCGGCGATGAGGCTCAGCACATCATCGAGCGCGAGGCCCTCGTTTCGCAGCTCGACCAGGGCGGCCTGCACGCCGCCGGGCTGCGGGCGCTCACTGTCCTTCACGAAATACTCGCGGCGCCGGCGCACGCGGTGCACCTTTTCCGCAAGATTCACCACCTGGAACCAGGTGGAGAAGGCACGCACCAGATCTCTGGCGAGGTGAGGCGGACGGCCCTTCACGCGAGTGACGAGCTCGGCGCCGGCCTTGGCGTCCCCTTCCCGCCGTGCGATGGCGAGCACGCGGTCCTTCTCCACCACATCCAGAAGCTCCGGCCCACCCTGCTCCCGCAGGATTTCGCCGACGAGCGCGCCGAGCGCGTGGACATCCTCCCGCAAGGCTTCGTGCTGGGGAGGGAAATGAATCTGACTGCGAATCACGGGCGGCGGATTCTACCCCAGCCGGCCGGGCAATCGCGGTCAGGTCTGTCGCGGTCAGGTACTGCCCTCGACTGGAGCGCGCGACGGTGGCACGGGCGATGACCCCGGCTATGATCCTCCGCCTTCCCGCGCGGCCGCGCGATCCAGTCACGCTTTGAGGAGCCGAGCCATGCACAAGAGCCGACTTGCCGGTTTCATCATCGACTGCCGCACGGACGATCTGGACGCCGCCGCCAAGTTCTGGATGCAGGCGCTCGGCTATGGGGTGCGCCCGGAGACGAACGCCGAGGAAGCGAAGCTCTATCGCGTCCTGGACACCGCCCCGACGGACGTGCACATCGAAGTACAGAAGGTGGACCACGACAGCCGCGTCCACCTCGACATCGAAACCGACGACATCGAGGCCGAAGTCGCGCGCCTGGAAAAGCTCGGCGCCCGCCGCGTGGCAAAGGTGAAGACCTGGTACGTCATGGAAGCCCCCACCGGCCAGCGCTTCTGCGTCGTCCGCCCCCAACGCGCCGACTTCGCCGAAAACGCGAACGTCTGGGCATGAGCCGGGCCATCGCCTGTCGACACATTCCCGCCGAAACGTGAACGTGTCGCCGACCGGGAATGCACCGACGTTGGCAAGTGCTCTTGCGAACCCGCGTGACTCCGGGAATGTGGGTGCCGTGGGTAGCCCGTGGCAGCACGCGACGTGTTGAACGCTTGCGGCGACGTCAACAGTGTCGCATCTCGCGCTCACCTCATCAGCGCACGTCTTAGGGAGCGTCGTCGCCGCCCAATGCCGACATGCGGCCTGTTTGCTCTTGCGAGCACGACGCAATGGCCGTCCGTCCGCGTCGCGCGCTCAACTCGCCTTCGCACGATCCGCGCATGCTCACCCGTGAATGCGCCGAGCTGGCGACTGGTGCAAATGCCGCGTTCCCGCGGGAACTCCCCGCTGTGTGTGTGTCTGGCCCGTGCCCCCACTGCCGCGTGCCCGCCAATCGCAATTTCATCGCACGCCCAACGCAGCGAGTGCCGCGTTGCTGCGAGCGCGCGGCCACCGGGCGTGGCTCGTGCCAGCACGCTCGCCGCACCAGGCCCTTTCGCCCAGCACGCTAGCCAACGGTCCCTTCCATCGCGCGCTCAACTCATTGGCGAGCGGGCTACTCAGAGGCGCTGACAAGCCCAGCGCCACGCGGCGCTCACGCCGGAACATCACCGCCGCGCGGCCCATGCCAGCGCGTTGCCACGCATGGCATTTCGCGTAGCACGCCAACGGCCAGTCTCTGTCGCAATCGCCCGCTCTACTCACCGGCGCATGCACGACCGGTAAAGCGTGAGCTGGCCTGGCGAACACCGAGTTTCAGCGGGAACATCGCCACCGCGCGACCACGTCAGCGCGTTGCCGCGCATGACACTTTCGCGCCGCACGCCAATGGCCAGCCTCTACTCAATCGCGTGCTCAATTCAGCGCCGCATGCGCGACCGGTGAAGCGCGAGATAGCGGCGGCGAACGCCGCGTTTCAGCGGGAACTTCATCTCCGTGTGCGGTCGATGCAGGAACACTGCCGCGTTTGGCCGCTGCGAGCAGCACGCCAACAGCGAGCCCGTAATCGACTGATTCTCCTCTCCAGCGCGTCACGGCCGTGCGCGGGTGCACCGAGAGACCCGCCTGCTCATGGTGTAAGGCCAGTTGCGTCCAGGCAGATGGCCGCTGCGGCGGCAAGCTGTCGAGCGTTTGACCATCCGGCTTCACAAACCGGAACGCACCATCATCCAGCACCTCAATTCTCACACCGCCCTCGTGCACGAAGCGGTGATGGCGCCGGCAGAGCAGCACCAGGTTCGAGGCTTTCGTCTCCCCACCCTGCGCCCAGTGCTGCACATGATGGGCATCGACGAAGCGCGTCGCGACGTCGCCATTGCGGTTGAAGAAATGAAAGCACAAAAGAAGGGAACGGAAGAATGGAAGAGATAAGGAGGGATCGGAATGTCGCGCAGCATGAGGCAGGGCGGCACGCGCTGCGCGCGGGATCTGGCGCCGCTCGTTCCCGCGGGAACGAACGCGTGAAGCCGGCATTTCTGCCCGGGCCGGCACACGCCCGTGTCGCGTTTCTGATTCACGGCACAGCGATGGCAATTGCCCGATGCAGCGGGCGGTGCTCGCACCTTGTGCCTGCGACGTGCACCTTTCGCCTGCGCCGGCACACGCCTTAAAAAGTGCATGCGGCAGCGCGCGCCTCTTCACTCGGAGCCAAACGAAGCTGCTGTGCCCGATCTCGCGCAACGCCATCGACCAACCGCACATCCGCTTCGCCAAACCTTATCTGAAATTCATTGAGGCACTGCGCCCATCGGGCCCCGGGGGCCCCCGCGGGCGGCGGCCCGCGGGGGTTGTAGTTAAAATTAAAAAAAAAAAAAA
>JADGHX010000041.1 GCA_019683695.1 Steroidobacteraceae bacterium
GAGCTCCGACGGCGTGCCCACGGGGGGCGCCTGCGGCTCTTCGCCCGGCTCCGGCGGAGGCGGCAGGTCGAACTGATAGGTGAAGGGGTAATCCGACTGCACGCTCAGCACTTCGCCGTGCCCGATGCCGGCGACTTCGTACTCTTCGCCGGCCGAGAGCGTCGCGATGAGTCGATGAGACTCCGCACCCGGCAGCCCGGCGAAGAGCGCCGCGGAGCCGCTGATCACCGCGATCTTTGTCCCGTTCGCGCGGTTGGCATCGAGATAGATCGGCCGTGACGCGGTGTAGGTCAGCCGGAGGTTCGACGCCTGCGCGTCGGAGGGCCACACCAGCGCATGGCCTGTGAGCGAGGTGCCCCAGGGACATGAACTGGAATGGCACATCCAGGTCACGAGCTCCGACGGCGTGCCCACGGGGGGCGCCTGCGGCTCTTCGCCCGGCTCCGGCGGAGGCGGCAGGTCGAACTGATAGGTGAAGGGGTAATCCGACTGGACGCTCAGCACTTCGTTCGGCTCCAGTCCGGACACTTCGTAAAATTCCCCGACGTCGATCGTCGCCAGCACGCGGTGGGAGCTTGCCCCCGGCGCGCCGGCAAACACGGTCGCCGACCCTTCATCGATCCAGATGACGGCCCCATTGGCGCGCGAGGCGGGCAGGTAGATGCCGTCCGAGGTCGTGTAGCCGAACCGCATGTTGATGGGGTTCGCTTCCGCCGGCCACGCAAGGGCATGACCCGTAAGGCTGCTTCCCCACGGACAAGGGGAGCCGGTACAGCTCCACGTGACGAGCTTCGATACCTGGTCCGATGGCGGCGGGTCCTCGGGATCGTCCGGGTCTCCCGGCAGGGGCGGCAGGTCGATCTGGTAACTGAATGCTGCCTCACCCTGCACGCTCAGCACTTCGTTCGCTGCGAGGCCGGAGACTTCGTAAAAATCCCCGACATTCAGTGTCGCGAGCAGGCGGTGCGAGCTGCCATTGGGCGTTCCGGCGAACACGGCCGCTGAACCGGAATCGATCCAGATGATCGCGCCGTTCGCGGCCGGCCCCGGCAGATAGACCGGCTGGGACGTGGTGTAACCGAACCGCGCGCTGGTGGCGGGAGCGGTTTCGGGCCAGACGAGCGCAGGCCCGCTCAGTGAGCTACCCCAAGGGCAATCCATGCCCGTGCAGGTCCACGTCACCAGCTGGGAGGTTCCGGAGGTGATCGCCGCATGCCCGACCGGCGCAGCCAGCATCGATAGCATCAGGGCTGCCAGCGCAGCGGTGCGACAGAAAGTGGTTCGGATGCTTGCCATGGAGCTTTTCTGATCGTTATCGGCCCGACGAAAGTCGGTTGCCGGGCAGCTGATGCAGGCTCCGTGCCATGCATGCGTTATGCGGAAAAAGGTCGAGATAGGATCTTGCCGCGCTGCGAACCTGTAAAGAAAACCGGCAGGCGGTGGCGCCGTCAATCGATCTTCTTGGAGGCGGGCGTCGAGTAGTCGCTTTCCACGCCGGCTGAATCGATGGCCGTTACGACGAAATAGTACGTCATGCCGCCTGAGAGCCGTTCGACCACATAAGAGGTGACGCTGGGGTTGTCGATCGCCACCACGGACGGATAGTTGCCCAGCGCGGTGCCGTATCGAATTCGATAGCCCGCGAGATTCGTGAGCGCGGAGCCGTCGGAGCGCGTCGTCGGTGGAAGCCACGAGATCGTCGCGCTGCCGATGGCAGAGGGAATGGTGTTCACGAATATGGCGAACGGTGCTAGCTCCGCGGTCTCCTTGCCGTCGGAGACACGGATCGTCACGCCCGGGAAGTTGCCGGCGCTGGCGGCCGTCGGTGTGCCGGTCAGCTGCCCGGTGGTGGTGTTGAAGGTGGCCCAGTCCGGCTTGTTGACGATGCTGAACGTCAGCGCGTCGCCGTCGGGGTCTGATGCTTGGGGCGTGAAGGAATAGGGGGTACCCGCCTGCACCTCAAGGGGCGGCGATCCGGAGATTGACGGCGGGCGGTTGGTCGATGCGGATGGAGGCGTCGTGCCGCTGCCTGCGGTGGAGCGACTTGCCGGCGGCTCTCCGCCAGACCCGCCGCCGCAGGCCTGCAGGATTGCTGCACAACTCAGCGCAACCAGGGCATTCCGCGCACGAGCGTGCCACACCACCAAAGTGGCTCGACAATCATCCATCAGGAACCCCGCACTCTCGAAGCGACCAAGCCCGGAATCACAGGTACGGCGAAGCGTAGGCGTGGGCTGTTAGCGCCGCAATACATTCAAGTGTCTGTATCTGGAGACAAAAATCGAAAATCACGGGGAATGTGAAGCCCCTCTCAGGCGTGCAGATCGCGATGCCGGCCTGCGAAGTGAACGCGAATGGGCGTGAGGCCTGTCACAACGATGTCGCCGAAGGCTCACTAAACTGTCGCCGGTTGCGGACACCGGAGCGCACAACGATTCTTCCGGGCCCGCAGCGATGCTCATTTCTCGAGCCGCGGCGCAAAGGGGATACGCGGGTTGGTCATGCATGCAATGTGGACGTCACGGGTTCGCGAACCGTGGGCCCTTTGGGGTCTGCTGTTGCTCGGCGTACTTGTGTACTGGCCGAGCATGTCGGCGCTGCATGAGCTGTGGACGGACTTCGATAGCCGAGCGTATTCGCATGGCTATCTCATACTCGCCGTATCGCTCTGGCTGCTCGTCCGCGCCACACCAGCGCTCGTCGCGGCGGCGCCTTCCTTCAGACCGTCGCTCCTGGGGTTCGCGGGGCTTCTGATCGCCACGCCGCTCTGGGTCATCGCCTGGAACGCGGGGCTGCGCGAGGGCTACCTGCTGCTGTTTCCCGCTATCCTCTGGCTCGCAGTGCTCGCGGCATTCGGCTTTGCTGCCGCGTGGCACGTCGCCTTTGCCATCGGCTATCTCTACTTCGCCATCCCGGTGTGGAGCCACATCAACGGCGTGCTTCAGAACCTCACGACCGTGATGGCCTTCGGGATGCTGCGACTCGTGGGGGTGTCAGCCTACACGCAAGGCAACGTCATCCACATCCCCGCCGGGGCCTTCGAAGTGGCGGGCGGTTGCAGCGGGCTCCACTACTTCGAGGTGGGGCTTGCGATCGCGACGCTGCTCGGTGAGGTCGATCGTGTGCCGCCGCGGCGCCGCATGTTCCTCGTCGCGCTCATGGGCGTGCTCGCGATCGTCTGCAACTGGATTCGCGTGTTCTGTGTCGCCCTCGCCGGCCAGCTCACCAACATGGAGAGTTATCTGGTGAAGGTGGACCACTACTGGTTCGGCTGGGCGTTGTTCGCCCTCACGATGTTCGGGGTCATCTGGTTCGCGGGCCGCGCCGGCGCGCCACCGCCGTCCTCGCCTCCGCGACGCGATGCCGTTTCTTCCTCCGCCTCACTTCGGCCCGTCATGGTGACTGCGCTCGTAATGACGGTGCTTCCGCTGTCGCAATGGATGGTGCGGGCACTGAGCGATGAACCAGTGTCCATCGCTCGCGAGCTGCCCGCAGGCAGCAGCGGCTGGACGGGACCGTATTCGGCAGCGCAGGGCTGGCGTCCCGTGTTCCAGGGCGCCACGTGGGAAGCACTCGCAGCGTATCGGGACGAAGACGCTCGCGCGATCGAGGTGTACAACGTCGCCTACCGCGACCAGCGTCAGGGCGCGGAGCTCGTGGGGTACGGCAATTCGCTGCTCGGCAACAGCGGCCTGACGTTGCAGAGTCAGTCAGTCGTGCAAACAAGAAGCGGACGCATGATCGAAACCATGGCGACAGATGTCGGCGGCCGGCAATCCATTATCTGGTCCGTGTACGACATTGACGGCCACCTGTTCGTGGAGCCGTTGCGCTCGCAGCTGTGGTACGGCGTCATGGCGCTCGCTTCCAGGCCGGTGGCTTCGCTTGCTGCTGCGCGCGCCGTGTGCGTTCCGGATTGCAATGGCGCGCGGGAAAAGCTCGATCGGTTCTTCGAGCAGATGGGCGGCCCGCTGCTCCACCGTGCAACGATCAAGGGGTTGAGGAGTGATTCGAGCAACGCGCGGTGAGCATGGGCGCACCATTTGCCTGACCGTACTGAGCCTCGCAGGCCTGCTTGGCCTGACGGGTTGCGATCTGTTCGTCTCCCCTGAGAAGAGAGTGGCGCGCGCTGAAGCAGCCCTGTCGAGAGGGGAGGCCCGCGCGGCGGTCGTCGAGCTGCGTGCGGCAGTAAACAAAGATCCTGCGAACGCCACGGCGCATCTGGTACTTGCTCGCGCGCTGCTGCAGTTGGGTGAGCCGGGGGATGCCGAAGTCGCGCTCAATCGGGCTCGCGCGCACGGTGCGTCGACGGAATCGACGGCACGGCTCGACGCTGATATTCAGCTGGCGCTGTCCCGCTTCGAAGCGCTGCTGCAACGCCTGGACGAAGGGCAACTGCCGCTGCAGGACGATCTGCGTGCGCTCTATCGCGGGCGTGCCTTGCTGGGGTTGTCGCAGCTGGCCCAGGCGAAAACTGCTTTCGATCTCGCAACGTCTGCATCGGACGCATCGACACGCACGGCGGCGCAAATCGGGCTCGCGGCCGTCCACGCCCGCCTCGGCGATTTCGACACAGCGCTGAAGCAGATCGACGAGGTGCTGGCGCAGTCGCCAGGTGAGGTCGAAGCCCGCCAGCTTCGGGGCACGATTCACATGAGTCGCGGCCAGTTTGCGACCGCCGAAGCCGAGATCGAGCGCGCCCTCGAAGCCGGTGGAAACTCACTGCCTGCGATGAAGCGGGCGGAGCTGCTCGCGACGCTCGTCGAGGCGCGGCTCGGGGCGGGCAAGAAGGACGACGCGGCGAGCGCGCACGAAGAGCTTGCGGCGTTTGCACCCGGCGCACCCATCACCCGGCTGCTGGGCGCGCGCCTGGCGCTTGCGAAGGGCGATTACACGGGCGGCATTGCTGAACTGCAGCGTCTCGTGTCCGCGATGCCGGACTTCGTGCCGGCGAGGATGTTGCTCGGCGCCGCGCAGACTTCCCAAGGCAACCTGGAGCAGGCGGAAGCGGAGCTCGCCGCCGTCGTGCAGCGCGCGCCGGATAACATCGAGGCGCGCAAACTGCTCGCGCGTGTACGGCTGCAACTGGATCGGCCCGATGCGGCACTCACCGTGCTGTCTCCGGCACTCGAAGCCGAAGAGAACGATGCGGATCTCTTTTCTCTGCTCGGCGCCATCCGCTTCCGGCTCGGCGGGAACGAGGAGGGCATCGCCGCGCTCGAGCGCAGTGTTGCAGCCCGACCCGACGATGTGGTCCGCAAGCTCGACCTGGCCGGCGGTTACATCGCCGCCCACCGGTATGACGAGGCGATCCGTCTGCTGCGTTCGCTTCCTTCGGGAGAGAAGGGCGGTGGGCTGCGGCGCGAAGCGCTGCTCATTGGTGCGCTCTCGGCTTCTGCCGGTCCCGCCGCAGCGCGTACCGAGCTCGAACGTGCGCTGCGGGAACGTCCGGACGATCTCGAGCTGCTCTATCTCGCGGCTGCGCATTACCGGTCGCAGCGGGAATTCGATCGCGCGCGGGAGTACCTCAACCGGGCGCGCGAAGTGAACCCTTCGGACGTTCGGGGCCTGGCGGCGCTGGCGGGTCTTGAGCTTGCGATGGGGAACCTCAAGGCGGCGGAGGACGCATTGCGGCAGGCACTTGCGACGGGTAAGGCAGGCGTGGACATCCACCGCGCGCTCTCCCTGATCGCGCTTCGGCGCAACGATCGCGCCGGTGCGATCGCGGTGCTCGAGGATGCCCAGGCCGCCTATCCGGATTCCACCCCGATCCGACTGGACTTGGCGCGCGCCTACTTCGCCGCCGGTGACGCGGCGCGCGCTCGGAACACCATAGACAAGCTGCTGACGTCGAAACCGGGTGGCAGTGCGGACCTGTTCAATGGCGTGGGTCTGGTGCTGTTGGAGGCCGGGCACTTCGACGAAGCGCTCGGCCGTTTCCGCGATGCGGTGGACGCCGAGCCCACGAACGTGGGGTACCTGCTTAATCTCGCTCGAGCGCAGCTCGCTCTCGATCGGCCGGCGTCAGCGGCCGAGTCGCTCAACCGGGCACTGGCGTTGCAGCCGGACTGGGTGCCTGCCGTGAGCGCCCTGGTGCTGATGCAGTTGCGTGCGGGGCAGGTCGACAAGGCGTTTGCCACCGTGCAGGGCGCCCGCAAGAGAAATCCGAACGTCGTCGAGTTCATGCTGCTGGAAGGTGATGTGCACATGGCCGCCCGGCAGTTCGCAAACGCGGCCGCCGCGTACGCCGAAGCGCAACGGCTGAAGCCCTCTGCGGCCGGCGCGGTCAAGTTGCATCAGGCTCGCGACAGGGCCGGCCAGCCGAAGGCGGACGGCCCGCTGCTCGCCTGGCTGGGCGCCCATCCGGAGGACGTTGCAGTGCGGCTCGCCCTGTCCGAGTACTACATCCGGTCCAGCCGGCTCTCGGAGAGCGCGCGCGAGCTGCAGACCCTGAGCCAGCAGGAGCCCGGTAACGTGGGTGTGCTGAATAACCTCGCGTGGGTCTATCACGAGCTGAAGGACGCCCGCGCCACGGACTTGGCGCGCCGGGCCCATGAGCTCGCGCCAAACAACCCGGCCGTAGCCGATACGTACGGCTGGATTCTGTTCCAGACCGGCGAGAGCGGGCGCGCGCTGCCACTCCTTGAAGTCGCGGCCCGTCGCGCGGCGCGGGATCCGGAGATCCAGTATCACTACGCCGCAGTACTGGCGGCGATGGGGCGCAAGGACGAGGCCCGCGAGACTCTTCGGAAGATATTCGAGTTGCAGCGCGAATTTCCCGCCCGCACCGAAGCGGAGCGCCTCATGAAGGAGCTGCAGGGATGAGCGGGACCGTTCCGCCGTTCACATAAGCCGGCACGGTAGGGCGTGGGCGCTTCTGATAGGCTTACACCCCCCTCCGGATGGCGAAGTCACGGATTCCGAATATGTTTCCAACAACACGTTATTTCGACTCCGTCGCCGGGCGCCGCCTGGTCACTCTGTTCATCGCGTGGGCCTGTCTGCTGTTCGCCAGTTGTGCGCAGTCCGTCCGGGCGGACAGCACCAAGCCCTCCAAGGACGCGCCGCAATTGGACGACGCGGCGGAATACCTCATCGGCCCAGGAGACACCTTGCAGGTCTTCGTGTGGCGCAATCCCGAACTGTCGACCACCGTGCCGGTACGTCCGGACGGGAAGATCTCCACGCCGCTCGTCGAAAACATGACGGCGGTCGGCAAGACGCCCACGGAGCTCGCACGTGACATGGAGCAGGTACTGTCGGAATACGTGCGCTCCCCCAAGGTGAACATCATCGTGACCGCACCGGCGAGCACGCTGAGCCAGGTACGCGTCATCGGGCAGGTGACCAAACCGAAGGGCATTCCGTACCGGGAGGGCATGACTGTGCTCGACGTGGTGCTCGAAGTCGGCGGGCTCAGCCAGTTCGCGGCCGGCAATCGCGCGAAGGTCGTCCGGCAGGATCGGAACAACCCCCGCACGACGAAGGAAATTCCCGTGCGGTTGTCGGACCTGCTGAACAAGGGCGACATGCGGCAGAACATCGTGATGCAGCCAGGTGATGTCCTGGTCGTCCCCCAGAGCCGGTTCTGAAGCCACCTCCTCATGCACGAAATCCTCGAGAACGTCCTCAACCAGCTCCGCGGGGCCTGGCGCTTCCGCCGGATCGGCATGATCGTGGCGTGGACGATCTGCCTCATCGGGTGGGCCGTGGTGCTCGCGATGCCCGATACGTACCAGGCGTCCGCGCGGGTGTTCGTCGACACGCGCACCGCGATGAGCGAGGTCATCCGCGGGCTCACGATCGACTCGGACGTGAACGCGCAGATCCAGCTCGTGCGTCAGGCGCTCCTCGGCGGCCCGCAGCTCGAAAAAGTGGCGCGCGAGACGGAGCTGCTCGAACCCGGCAGCTCGCTGCAGCAGAAGCAGGCGACGCTTGCGAAGCTGCGTGAGCGCATCATCATCTCTGGCAGCGGGCCCGCGGGGGACAGTCCCACCGCCGGCCTGTACGTAATTTCATACACCGACGGCAACCGCGACCGCGCTCTGAAGGTGGTCGAGCAACTGATGAACACCTTCGTCGAGGGCACGCTCGGCGGCAAGCGGCAGGGCTCGGCCGTCGCGCAGAAGTTCCTGCAGGATCAGATCAGTGAATACGAGCGCCGGCTCTCCGCCGCCGAAGCGCGCCTCGCGGAATTCAAGAAGAACAACGTCGCCCTGATGTCCGGCACTCAAGGGGACTACTTTGCCCGGCTGCAGGCGGAGATGGACGCGGTGAACCGCATCCAGGCCGATCTCGTCGTCGCGCAGCGTCGGCGGGAGGAGCTGAGCCGACAATTGCGGGGCGAGCAGCCGCTGCTCGCCGCGCCCCAGAGCCCGGGCGCGGGCGCCGGGGGCAACGACATCGCGACGCGCATTCGCGAGGCGCAGGCGCGGCTCGACGACCTTCTTCTGCGCTTCACGGACCGGCATCCGGATGTCATCGCCCTGCGCGCCACGATCGCCGAGTTGCAGAAGCGCCAGCAGGAGGAAATCGAGGCCGTGCGTCGCGGCGACCCCGGCGCGGCGGCGCGAACCGGCCTCACCGCCAACCCGGTGTTCCAGAGCATCCAGCTTCAGTTGAATCAGGCGGACGTGGAAATTGCCGCGCTGCGCGGGCAGCTCGCCGAACACCAGGCTAAGCGCGACAGCCTGCAGGCCCTGGTGGACACGGCTCCGGAAGTGGAAGCGGAGTTCAAGCGGTTGAACCGCGACTACGACGTGACGCGCGCGCAGTACACCGCACTCGTCGAGCGCCTGGAGCAGACGCGTCTCGGCGAAGAGGCGAACCAGACCGGCATCGTGCGTTTCGAGCCGATCGATCCTCCCACCGCGCCCTTGGCGCCCGTTGCGCCCAAACGCCCGATCCTCATCGCGCTCGTGCTGCTCGTGGGTTTCGGCGCGGGCGGTGCGCTCGCTTGGCTGCTCAATCAGCTGTACCCCGTGTTCTCGGATGCGCGACAGCTGAGCGAGGTGACCGGGCTTCCGGTCCTGGGCGCGGTCAGCATGACCTGGCTCGACAAGTACCGTGGGTTCGAGCGGAGGCAGCGCTTCGTCTACGCCACACTCGCCGGGTGCCTCGTCGCCATCGGCGCCGTCGCCGTGCTGACCGCCGGCCGCGCCGCACAGTTCGTTCACAGTCTGGCCGCCTGACACTCGCCCGCAACGGAGTAGGAACATGAGTCTCGTCGAAAAGGCGTTGGAGAAGATGCGCGGTCAGGCGGCGCGCCCGATGCGCCTGGCGGCGAGCGAGGCCGTCTACGGCCAGGTTGCGCTCACGGGCGCCACGCGTGCTGCGCATGGCACGCCCGAGCGCATTGTCGTCATCGACCAGGATGCGCTGCGTGCTGCGGGGCTGTTGCCGCCGGCGAAACAGGCGCGGCAGATCGCGGAAGAGTACCGGCAGATCAAGCGTCCACTGATCGCGAACGCCCTCGGGCGCGGCGCCACGAAGCTGCAGAACGCGCACGTCATCATGATGGCGAGCGCCATGCCCGCCGAGGGCAAGACGTTCACGTCCATCAACCTTGCGTTCAGCATGGCCTCGGAAAAGGACGTGACGGTGTTGCTCGTGGATGCAGACGTGGCTAAGCCCCACATCAGCCGGCTGCTCGGTCTCGATAAGGAGCGCGGGCTGCTCGATGCCTTGCAGGACCCGACGCTCGATGTCGAGTCGCTGGTGCTGCCGACCGACGTGCCGGGTCTTTCCGTGCTGCCGGCGGGCAAGTGGTCGGAGAACGCGACCGAGCTGCTGGCAAGCCAGCGCATGCAGCAGATCGTCGCCGGCATCAGTCGCTTCGACGCCAACCGCATTGCGCTGTTCGATTCCCCGCCGCTGCTGCTCACCACTGAATCCCGCGCACTGTCGCAGGTGGTGGGACAGATCGTGATGGTGGTATGCGCCAACAAGTCGCCACAGAAAGTGGTGCTGGATGCGATCAGCCAGCTCGGCGAGCACCGTTGTGTGTCGCTGGTGCTCAACCAGAGCGTCGCGAACCCGACATCGAACTACTACTACTACGGTTATGGTTATGGGCAGGCGCGCGAGGGGGCAGGCAACGCCTAACCCTTGACCCGACCAGAACGACACAAGACGCACAAAGAGGAAGGGAGCCATGGCCTTCTTGAGATTCGCGCCGGCCGGGCGTTGCCTGATCGCGGGACTGCTGGGTACGTCCGGCCTGCTGCAGGCGCAGACGATTCCGCCGAGCGACAATCGCGCGCCGGTCGGCACGGTGGGCAGTGGCATCCGTAGCGGCGTCGAGCTGCACACGGGCGCGAGCCGGTCCGACAATATCGAACGCGTGCCGACGGCCAAGTCGAGCGACACGATCGTGACCATCGGGTCCACGCTCGATTTCGCCCGGGACGGCCGGTTCTACGATGCCGAAGTGCTGGGCGAGATCGACTGGACGAATTACCTTGACAATTCGTTCGAAAGCCGGGTGCTCGGTAACGTGAACGCCGTGCTCAACGCGGATTTCGTGCCCGACCGCTTCAGCTGGTTCGCGCAGGAAACCTTCGGCCAGCTCAGGACCGACCCGTTCAGCCCGGTCACGCCCGACACGCTCGAGAATGTGAGCTACTTCACCACCGGGCCGCGCCTGCAGATCGGGCTCGGTTCGAGCGGCCGGCTCGTGCTCGCGGGCACGTACTCACTGGCCGAATACGAGAAGACGAATCTCGACACGGACCGGTACGGGGGCTCGATTGCGGTCATCCGCGCACTGTCGCACATCTCATCCATCTCCCTGAACTTCATCAACGAGCGGCTCGAGTTCGACGAGATGGTGGCGGCCGATTACGACCGGCGCAGTGCGTACCTGCAGTACACGATCCAAGGCGCCCGCACGGCGGTGACCGCCGATGCGGGTTATTCGCAGGTGAGTGGTGTCGGTGACGACCAGAGCGGCGTGCTCGCCCGCTTGTCGGCGGAACGACTCGTTTCCCCCAGCACCAGGATCTCGCTATTCGCGATGGACCAGATATCGGATTCGGTGGACGTGTTCCGCAGCGATGCCGCAACGCGCAGCATCACGCGGCCGCTGAATGGCATCTCGACGGCCAGCGCGATGGAGGAGCGCGGGTACGGCCTCGGGTGGGTGTTCTCCCGGGCGCGCACGAACTTCTCGTTCTCGGCCAGCCGCAAGGAAGAGCTCTACGACCTCGTGTCCGAGCTCGATCGGAAGGTCACGAGCCTGCAGTTCAGCTTTGTGCGTCGCCTCGGACCCATCACGACCCTGGCGCTGGATGTGCGCTACGACGACGAGGAGTTCGACAACGTGAACTTCGACGACCAGGAGCTCGAGGCGCGCGCGGAGCTGCGCTGGGCGCTGGGTCGGCGCCTCGGCGCCGGGCTGCGCTTCGAACGCTTCGATCGCGATAGCAACAATCCCGCCACCGAGTACGTGGAGAATCGCGTGGGGCTGAACGTCTACTGGCAGGCGATCGGCGAACAGGCCGAGTAGGTCGGGGCGGAAGGTCGAATCGTGCAGGCGTTGAAGGTGTTGTTCTGGGTCGCGCTGGTGGGGTGCGCGTTCAGCTATGTGATCTATCCGATGCTGCTTCGATTGATGCCGGCGCGTCAGCGCACGAAGCCGCAGGATGCCGGGCCGCAGCTCCCCTCCATAACGCTGATCATCGCCTGCCGCAACGAAGCGGGCCGGCTGCGCCACAAGCTCGATAACGTCCTGGCGCTCGACTATCCGGATCTCGAGATCCTCGTGGCCTCCGATGCCTCGGACGACGCTTCCGACGACATCGTGCGCGAGTACGCCTCGAAGGGCGTGCAGCTCGTGCGCTCCGAGCAGCGGCGCGGCAAGGAATATGCACAGGGGCTGGCCATCAACGTGGCGCGCGGGGAAATCCTCGTGTTCTCCGATGCCGGCACGGACCTGCCGGCGGACAGCATGAAGCTGCTGGCCGATGCGTTCTCCGACCCGGGCGTCGGCGCGGTGTCGAGTGAAGATGTCTTCGTGAGCGCGGATGGGCGCATCGTTGGCGAGGGCGCCTACGTGCGCTATGAGATGTGGCTGCGTCGGCTCGAATCCGAGCGGGCGGGGCTCGTGGGGCTCAGCGGCTCCTTCTTCGCGGTGCGCCGGTCGGTGATTAGCCGCTGGGATCACACCATTCCAAGCGATTTCGCCTGCGCCCTGCAGACGGTGCACGCCGGGCTCGTCGCCGTGGCCGACCCGCGCGTGAAGGGCGTGTACCGCGACATCAAGGACCCCTCGCGCGAGTACGGGCGCAAGCTGCGCACGGCGGTGCGTGGCATGACCGCAGTGGCGCGCTGGTCCGAAGTGCTGAATCCGTTCCGGTACGGGGCGTTCGCCTTCCAGGTGTGGGGCCACAAGGTCATGCGTTGGCTCGTGCCGTGGTTCATGGCGCTGCTGCTGCTGACTTGCATCGCGCTCGCGGGGCAGGGGGCCGTTTACATGGGGATGCTCGCGATCCAGCTGGTGGGATACGCGCTCGTTCTGCTGGCTCACCTCGTCCCCGCCCTACGGCAGCTCGTGCCCGTCCGCATAGCGTATTTCTTCGTGCAGGCGAATCTCGCCCTCGCGCATGCAGCGCTGCAGTTCCTCGGGGGGCGGCGAATCGTGACCTGGGAGCCGTCGGCCCGCTGAGGGCCTGCGTCGTCGTTCCTGAACTCGAGCATGCGATGAGCCAGTGCGAAATCCTCACGACATCCCCGACGGGGTGGGATGAGTTCGTCCTGCAACATCCGCACAGCAGCCCCTACCACCTCGCCGATGTCGTGCAGGTGGGCGCCCGGGCGTTCGGCCTGAAGAACTATTTCATCGTCTCGCGCAATGCGGAGGGCGCCATCTCGGGTGCGCTGCCGCTCGTCGAGCAGGCGAGCCTCGCATTCGGCCGATTCCTCGTCTCCGTGCCGTTCTTCAATTACGGCGGCGCGCTCGCGACCGGCCCGGATTCGCTCCGCAGGCTCATCACTGCGGCCGAAAGTCTGGCGAAGGAGCGCAAGGTACAGCACGTCGAGCTGCGCCACGAGCAGCCGTTGGCTGGGCTCGATTACGCGCTCCGGCTCGACAAGATCACGATGCTGCTCGACTTGCCGGCGACCGCCGAGGCGCTCTCGAAGCAGCTGGGCTCGAAGCTGCGTTCGCAGATCAGGCGCGCGGAGCGGGAACAGCCGGTGGTGGAGATCGGCGGGCGCGAGCTGATCCCCCGCTTCTACGAGGTGTTCCGGGTGGCGATGCATGAGCTCGGCACGCCCGTGTACTCGCGCCGGTTCTTCGAGACCGTGTTCGATGCGATGCCCACGCGATGCACCCTCGTGCTCGTGAACGCCAGGGGCGCCGTGCAGGCAGCCTCGTTCCTGGTGCGGTATCGCGACCGGATGGAAGTGCCGTGGGCCGCCTGCATGCCGCTCGCCAAGCCGCTGGCGCTCAACATGCGCCTGTACTGGGAGATGCTGAAGCATTCCATCGAGGCCGGTTGCCGGCAGTTCGATTTCGGGCGCTCGACACGCGGCAGCGGAACGCACCGCTTCAAGGCGCAATGGGGCGCGCAGCCCGTGCAGCTCAACTGGTACTACTGGCTCGCGCCGGGACGCGAGCTGCCGAAGCTCAATCAGGACAACCCCCGCTACGCCCTGGCCGCGAGCATCTGGCGACGGCTGCCCCGCTGGTTCGTGAACGCGGCCGGGCCGCATATAGTCAAGAACCTTCCGTGAGCCATGCAGCGGGCGCGTCGCAATCCAGTGACGGGCGAGGGCGACTGCCGGGCTGCCCAGGTGGAAAGCTTCGTGGCCGCCGCGCCGCATTCCCACTTCATGCAGTCCCCGGTGTGGCTGCACACGTTCGCGGATGAGCGCGAGTCCGTCGATTACATTGTCACGCTCAACGAGCGCGGCGCGATCATGGCCTGTTCGGGTGTGCGTCGCGTGTGCGGCCCGCGATGGCTGGGCGACAAGTGCTTCGTCGATGGTGGTCCTGTTTTCGAGGCCGAGGCGCAGCTTGAAAGGCACCTCGCCGACCTGTTCGCCGCGACACGGGATGCCGCCTTCGTGCGCATCCGACCGTATCTGCCAGCTGTGAACGGTCGGGTGATGCGCGAGCTGCTGGCCGACCATGCGTTCGAGCTGCTGCCGCCCGCGCGCCAGAGCGGGTATTCCGCGACGCTCGTGCTCGATCTGTCCCGCGGCGTCGACCGGCTGTTCGCGCAGTTTTCCACCGGATTGAAGCGCAACCTGCGTCGGGCGGAGCGCTGCGGAGTGCGGATCGAGCAGGTCCGTGAGAATGCGCCGATCGCAGAGTTCGCTCATCTCCTGTCCAACGCCGCCGGGCGGGCGGGCTATGAGGTTCCCGCGCCGGATCGCCTCGCGCGCTATCTCGAGATCGTCCTCGGCCGGGCAGATGGCTCGGCCGCGCTGTTCTGCGCCCGCGTCGACTCACAGCTTCGCGCGGGCATCGTCGTTCTGAAGGCCGGCACTTCGGTGGTCTACCAGTGGGGTGCGCGTTCGCAGCCCGCGCCGGGCGATGATGGCCTGCCGCTCACGCATGCCCTGCACTGGGAAGCCATTCGGTGGGCGCAGGCGCAAGGCTTCGGCACGTACGATTTCGGTGGGCTGAGCGATAACGGCGCAAGGACAGGCATCGACCGTTTCAAGGAAGCGTTCGGCGGCGAACGCCGGGCCATGTTCGGTGAAGCGGTGTGCGTTCGCGGCCCGCTCGCCCGGGTGATGAACTGGCCGGCCGGTCGGATGCTCGCGCGACTGCGCACGCGCGCGCACTGCGCTTCAAAACAGGCGAGGGCGGAAAGCCGTGCTCCGGCGCGTTAGTCAATTTGGGCTCGGGACGACGGGTCTGGCGAACTGCCTCATCGGGCGGCGGCCGATGCTCGCGCGTGCGCTCCTCATCCTGTGCTATCACCGGGTCGTGCCGATGGACGAGCCCGACGAGTTCCCGTTCGATTCCGACCTCGTGAGCGCCACGCCCGTGGATTTCGCGTGGCAGATGCAGTTCCTCCGCCGGCATTTCACGCCGATCAGTGTGGAGACGCTGCTGGCAGCGATCGCGGGCGAGCGCCCGTTGCCGCCGCGCTCCGTGCTGGTGACCTTCGATGACGGTTATGACGATTGCTTCCATTACGCCCTGCCGATCCTGAAGTCCGAAGGTATGCCGGGATGCGTGTTCGTCTCCTCGGGACTCATCGGCTCCGAGGACACGTTCTGGTTCGATCAGCTCGCGTACGCGGTGCTCGCCACCGAAACGCCTCGACTGGAGCTGCCGGAGATCGGCATCGTGGCAGAGCTGCCCACGGGACGCCCCGCGCGCCGCAAGCTCTATGCGCGCATCGTGGCGGCGCTGAAACGCGTGCCGGACCCGCTGCGCGTCGAGCTCGTGGAACGGACAAAGCGACAATGCCGCGTGACGCCGGACCGGGATGTCCGCGGCCTGAGCCGGCCGATGTCCGCATCGCACGTCATGGAAGCGTCGCGATCGGGTCTTTCCGTGCAGTCGCACACGGTGAGCCACCCGATCCTGTCCAATGTCGATGCGGATCGCCTTCGGGCGGAGCTGATGGAATCCCGCGTCGCGATCGGAGAGTTGACCGGTATCGCACCGGACGTGCTGGCCTACCCGAACGGAACGTGGAACGACTTTGGTCAGCGGGAAGTCGATGCGGCGCGCGCCTGCGGCTACCGGGCCGCAGTGACCTACGAATCTGGATTTCAGATGGCCGATTCGCTCGATCCCTTTCGCCTGCTGCGCCTGCCTGTGAACTGGCGCCATTCCCGAAGCTGGTTCCGCACCATGCTGGCCGTGCCCGAAGTGGCCTCCGGCAGCCGCGCGCCTGTGGAGGTCGCCGATGCAACCGGCTGATGCGTCCCCGGCGGATGGCCTGCGCGCGCGAATCGCACGCGGCTTCGCTTGGGAGGGACTGTCGAAGCTGTGCGTGCAGGTTGTCTCCTGGATGTCGACGATCTGGGTCGCGCGCCTGCTCACGCCGGATGACTACGGGCTCGTCGCCACCTCGGGTCTTTTCACCGGGGCGATGTCCATCCTGATGGATTTCGGCCTGGGGGCTGGCGTCATCACGCGCCAGACCGTCTCCGATCGCGAGCTGAACCAGTGTTTCTGGTTGAACATCGCGATGGGCGTGGGGATGTACGCGCTCCTGTTCGTGAGCGCGCCGTTCATCGCGGCCGCATACGACCTGCCGGCCCTGACGGACATCCTGCGCGTTGCGGGACTGGGGCTGCCGATTTCGGGGATTCGCAGCGTCCCGTACAGCGTGCAGCTTCGGGCCCTGAACTATCGCTACCGCGCGATCATCGAGATGACCGGCCAGTTCATCCAGGCCTCGCTGGTGGTGTTGCTCGCATTCAAGGGGCTCGGCGCGTGGAGCCTCGTGCTCGGCTACCTCTGCTCGCAGCTCTTCATGACGATCGCCTTCGCCGTGAAGGGACCGAAGATCGGTCGGCCGACCTTTAGCACGCGGGGCATCGAGCCGATCCTGAAATTCGGCGTTCGCATCACGGGCGCCCGGGGGCTCGGCTTCGCCGTGGGCAGCGCGGACATGGCGATGATCACCGCACTGCTGGGTGCGCGGTCAGCGGGCGTGTACAGCGTCGCGTTCAACCTGGCCTCGGCCCCGCTGGACAAGATCGGCGCCATCTTCAACCGCGTCGCGTATCCCGCGGTGGCCCGCATGAATTCCGACGCCGAGAAGTCCCGGCGTTTTCTCATCCAGCTGCACTTGGGGCTGCTGGCCGTGGCGTCGCCGGTGCTGGTGGGCGTGGCGCTCGTGGCGCCGGAGGTGGTAACCGTGCTGCTCACGGACAAATGGGCAGCGGCGGTTCCGGTGCTTCGAGTCATTTGCCTGGCGAACATCCTCCGCCTGAGCGGCATGCTGCTGCCGGTGATTCTCGAGGCGCGCGGACGGGCGGACCTGGTGCTGCGCTTCCAGTTCGTGAGCGCGGTTGCGCTGCCGGTGGGTTTCGCAGTCGGCTCGCGATGGGGACTGACGGGCGTCACGCTGGTCTGGTTGCTTGTGTATCCGCTCATCTATCTCTGGCTGATGCAGCTGTCGACCCACGAGCTCGGCATGCGCAGGCGTGATCTCCTGACTTCTGCCATGCCGGTGCTGATGTGTAATGGGGTCATGGCGGGCGTCGTGCTCGGCGTGCGTGAGTTCACCGACGACTTCAGCGCCGTTGCCCGGCTCGCCACCAGCGCAGCCGCCGGCGTCATCGCATACACCACGTCGATGGCGCTGCTCGTGCCGAGATCGTTCTGGCACGAAGTGCGCAGCACGGCTGCGGCCATGCGGAAATGAGCATGAACTCTGTGGTGTCGCCGTCTTCGCCGCTGAGCGTGATGCATGTCGTCTCTGGCGATCTGTACGCCGGGGCCGAGCGCATCGTCGAAGAGCTGGCGATCGCCCAGCACGCACATTTGAAGCTGCGCGTGGGTTGCATCGTGCTGAACGAGGGGCAATTGGCGAGCAACCTCGTGCGAGCGGGCCTGCCGACGTACGTGCTCGACGAACGGCGGCTCGGTGTAGCGGCATTGCTGCGACGCATGCGCGGTCTCGTCCGGGACCACCGGGCGCAGATCGTCCACACGCATCGATTCAAGGAGAACGTGCTGGGTGCGCTGGCCGCAGTCGGTCGGGCGCCGAGCTTGCGCACCGTTCATGGTGCGCCAGAGTTCTCGCGCAGCAGCTTGCGCGGCTGGGTCATCGATGCGCTGGATCGATTCGCGGCCAATCGCCTCCAGCGTCGCGTCGTGGCGGTATCGGACGAGCTGGCCGGTCGGCTGCGCCATGTCTACGGCGTCCGGTCGCTCTCGACCGTGCCCAACGGCATCGACCCGGATCGGGTGATCCGGGCATCGACCGATACCGTGCCCGAGCTTCCCGGCGGCATACGCATCGGCGTCTTTGCGCGGCTCGTTCCGGTAAAGCGGGTCGACCTGGCCATCGAAGTTGCGCGACGAGCTCGCGAGCGCCTGGGGGCTGACGTCGTGCTGCACGTGTTCGGCGATGGCGCACTGGAAGCAACACTGCGCGAGCAGGCACGCGGGCTTCAGGGAGTGCACTTCCACGGCAATACCCTGCAGGCGCCAGCGTACATGCGGCAGATGCACGCGCTGCTGCTGACTTCGTCTCACGAGGGCCTGCCGGTTTGCGTGCTGGAAGCCATGTCGCTTTCGGTGCCGGTGGTGGCGACGCGCATCGGCGGCATCCCGCATGCGCTGGCGGAAGGGGAGTGCGGCTGGCTTGCTGATGCGTCAAATCCCGACGCCTATGTCGAAGCGGTGGTGCAGGCGGTGACGCCGGGGGAACTGCGAGCCCGCAAGATTTCCGGCGCGGTGGCCCGTGTACGACAGGAGCTGTCCGCTGCGCGCATGGCCCAAGCGTATCTCCGTATCTACGAAGAGCTTCTCGCCGGCAGTCACCGCCCGGCGGAGGCTGCATCGACATGAGCGGGCTGTTCCCGGTGCGTGCGTTGCCACCAGTGGGTGACCCGGTTCGTCTGCGACCGCGGTCCGGCCCGGCAACCGAGGTTGCGCCGCTGCAGGGTGCGTCTTTCCTGGATTCGGGGACGGCTGCACTGGCGTTCATCCTGAAAGCCATCGTCACGTACGCCCGGAAGCAGGGGTTTGCCGGATCGGAGGTGCTGATTCCGGCCTACGGTTGCCCGGACATCGTCAGCGCCATCGAATTCGCCGGGTGCCGGGCGAGGCTCGTTGATGTCGACGGCGACTCGCCATTTCCCTCGCAACAGGCTTGGGTTGCGGGCATCGACGAGCGCACGCTCGCGGTTGTCTCCGTCGGCTTTCTCGGGCTGCGGGACCCGCTTCCCCCGGTCGCGCTGCAGGCGGGCGGGCTCGCCGCGCACGCCTTCGTCGAGGATTGCTGCCAGGTGCATCCGATGGCGGTGTGCCATGGGAGCCAATGGCGGGACGGCCCGACTGACCGCAACCTGGCATTCAGCTTCGGCCGCGGCAAGCCCGTCTCGATGCTGCATGGTGGAGCGGCCCGGCTCGTTCCGGACCTCGTTCCGTACCAACCTGTCCTCCCGCCGGACGATGGCCGTACTGTCGGGTTCGCGCGGCTCAGTGCAACGGCCGGACTCTATAATCTGCTGCGTTCGCCTTGGCTCTACGGATGGGTGGAGCGGCTTCCCTGCCTCGGCGTCGGCCACACGGAATACACCCCATTGCGCAGCCTGCAAGCCATGAATCCCCGCGTGCGGGATTGCGTGAACCCCCAGCAGGATTGGCCCGACCAGCGGCGGCTCACGCTGCAGAAGCGGATCCGCGAATGCCTGCTCGAATCCCGACCGAAGGCGCTGGCCGCCGACCTGTGGCGAACGGCAGGGCGCGAGGACGACTGGCTGCTTCGGTACCCGTTGCTGATGCAGACCCGCGAGGCCCGGGACGAGGCGCTCACGCGGCTCCGCGAAGCGGGCCTCGGCGTCTCCGCGATGTATCGTCAGGCGCTGCCGGACATCGCGGGCGTCCGCCAACATCTGGCTGAGCCGGTGCGATGCGATGGGGCCCGGCGGTTCGCAGATCGGCTGCTGACCCTTCCGCTGCATCGGGACGTTCGGGAACGCGATGTCCTCTCCATGTGTGACCTTCTGACCCAAGTGGGCCGATCGTGAACGCACGTTCCTCCCGAGCGACGCATCTGGCCCGACGCACGGGCACGGCCACTATCCCAAAGAACGTGTACCTGTTACTCGGCACGTTCCTGGTGCTGGAGTACACGCGCATCCCGTCTATCATTCCGGTGCTGGGCGTGCTGCGCCTGCAGTTCCTGCTGACCCTGCTGATCGCGGTCGCGTGGTTCCGGTACGCGGATCGGAACGATCTGCGGCATCCCATCGTCCGATGGGTGCTCGCGTTCACCTTCCTGTGCGGCCTCAGTGTGTTCTACACGCCGAACACGCGGGCCGCCTTCAACATGACGGTGAACATCTTCCTGTATCTGGTGGCGGTCATCCTGCCGTTGCTCGCGTTCGTGCGGACGACAGACCGGCTGAAGTGGTTCTTGGGGCTCTTCACCGGCTCGTGCGTGTTCATCTCACTCTGGGCACTGACTCATGCCGGAATGGGCCCGGGCGGCTTCATCACGGACGAGAACGATTGCGCGCTGGTGCTGAACGTGGCGCTGCCGTTCGCCGTCGCGCTCGCCGGATGGCCCGCGCAGACCGCCCGCGCCCGGTTGTTCTGGATGGGGGGGGCGTGCCTGCTCGTCCTCGGCACCGTCGCGACGATGTCGCGCGGCGGATTTCTCGGCCTCGTGGCGTGCGCGGCCGTCATGTTCTGGTATGCGCGCCGGAAGATGAGGGTGATCGGCATTGCGCTGGTATCGCTTCTGATCGTGGTGCCGGTCGCGCCCCTGGTGCTGCCCGCGAGATACATGGACGAGATCCGGTCCATCGGCGACCCCAACGACGGCACCCGGCAGAACCGTCTCTACTTCTGGAAGCTCGGCTGGATGATGTACAAGGCGAATCCGGTGCTGGGGGTCGGCGCGGGCAACTACCCCTGGACGGTGTCGGATTACGAGAAGCAACTGCCGCCCGACCAGCTGTTCCAGAATCGTTACAGCGGCGGGCGACCCTCGCATTCGCTTTATTTCACGCTGCTGCCAGAGCTCGGCACGGCAGGCGTCATCGTCTTCGCCTCGCTCGTCTACCTCGTCATCCAGACCGGCAGGCGAGTGCAGTTCCGGCCCCCGCGTTCGCGCGCAAAGTCCGTGCGATCACGCGCGCCATCCGCCACAGCGGACGAACCGATTCCGGCCGAGCAACTCGCCATCGACAGGGTGGGGCGTGCCGTGATCACCAGCTGCGTCGCCTTCCTGGCGACGGGCGCGTTCATCTCGGTTCTCTACTATCCCTCGTTCTGGCATCTCTGCGGTATCGCTGCGAGCCTGGGAACGATCGCATTGCGCCACAGGCAAGCGACAACTCCCCAAGCGCAGGCGGCGCAACCGGGTGCCGCTGCACGCATCCCGTCCACATGAAAGTCCTGCACATCATCGAAACGCCCGGTACCGGAGGGGCGGAGAAACTGCTGGTCGACATCGCTGTCAACCTGCCCTCAGGGTTCTCGTCGGTCGGCGTGATGATGTGCGAGAGCTGGACCGGACGGGAGCTGGCGAAGCATGGCATTCCGGTGACGGTCATGCCCCTGCAGCGATCGTTCGATGCAGGCTGGCCTGTGCGCTTTGCGCGCTTCATCCGCGAGCAGCAGGTCGACGTCGTGCACAGTCACGAGTTCACCGCGAACGTGTATGCAACCGCCGGAGCGCGCCTCGCGGGCGTGCCGATCGTCTGCACGACGCATGGTAAGAACTACTGGCCGCATGCGTTGTACCGTCGCACCGCCTATCGCTGGGTGGCGCGGAATGCACGCGCGTTTGTCGCGGTGTCGAATGATCTTGCGCGGTTCGTCGCGAGCACGCTCGGCATCGCGAGCGATCGGGTGAAGGTCATCCGCAATGGCATCGACATCGAACTCTTCCGGCGCGATGAAGTCGCCCGGACGCGCGTGCGCGAGCAGATCGGCGTCGCAGCCTCGCAGCCGCTGATCCTCACCTGCGGCGAGATGACGGAGGTGAAGGGCCACGACGTGCTGATCCGCGCGACCCGGCATCTGGTTGCGCAGCGCCCCGATGCGATCGTGGCGATCGCGGGAGAGGGTCCCTTGAAGGAACAACTCGAGGCGTTGACGGATGAGCTGCAGGTGCGTGCGAACGTGCGGTTCCTCGGTTTCCGCCGCGACGTGCCGGACCTGCTGAGCGCGGCGGACGTGTTCGTCATGCCCTCGCGATCGGAAGGTCTTCCGCTTGCGATTCTGGAAGCGATGGCGGCCAATCTGCCCATCGTCGCCACGGCAGTTGGCGGGGTTCCGGAGCTGATCCGCACGGGTGAAACCGGCTGGCTCGTCCCGCCGGTGCAGCCCCCCGAGATGGCACGCGCGGTGCTCGATGCCATTTCGGATCGCCCCGCGCGCGAGCGGGTGAGCGGCACGGCTCATCGGCTTTGCATAAGTCAATACGCACTGCCGGCGACTGTGAAGTCGTACGTGGACTTGTATTCCGCCGGTGCCGGAAATTAGCGGAATTCCCGCGAAGTCCGCGTTTCGCGGAAACCTGATTCAAGTTCGATCCACTCGCCGCTGTAGCCGGATGGCGACTGTGTTTCCGAAGACTGTTTTCCTGCTATGGTGATCCGCGTGACGTAATCATCTGGTTTGCTCCTTCTTCGTTCCGTCTCCACCGCGCGTCCTATGCGCCAAGCGTCGCCCGGGGGGAATCGTGATGAACGCGACGAGGTTGGATTGCGGAGGTACGAGATCCATGCAGAGGCGAAAAATGTCGAGGACCGCAGTACGGCACGCGATCGTGAAGGGGATGTGTGCTGTAGCCCTCGGGAGTGGGATGGCCGGGGCGAGTGCTGCGACTCTGTTCAGCGACAATGCGGACTCGGTGTCGAGCGTCAGTGCGGCACTAGGGAGCGGGCTGTGGGCCCGCATCGAGGGCAATGTTGCGATTTCGAAGAACTACGCGCACTCGGGTACCCAGTCCTATCAGCTTTCATACAACGCCAACGAGGCGCAGTCCTTCCTCGGGGTGCGGATCGCCGGGCGCAAGCACGTGTTTCTGCGCTGGTGGGAGCTGCGTGAGCGCGCGGGCGATTTCCCCGGCGCTCAGGACTACGACTGGTCCGCGGAGAAGACCATCCGCTTCCGCAGCGCGACGATCGGCTCGACCGGCGTCGACTACTGTGTCGGGTGGGAAGCCGCCGGCAGCCAGGTGGGCACCTCCGGCACCGACGGCCCCGGCCAGATGGTGATCTTCGGCAATTCCTCGGCCAGCAACGGCCGCGATCTGCTGCGTGTCACGCCCTCGTTCGAACGCGGCAAGTGGTACATGTTCGAGGTGGAGATCGACCTTGGCACGCGCGGTCAGTCGAACGGCGCGCTTCGCATCTGGCAGAACGACAAGCTGCTCGGCCAAGTGACAGGCGTGAACCTCCTGCCAAGCACCGATGCGAACATCGAGGAGATCTGGGTCGGCGGCTGGTACTCGGGCCTGAGCCCCAACCCCTCGCCGGCGCGTCGCTACGTCGACGACATCGTCGTAGCGGATGCGAAGATCGGGGGGTACGACGGCAAGCCGCCGGTGGTCCCGAATCCACCTACGTCCGTCTCCGTTCAGTGAGCGGTTCGAGCAGCGAGACGAGCTCGCTGCACCGCTGTTTCCAGAGCGCGCGAAGTGTGGAATCCCGCCTTCGCGCGCTTTCTTCCAGCGCTTCTCTGCGCTCGAGCGCTTCGCGGATCGCGTCTGCAATCGACTGTGAGTCGTTCGCGCAGTAGATGGCTGCGTCGTCGAGCAGCTCACGCAGCGCAGCCGTGTCGGATACCACGAGCGGCTTGTTCACCGAGATGGCCTCGTAAGCGCCACAGAGCAGGCAGTTCTCACGAGTCGTGAGATCAACGATGACGTCCGCCGTGCGCAGCCGCTGCACGTATTCCTCTTCCGACACGAATCCGGTCAGCCGCACATTCGGCGGCACGGCGGCGCGCTGCGCGTCCGTCAGGCGCGGTCGGCCGGTGATGGCGAGCTCGCACCCTTCAGGGAGGAGCGTCGCGGCCCGAATCAGCTCCAGGTACGGTTCGTCGGAGGCCCAGGTACAGATCGCCAGGATGCGTCGCGTGCCGGGCTTCGACGCATTCGCGTCTTCCGGTTTCGCCGGCGGAAAATCCGGCATTGGATCCGTGAGCACGAACGCCTTGGCACCGAAGCCTTCCACCTGACGCGCGAGTGCCTCGTTCGTGACGATGACCAGATCGCTCTTGCGGAGCGCGCGACGAGCCAGTCGCGTCAGCAGCGGGCTGCGTCCGTCCAGGGGATCGATACCTCCATTGTGAGCATCGATAATGATCGTAAGGCCGGCGAGCTTGCGAACGCTCACCGCGAGGTTCGCTAGCACGATCGACGGGCTCTGTACGAAGACTACTGAGCCGCGGGAATCGAACAGGATGTGGAGGGTGCGCACGGCACTTCGGGCGTAGCGGGCCAGCCGACCGCTGCGGTCATTGATCTCGTGCAGCGTGGCGCCCAGGGCGGCGCTGAGTCCCCGGGAGCGTCGGTGCGTTTCCCAGGTGATCCAGATGCGGGATGTCGCAGTCATGTCAGGCATGCGCGCGCGAAGCGCAGTTTCAGGAACGGCAGGGTGGCGTTGGCTTCGGATGCCGAGAAGCGTGGGATCAGCGCCCTGTGTGTCGTGCGGGTTACCTTGAGGTTGTGGATGCGGAAGCCATAGCGGTATCCCGCAGCCAGCACGCGCTCGGACGACACGGCATCGTATCGTGCATTCGGGAAGCAGAAGCAGTCGACCGGGCGACCGATCTGTTCCTCGACGATACGGCGGGACTCGACGAGTTCTTCGTCGACGCGCGCCACGTCCACGTTGCGCAGGATCAGGTGTGTCTTCGAATGCGAGCCGATGGTGTGACCCTGCGCCGAGAGCGAACGGATCTGGTCCCAGGTCATGACGCGGCCCTGCACGGGGCTCGTTGGAATCCCGAACTGCGCGTAAAGGCGCTCGATCGAGTGCTCTCGCTCGGCCAGCGGCAGTTCCTTCAGCTGCTCGATGAATTCCATTAGTCGCGGGAGCAGCGCATTGCCCTGGCCGCAAGTCTCCGGCGGCCAGCCGAAATGGGCGATGAGCGCCTCACCGCGGGGGCCCAGCAGCGCGGCGCCGATCTTCAGGGCCAGCTCTTCGGTCCAGAAAAGACGACCCGTCGAGACGGCATCCGTGGGGACGAAGAAGGTGGCTTTTGCGCCATGCGCGTCCAGCACCGGGATTGCGTACGTGAGGTTGTCGATCCACGCATCGTCGAAGGTAATGGCGAACAGCGGACCGTCCGCATCGTCCGCTTCGAGCAGCTCGTGAAGCGGCACGAGCCGGCCGATGTCCGAAAAGAACCCCAGGTGCTCGTCCAGGGTTTTGGGGCGGATCCAGATGGCCGGATGACACCACTCCGCCTGCGCCTCCGCGGGCGGCAGGACGCGGTGATAGGCCATGATGTAGCGGCCGCGCGCGATCCGCAGAACACCATTCAGCAGGCCCAGGGAGTCCAGCACGCCCGCAGCAACTTCCACCGGCCGACGCCGCGCGCTCTGGGCGGAGGAGGGGGCCCGGGTCGGTATCGGATCGACACTAGGCTGCACGCTTCGTCCCCACGCCGCCGGCCGCGATGCCGAGGAAGGTAACGTACGCAACTTGGTACGCCTCTGGCGAGAGGCGAGTGTGGACGTCGGCCTTGGCGTTCTCGCCCAACCGACGCGCGAACTCGGGGTCGGACATCAGTCGATCGAGCTGCCGGGCGAGGTCCTTCGCGTTGCCACATTCGAAGAGCAGGCCGTTCTGCTCGTGGCGGATGACGCGCGGAATCCCATCGACACAAGCACCCACGACTGGCTTCGATGCAGCCATGGCTTCGAGCAGCACCCGGCCCATGCCTTCCGTCCGGGACGGCAGCAGCAGGGCGAAGCTGCGATTGATGAGCCCGATTGCCTCGGAATGGGGCACGCCCGCCGGCTGCAGATGAATACGGGGGTGGCCGGCAGCGAGCTTCTCGAACGGCTCGGGGTTCGGGCAGTACCCGACGACCCGCAGGTGGTACTCGGGATGGCGCTCGCTCACCTCCAGGAACGCCTGGATCGCGAGATCCACACCCTTCAGCAGCCAGGGATGCCCGAGCAGGATGAAGTAGCGCTCTTCGCTCGCCTGTGATCGGAAGGGTTCCAGCGGAACCAGATTGTGGAACACGTGCGTCTTGGCTAGCAGTTCCGGCGTGGCGAGATCCCCGAGCTGGGCCTCGTAGAGCAGCTTGATGGCAGCGGCGCGTTTCAGCACGCGCGGCATGATAAAGTCCGCGAACTGCGCCTTGGCCCGCATGTACCACGACCCCGTCGAGCCGTCGTCGAGCTTCATGGCCGCCGTATAGTTGCCGTTGAGCTCGACGGCGAATGGAATTCCGAGGATTCGCCCGGCCATGAGCGCGAGCAGGCCGGACTTGAACGGATCGCTCGAGACGAGCACATCGTACGGTCGACGGCCGGAGAGCCGTATCCGCAGCGCCGTGCCGAGGACGAATAACACGTAGAGAAGCGCCCTGACCGAGCTGCGGACTATCCCGTACCCGCCCAGCCAGGAAGGCAGAAGGAGCGAGCGAAGCGTGTAGTTGCCGAGCGAGTAGCGCAGGAAATCCGGGTTGTACACGACGGCGAAGATCTCTCCGCCGGAGACGCGTGACAGCGCGGCAAAGCGCGCCTGGTTTTGGGCCTGCTCCGGGTCGAAATAGAGGCCCGTCGTCACGAACCCCACCTGCAGGGTTTGCGAGCCGGTCGTATGGTTCGACATGCGAGTGAGTAGCTGTGCGTGCAGTGCCGTGGTATCGATCAAGAATCGCCTGGCCGGGTTCTGTGACGCGAGTCACGAAGGGGATCCGTCGTGACGCGAACGGTGCGCGCCGCGCAAGCCTGGCATCGTCCCCGTCAGTGGCGACTGCGCCCTCGGCCGGCATAATATCCGAATCATTCCTGCCTTCCGCGGAACCTACAACTTTGGCCCCAAGACGATGAGCGTGCTTCGCTGGCTCCGGCGGGTCGTGGCCCTGCGGCGGGACCTGAAATTTGCCGCCTACCTGCGCATGCTGCAGGAGCACGGCTTGACATTGGGAAGGAACGTCTCATTCCAGGAAGGCATCTTCATCGATCCCAGTCACTGCTTCCTCATCTCCATCGGCGACGATTGCGTCTTCGCACCCAACGTGCGCCTCATCGCGCACGATGCGAGCGCCAAGCTGGTTGCCGGTGCGACGCGCCTGGGCTGTATCCGAATCGGCTCGCGGTGCTTCCTCGGGGATTCGGTCATCGTGCTGCCCGGGGTCACGATCGGCGATGACTGCATCGTCGGTGCGGGCTCGGTGGTGAGTCGCGACATCCCCTCAGGCTCGGTCGCTGCGGGGAACCCCGCCCGCGTCATCAGGACCACCGAGGAATATCGGCAGCGTCATCGCGAGTTGCGCGCTGCAGGACGCAGCTTCGGGGCCGGCTATCACCTGCCTGGGATTACCGCGGCGCGCCGAGCCGAAGTGCTGAAGGCGCTTGAAAGCGGGCCAGTGTACATTGACTGAAGAACCGCAGGATCCTGCATGAACCTGAGTCTGGTCCTCACCGGTAACGAGCCGCGCCAGCGCTACCTCTTTGAGACACTGAGGCAGGTCGCAGACGTGCGCGCCGTAGTGCCGTTCGATGACATCGATCTCGCCACGAAGCTCGCGGCCGCCGCGCTGTCATTCGCTCGGCCGCGCTCGGAGTGGTGGGGCAATTACCAGATGCACCCGCTCGTGCAGCGGCGCCGGCAGCGCGTGCTCGTGCGCGAACTGGAACGCGCCGGTGTTCACGGCGGTGCCAGGGCCGATGCGCTCGTGATGTGGGGCAGCTGGTTTCAGCCGTTCGCCCAGGGCGATGCGAAGGCGATTCCATACGTCAACTACATCGACCAGAGCCGCTCCCTCGAACCGCTGCCGGGCGAAGCGCGTGCGCGCTTTACCCGACGGAAGAAATCTCACGCGCTGCAGGCGGAGACCTATGCGGGCGCGCTTGCCGTGCTGTGCATGTCGAAATGGGCGCGGCAACAGACGCTGGAGGCGCACGTCCTGCCGGAAGACAAGGTGGTAGATATCGGGTGGGGGCCCTGCGGTGTGGACTTGTCCACCGAGGATCTCGCCGCGAAGCCGCGCGAGCCCATCGTGCTGCATGTCTCCAACGATTTTCATCGCAAGGGTGTGGATCGGCTCTTCGACACGGCGGTGCGGGTACGGAAGGCCGTACCGCGCGCGCAGTTCGTGGTGATCGGGAAGGATTCGAGCGGTCTCGTCCTGCGGTCCGAGAGTAACGTGCAGGTGCTCGGGCCCATCTACGACAAGGCGCAGCTTGCGGATTATTTCCGGCGCGCGTCGCTGTTTTTCCTTCCGCACCGCTTCGATCGCTCCCCGCACGTGCTGGTGGAGGCCATGAGTGCGGCGCTGCCCATCGTGACGTCGGACCAAGGCGGGCCCGTCGAGCTTCTCTCGGGTAACCGGACGGGCATTCTCTGTCCGTCGGGCGACATCGGCGCGTATACCGATGCCATCGTGACCTTGCTGACCGACGAGCCGACCCGCATCGCCATGGGACGCAATGCCGTTGCCCTCATGCGTGAGCGCTACACGTGGGTGGCCGTCGCCCGCCGCCTCGTGCAGGTGATTCAGGACCGTCTGGCTGCGGGCGCGCATTCGGGCACCACGGCCGGACAGTGTGCCGATGCTGCTGCATGATGGACGGAGTCAAGATGACGCAAGGCAGGCGCTCGATTCTGGTCGTCGTCCCGCGCGTCCCCTGGCCGCCCCGGCGCTCGGGGTTCTCGATCCGCTACTTCCCGCTGCTGCAGTACCTGTGCGCGCGCCATTCCGTTCATCTCATGATCATTGGCGATCGCGAGGGGTGGACAGACGATTGCCCATTCGGGGACTCCTGCGCAGTGGAGTTCATCGACGTGTCGGGGCGCCCCCCGCCGATGGCTGCCCGGCTGGGTGTGATCGCGCGCAGCGTGCTGCCGGGCAGTGCCCCATATTCGATGCGCAGCGTGTGGACGCAAGACGTCAAGCGCGTGATCGCTGCCGCGGGGCGGCGCCGTCAGTACGATGTTGTGCTCTGGGCTGGCCCCGAGTACCTCGAAGCTGCACTTCAGGTCGCGCGGCATCCGCCTGCAGCGCGCTGCGTCTTCGACTTGGTCGATTCGCCATCGCTCATCGCTACCCGGGCGCGCAAGGACGGCAGCAGCGCGGCGGAAATCAAGGCCACGCGGAAGTGGGAGAACGAGCTGCGCAGCCGAGCGGACCTCACGATCTACATCTCGGCAGCCGATGCCGCAGCATCGGGACCGTCGGCGCCGGGGCGCACGATGGTGCTGCCGAACGGCATCTTCCTCGAGGACATCGGCGATGCGGCCGTCCCGCTGGAGCGTCCGCCCGGCGCGCCCGAACGGTATGTCCTTTTTTTCGGACACATGTCGTTCGGGCCGAACGTGGATGCCGCGTGTTGGCTCGCGAACGAGATCATGCCGGCGCTGCGCGAGAAGGTGCCGGGCCTGAAGCTCGTCATCGCAGGGCACCAGCCCGCGCCGCAGGTTCAGGCGCTGGCCGGCGCGGACACGCTCGTTACGGGCAGCGTCGCCTCGATCTGGCCGTATGTGCAACACGCGGCGGCGTGCATCTTCCCGCTGCGGCTGGCATCAGGTCTGCAGAACAAGGTTCTGGAGGCGCTTGCGATGCGCAAGGCGGTCGTTACCACGCGGCAATGCGCGGCAGCGGTAGGGGCGCAGTCCGGGCTGCATCTGCTGGTGGCTGATACGACAGAAGAAATCATCGCCGCGTCGCTGCATGTGCTCAGTGATGCGGATCTGGCCCGGCAACTCGGTTCGGCTGGCGCAAAGCTGGTGCTCAGCGAGTTCGACTGGGCTTCGCTCACGAAGCGCTTCGAGCGCGCGCTGCTCGAAGCGCCTTCTCGACTGTCACGGGGGATATCACACGCGTAGGGCGCGAAAGGCATCGCGCCCATGCCGTGTGCCTGACGAGGCCCGCGCGCTCTCGGATCACTCCACTCGAACGTTGGTCGGCGCGTTGGGCCGAACCTCATTGGCGTTGTAGCAGCCGATGGGCTTGGTGCTGACTACGAAGTTGTCGAAGTACCGCGCCTGGTTCTGCGGGGCGCCGGAGCTGCCGATGAAGCTTTCAAGCAGGATGGCGTTAATGCCGTAGCCGGTGTAGCTGCCGCGGAAGTTGAGATTCGAGGCGGTGGCCTGTGGCGTGCCGTTCACCGAGAAGGACATCACACCGTCCGACTGGCCGGGCGTGTTGAGCTTCATGCGCACTTCGATGCAGGTCCACTTGCCGCGATTGGCGGTGCCGTACATCTGGAACGGGCCGTTTGCCTTGCCGAGCCATGTGAGGTTCGAGAAGTCGTTGTACTTCGTCGTGACCACGGTGCTGCCCTTGACACCCGAGACCGGGTCGAGCCCCATGCCGAGCGAGTCGGGGCCGTCTTCCCAGAGGTGGCCGATGGCGGCCTGGCGCCAGTCCGATCCGGCGAACACAATGCCGCGGGTCACCTTGTAGGCCTGGCCGATCCAGTTGCTGGATGTTTTCATGTAGAAGCGCCAGTAGAGCTCGTCGAACTTC